>NZ_JBIBKS010000034.1:0-67258 GCF_042959345.1 Streptomyces sp. NPDC007905 | reverse complement strand
CCGGTGCGGGCGAGTTCCTGGGCGAGCCACAGTGGGAGTGCGGCCGGCTCACGGGTCTCGCCGAGAGGGGTGTAGGTGCCGTGTTGGGTGGTGGTACCGGGGGCAATGATGTAGCTGCCGTGGGCGCGGATGTCGACCTGCCAGGCGAGGGCGCGGCCGGGGCTCGATCCGACGGAGGAAAGCCAGTGGCGGTTGTCGGTGGCCCGGTACCAGACGTGAAGGCCGCCGGAGGGGGTTCGGACACGCAGGGTGGTGGTGTCGTCAGCGGGGCTCGGCTGTCCGCGGAGAGCGGCAAGAACGGCGAGGGTGTGGAAGCCGTTGGTCAGGCCGGTGAGGTCCACGTGGTCGCCGATGGGGATGCCGGGCAGGATCAGGTCACGTGCGGGGGGTTCCGCGGCGTGGTCGTCGATGTCGAGAACGACCAGGCCGGCCGGGCCGCAGGAGACGCCGATGCCAAATTCCGGGTGGGAGCCCCACCACTGCTGAATACGGTCCTGGTTGAGAGTGGCCGCGTGGAAACCGTGGCACCAGTTGCTCGTGCGCAGACAGGGGCAGGTGGCAGGCGGGTGCGGGTTGGCGCGGCAGTCGCTGCAGTTCGCGGCCGGTGTCTTGCGGCCTGCGGCTAGGGGATGCACGGGCCAGCCGCGTCGCGCGCACCACTGCGCGGTGGCCAGTGCCAAGTCAGCGACTGAAGGCGTAGGGGCAGGCTTACGTGAGTCGCTGCGGCGAAACTGCAGATCAGCAGGCATCACGACCCCCTATCAGCGACCGAAGCGACTCAACGACGGACACAGACTAGCGAACATGGCCGGTGTGGTTGTGGAGCACTTGCGGAACTGCGTCGTGGCGGCGTTGATGAGGCGCCTCAGTCCCGGGCCTGCCAGCGAC
Source organism: Streptomyces sp. NPDC007905 (assembly GCF_042959345.1). Classification (NCBI taxonomy): domain Bacteria; kingdom Bacillati; phylum Actinomycetota; class Actinomycetes; order Kitasatosporales; family Streptomycetaceae; genus Streptomyces; species Streptomyces sp. NPDC007905. The sequence goes on along the minus strand of NZ_JBIBKS010000034.1, from coordinate 66,370 downwards.
TGGGGCGCGAGCGGCAGCGACCGAACTGCCTTCAGTCGCTACAGACCTCAGTGTAGGAAAAGACCAGCTCAGACACGGCACAGGAGGCCGATCAGCGACTGAAGCGACTGAAGCTCTCTATATATGACGCACACGCACAGACACTAGGTCGCTCATATATCCCCTTGTTCAGTCGCTTCGGTCGCTCCAGAGTGCTGGCGATTGCTTTGACCTGTGGTTTTCTCGACTCTCCGGATAGCTACTCAAGACCGGCCGGTCGCTAGTGCTTCAGTCGCTCCTCCGGAACCCACCAGTGACTGAAGCGACTGAAGCGACTGTTCGCCGAACATGCGACACTGCGGGGCCGGTACCCGCAACAATGCATGCCCCCACCTCGCCGCGAGGCTGGAATTGCTTCTGGTAGGCCTGTCGGCTCTGGCTGTGCCTGTCAGATCTCAGCACTCGATACAGATGACAGGTGGGCAGCGACCGACCAAAGCCGGCGGGGCAGACACGGTGGTGACGTATCGCCGGGGTGATTGCGTAGACCGGCTCGAGGAGCAGCGACTGAAGCGACTGAGCCTCGGACTATCGTGCCACTTGCCCGTGACCTGGCCTTGCAGGATTTTCCTGGCCACCTTCTTGGGGTCTGTTGCCAAGCGACTGAAGCGACTGGAAGCTGAGCATCAGGCTAGCTACAGGCCACTCGGAGGCCGTCCCGCTGTGGGATGGCGAACTCCACGTCCAGCGGTGCAGTGGTCGGAGACGTGCCAGACAGCTCGGTAAGGGCACGAATGCCTCGTAGCTCGAGGACGAAGTCGATTCGGCCTCCGGCGACGGCATCCTGCTGGCCGGCGGGCCAGTGTTTCTTCGCCTTGGTGAACCAGGTAGAAGTGCTCGGCACCCTGGCTTGCCGAAGAGGCGCGTGACAGCCCGCCCAACTGCGGCGCAGGATGTTGAAGCCGCCCAGCGCGATCAGGTTGCAGTCCCAGCCGAACCATAAGAGCTGTGCGTCCTCCAGGAAGCGGCGGTGAGTATGCGCATTATGCGTATGGGGATGACATCTGCCTGTGGGCCGGCGGGGCTGGCGGCTTGTGGGTGGGCGCCAGAGCCACGATGCTCACAGACTGTTGGCAGTGCGGGCAGTTGCGGGTCCCACGATGCTCACAGACTGTTGGCAGTGCGGGCAGTTGCGGGTCCCTGTCGGCACCGGTGGGCTGCGTTCGGCGCCGGACGTTGAACGATGTTCTTGCAGCATTTCGGTGCGACGGATCTTGACTGGGGGAGCAGAGCCGGGCACTGTGCAGCCTTCTCATCGGCCATCGCCGTCCCACTACGCAAGGCCTGCGGCAGGCGCTGCGTCAGCGCGGCTGCGGGCTGTGACCTTAGCCCAGACTTGGTGTGTGACGTGCACGGTCATACTGCCTACCCGGTCTTCCCAATGGGCGTCATACACGAGGCATCAGAGGGCACAGTAGGTCGGTATTAAAACCTTTTGATCTAATTGGCGGACTATTTCTTATTTTTCGTTGAGTACACTGGCTGTAACGGGGGCGGGACTGCTGCGTCCGCTGGCTGTTGACCAGGTCCCGGTAGGGAGAACAGCGGTTCATCAGCGTCTGGGGGGCGTCGGCGTCGGGGAGGGTGCGTTGGTCAGCATCACCACGTGGCCAGCATGCTGCACGATGGACAGTCGGTGGGCTACGACCATGACGGCTCGGGTGGTCGCCAGGTCGTCGACGACCCGCCGGAACGCTTTTCGGTGATGCTGTCCATCTGCGAGGTGGGCTCGGCGTCCGCGAGCAGGGCCCGTGCTAGAGCCAGGCGCTGCCGCTGCCCGCCGGACAGATCGCTTTCCCGTCCCAGGGTGGTGTCCAGCCCTTCGGGCAAGGAGGTGAGGTCCTGTAGCCGCCCGACGGCCTCCGCGGCCGGAGGCGTTGGGCTCGGGATCCGGGCAGCAGCCATGGCGCAGCCCGAGCACGTCGACCGGGCGCATCCCGGTGAGGTAGGCGATGACGATGAAGCACGCGGTGACCAGCAGCCGGATCAGTCTCGGCGTCTCGGCGAAGTCGAGGGCCTCGCACTATGGGCGCCCGGCGATACGGCCGGTGATCGGGGTGGGCAGTGGGCAGTGGGCAGTGGCCGGGCCGCTGCGCGACCGCGGCCACCAGCCCGTGGCGCTCGACGCGCAGGGCCGCCGCAGCCGGTAGTTTGCAGCCCGCCGCGGCCGCGATGTCGTTGCCACTGGTTGCCCAAGACCACGACGGAAACATCGCCGGTGCGCTGCTCGCCGTCCCGGTCGGCACTGTCATTTCGACAGTCACGCCTGGACTGGTCCCGCTGTGTTGTCGACTCCTCCCACATCGGAGCGTTAAAGGGGGCTCCACACGGGCCCGTCCCCAGTAGACCGGCGACGGGCCCGTGTGGAGCATCACGTAATCACCGACGGACACGGAACCCCACTCGCTGTCTCGTTGGCTGGCGGCAACCGCAACGAACCGGCCCTCCTCAGCAACGGGTTCGGGTTCGGCGATGTGAAACTCGCTCTCGTCCTGGGCGCTGTCCTGGACTGGTACGGCTGGGCGACCGTGCTGATCGGGAGGTTCGCCGGTACCTGCTCGGCGCGCTGTACGACCAGGGCCTGATGCTCGCGGCCCGGCCGACAGTACGAGCAGGGTCCCGTTCGGCCTGTTTCTGCTCGCTGGGGCGCTGGTCGCAGGTCGGCGCTGGGCCCCATTGGCTTCGGCAGCGTGAGCTGGCCCCACTTGTCAGTGGCTTTCGGCCTCACTTGTCGATCGTTCGGGCATGATCTGTCAGTGAGTTTTGGCCCCACCTTCGCGTCGCGGTGTGTGGTTAAGGGGGCGGCTGTGCCCGGTGGGGGTATCCATCGACGGGGAGATGTTTGTGATCGTCTGGGTAAACGGCGCGTTCGGCAGCGGGAAGAGCACGCTGGTGGACGAACTACGTCCGCGCTGGCCCGAGGCGCTGGTCTATGACCCGGAGATGGTCGGCTATGTGCTGCGCGAGATCGTGGAGGTCCCGACCGGTGATTTTCAGGATCTGCGTCTGTGGAGGCGGCAGGTCGCGGACCTGGCCGTGGGACTCGTCGAGGAGTATCAGCGGCCCGTCCTGGTACCCATGACGCTGGTCAACCCCGGCTATGTCGAGGAGATCTTCGGTGCGCTGAAGGACGCGGGGATCGCTGCTCACCACTTCTTCCTCAAGGTCTCCGAGGAGGTGTTGGTGAAGCGGATCGACGGGCGGAGCTTCACGCCGGACGACCCCGAGCAGGATGAGCGGGTCCGTAGGTGGTGCAAGTCCAAGATCGAGTCGTGTATGGACGCAGTGGACACGCTGCCCAATGACACCGTGTTCCTCGACGGCGAGCTGAGCCCGCGGGAGCTGGCCGACGACGTGCTGGCCCGCGTCGGCGCGGTCCCGGGCCGGTGATCCGGGTTCTCGTGTCCGGTCAGCCGCTGTCCTGCTGGTTCTTGGTGTGGGCGAGACGGTAGGAGTCGGGGGCGGCGATGCCAGCCACCACGTGATCGTGCGTCATGTGCCGGTGCAGCAGCAGGACCTTGATCAGCGCGCGGTTTCCCTCGGCATCGCCGTGAGCCTTGCGGACCGCTTCCCACCAGGCGTCGTGAACCGGGGTGAACTTGCCTGCGGCGCGAGCCGGTTCCAGCGCCGTTGCCCCCGGCAGGGCGCCGGACTTGCGCACCAGGGCCTCCAGGTAGTGGTCGAGCTCCAGCCGGACGGCGCCCTTGGCGACCAGGCGCTCGTGCCGGGCGACCTCCACGCGGCCGTCGTAGATGACGACTTCGGAGGCGTGCAGCAAGACCCGCACCCGCCGTCCGATCAGCCGCACCGGTACCGAATAGCGGTTGGTGCGGACACTGACCTACCCGTAGCGGTCCACCCGAGGGCTGGACCAGCGGCCGGTCTCGAACGGCTCCTGCGGCAGCGGTTTGAGCAGCGGCTGTTCGGCGGCGAAGTACTCGCCCACCGGCCTCGGCGTCCCACTCATCGATCCGTGCATTCAGCTCCGCCAGGGTGGCGGTCCAAGAGCCCCCGCACCGACGCTTGGTCGAGGAAGCCACGGGCCACTCAGGGCTGATTCCATACAAGCGTATAGCGCCAGAACAGCCGTCGTCGCAGTCGTGCGCCAGGGAGGACGTCTCTGGCTTCACGGACGATGTCGTCAAAGGTCATGTCCGCTGGACGAGTAGGGGCAGTCATAGAGACGGGTCGCTGCGAGGGGCGACCCTTGTTCTTCAGCCAGCCCATGGCGGCGTTGGCCGGAATGGCGATGGCACCGAGCAGGTGGTCTGCCGGGATCTGGGCTCGAGACAGGCCGACGATCACCAGTGTCCCTCCCTGCGCCAGATGACGGCGGAAACGGGTGAGCGCCTCTGTGAACGGCAGGTGGTGGATCGTGGCGACGCACGTGATGACGTCGTAGGGGCCGGCAGGAAGCTCGGCTATTGCATCCGCGACGGTGAAGGTGACGGGGAGCCCGGAAGGAGTCAGCTTCTGGGCCTGGGCTGTGATCACCGGATCGGAATCGACGGCCTGCACAACGTCGGCTCGTCCGGCCAAGAGCCTTGCAAGATCACCGCTGCCAGAACCGACGTCCAGGGCGCGGCCGAAGCGCCTCGGCAACTGCCGCAGGATCCAGCGATGGTAGTGAGCGTTGTGATCCCAGGGATAAGCGGCGTTGAACCGTTCAAGAGCCTGCAGGACACGAGGCGACAAGATCTTCATCGTCCCAGTCCATCAAGTCCCTGCGGCATGCACACTTAGTTCCGGAACAAAGATCACTCGCTCCCGGACTGCCGGACGCGGTCCAAGGAAGCGAGTAGAAAAACACCTACTGAGGAAGGTCCCGACCTCCGGCACCGCCGAGGCCCGGTAGCCCTCGGTCTGTTCCAGCGCGCCGAGGTATCCCTCGGAGGGCTCCCCGACCGGGCCAACGCGCTCGTAGAACTCGACACGTACCTCCAGATCAATCATGAGGCGATCGTGGCCCGGCCCGCGGCCGAGTCATGCCCTGGTCGAGCACGGCGCGCTCGGCGGGCTCCAGTTCGGCCGCACGGAGGAAGTCGGCGACCTTGCCCGGCATGTCGAGGAGGACCGGCGGCTCCGGGGCTGGGGTGTCCAGGTCGACGACGGTGTTATCGGACAGGAGGTCGGCGACGGCGGTACGGATGGCCCCGCGGCTGACGTCGTGCTTGCGGGCGAGGCTGGCGATGGACTGGCTGGCCAGGTACGCGGTGCGCACGTCGTCGGTCTTGCCAGCTGGGACGGCCGGGCGGCGGCCGCCCTTGTTGCCCTTGGCCTCGGCGGCCCTCAGCCCGTCGTACGTCAGGTCGCGTTGGAGTTCGCCGGCGGCCGCGAGGGTCTGCACCATGAACTTCACGGTGGACAGCAGTTCTCCGGTGCGCGGGTGGCGGACGGTGAGGTCCATCGCGGAGAACGCGCCGTCGTGGATCCGCAGGGCGAGGCGGTCGCGGTGCAGGAAGTCGAGCACGTCGAGGACGTGCTGGGTGCCGCGCACGAGGCGGAACATCTCGGAGATGTGCACGACATCGCCCGGCCGCGCGTACACGAGCAGTTCGCCGAACTTCGGCCGTTCCAGCGGGTGGAGGTGGCTGGAGGTGCCGGCGTCCTCCTCGAACGTCACCGAGTCCTCGATCCCGGCCTCGTCGAGGACGAGATTCTGACGGTCGGTCGAATGTCCGGGTTCATCGGACGCCCGCCTCACCTGTCATCTTGCCGACAGGCTGCCCGTGCCCTGGTGGTGCAGCTGGGATGGAGCACCGTCTGCCAGCGGCAGAACACCGGCCGGACCGGGCTCGGTGATCATTACAGTCCAGTCTCATGACGACGATTACGACGCGTACGGTCGAGTACCCGGCCGACGGTTTGACGATGATCGGGCACCTCGCGCTCCCAGCCGGTGTCGACCGCTGGCCCGCGGTGCTGCTCGGACCAGAGGGCATGGGGCTCAGCGACGTCGAGCGCCGCCGGGCCGATGCTCTCGCCGACCTGGGATATGTAGCGCTGGCCTTCGACCTTCACGGTGGGCGCTATTTGGGTGACCCCGAGGAGATGCTGGCCCGTTGCATGCCGCTGCTCGCTGATCCCGACCGGATGCGGGGCATCGGGCATGCGGCGCTCGACGTGTTGCGCACCGAATCGCGGACCGACCCCGACCGGATCGCCGCCGTCGGCTACGGCACCGGGGGCGCCGTCGGGCTGGAACTCGGGCGTGATGGCGTCAGCCTGCGCGCGATCGGGACAGTCAACGCACTGACCACGGGCCGACCGGGCGAGGCGGCGCGCATCCGCTGCCCGGTGTGGGCCGGGGTCGGGTCGGAAGACCCGATCATGCCGCCCGCGCAACGGAACGCGTTCACCGCTGAGATGCAGGCCGCGGGCGTCGACTGGCGCCTCGCGGTCTACGGCGGCGCCTTGCACGCCTTCCACCACCCGCCGGTCGGCCACCCCGTGGTCCCCGGCGTCGGTTACCACCCACGGCACGCGCAGCGAGCCTGGCGCGACGTCGTCGACCTGCTCGCCGAGTGCCTGCCCGTAAGGCCCTCGGAGGAGATAGGCACGAAAGCCGCCCCATGGGGCGGTCAGCGCCTTCACTGAAATCCTTGCCCGAGCACTCCGGGCCGCCACACCGGGTGGGTGCGGCGGCCGTGGGTGGGATCTGCTCGTGGTTCGAGTCAGTCAGCAGAGCGGCGGATCAGCCCGGCGTCACCGCACCCTCTGACACTCCGAACCACTCCTTCAGCGCTTCCGCCAGACCGGCCGTCGACGTCGGTGCCTGCGCCCCCGCGTCGGCCGCCCAGGCCGTGAAGCCGTCCGGACGGACGAGGATCGCCGCCAGTTCCGGGCGGGACGGGCAGCTGGCCGTCAGGGTGTCGACGCGGCCGGCGTACCCCGCGGCGAGGGCCCGGAGCTCTGGGTCGTCGGTGAGGTCGAGCAGGAGCGCCCGGCCGCCGTGGAGGTGGTCCGCGAGGCGGCTGCCGTCGGTGAGTTCGAGGTCCGGGGTGCTGCGGCCGGTCAGCGGGTGCTCGCCCGGCAGCTCGTACCGCACCCCTGCACTGTTGAGCCGCGCGGTGAGGTACGTGGTGCCCACGACCGTCCCCGCCAGGTCGCTGACGATGTCGCGCAGGGCCCGGGACTGCGCGTCCGGGCGCATGGCCGCGACCTGGGACCGGGTCCAGTCCAGGACCCACGCACCGACCGGGTGCCGTTCGGAGGTGTACGTGTCCAGCAGCCCTTCCGGAGCCCGGCCGCCGATCACCGCGGCGAGCTTCCAGCCGAGGTTCATCGCGTCCCCGATACCCAGGCTCAGCCCCTGGCTCCCGAACGCGGAGTGCACGTGCGCCGCGTCGCCCGCCAGCAGCACCCGGCCCTTGCGGTACTCGGTGACCTGGCGGGCGTGGTCGGTGAAGCGGGTCGCGGTCCGCACCCCGGTGATCGTGACGTCCACGCCGGATACGCGGCGCAGCCGCGCCTGGAGGTCCTCGGTGGTGACCGGCGCGTCCCGGTCGGCCGGTGGGCCGTCGAACTCCACGGTGACGACGCGGCCCGGCATCGGCCCGTGGGCGTACACCCCGGTGTCCGTGGCGGTCCAGCCGACCTTCAGGTCCTCGGTGCCGGTCATCTCCACGACCGCCTGGTGACAGGTGATCTCCGGGTCCGTACCGGGAAATTCGAACCCTGCGAGCTTGCGGACCGCGCTGCGGCCGCCGTCGCAGCCCACGAGCCAGCCGGCGCGTATGGCCCCGTGGCTGGTGCGCACGGTGACGGCCCCGTTGTCCGCGTCGAAGCCGGTCAGCTCCACTCCCCGGCGCACGTTGACGCCGAGCTCGTCCGCCCGCCCGCCGAGCAGCCGTTCGATGTCCTGCTGCGCCACGAAAGCGATCTCGGCGGCGGGTCCGGCGTCGCCGAGGCCCGGCTCCGTACGGTCGACCAGGTCGGCGCGCAGCATGATTCCGGCGAAGTGCCCGACGATCCCGAGCCCTTGGCCCGCGGTCCCGCCTCCGTCCCCGCCGTTCCGCTCGCGCATGAATGCCTGGAAGCGTTCCATCGCCTGCCGCTGCACCTCGGCCAGCGCGGGCAGCATGCCCCTGCGGTAGAGCGCCTCGGCGCTGGGCGTGGTGATCGCCCCGCCCTTGATCGTCGGGTTCACTTCGGTGAGGCGCTCCAGGACGGCCACCCGCGCGCCTCCGAGCCGGAGCTCGCAGGCCAGCATCAGTCCGACCGGGCCGCCTCCGGCCACCACTACGTCTACGTCATAGTCCATGGCGCCGAGCATGACCGAGGGTCAAAGAGGCCAAAAAGGCGCCGAGGTGTCAAGGGACCAGCCCCGCGAGGAGAATGGGGCCAGCACAGTTAGCGTTGAGAACGATGAAGCGCTCAAGCGGCCGTGCCGAAGCCGGAGGCGGCCGGTTCCTGTTCGCGGAGCAGGGTGAAGTCGACGTCGAGCTTGGGGTCGTACGCCTCGGGCTGGATACCGAGTTCGTGGGTGCTGTACTCGCCGAACCGCTTGATGTGCTCGGTCAGGTACGGGGAGACCTGGGCCAGGTCCTCCGGGTCGATCTCCCATCCCTCCTCCAGGAGCTGGCGGACGATTTCGGCCATGTACAGGGCGTTGTGGAAGATCACCGTGTTCGTCAACAAAGCATTGAATTTCATCGCTTCTCCTGCTCGACGGGGTCGTTGTCGGCGATGACGCCCTGGTTGCCGAAGCCGACCCACTGGGAGAACCGGTTGAAGGACTCGACCTTGTTCGTCGCCGCCGTCACCCGTCGGCGAAGTGGGGCGTCCGTCAGATACCGCAGCAGTTGCACGGTGCGGGTGACGCGGCCGACCTCGCGGAACGCGGTGTAGGTGGCGTTTTTGTGCGACCCCGACCGCAGCCGCTTGAGCAGCGTCGCCGAGGAGATGACGCCCTCGCGGACGGAGACGGCTACCCGCATCAGGTGCCGGAACTGGGACTCGATCAGGTCCCAGTCGATGACGTTCTTGGAGCCGGATCGCCTCCAGCTCCTCCTTCGCCCTCTTGACCTTCGTCCCCATGCGCTTGCAGAGCATGGTCGCCAGATCGTCGCGGACCCGCATCCTCGCCTTGTGCACCAGACACGCCACCACCGCGACCCGCTTCACCGGCGCATACGCCTTGAGTTCGGAGGCGTCCAGCGAGTCCGCCTCGCCCGCGAAGTCAGTGATCTTCCGTGAAACGACGCCGTCCATCCATACCGCGGTGTCGCCCAGGGCATCGACCCAATCCAGCTGAGTGAGCAGCCGCTTGAAGTGCGACCAGCTCGGGGCCTGGGCTGGCTTCTTCACCCGGTTGTAGGGCGTGGTGCTGTCCGCGTCCCGCTCCTCCAGCAGCCGCAGCAGGCCCGCCCGCTCAAGCGCGCTCATCCGGTCGTGGATGCCCGCACAGATCGCGGCGTTCACCTCCTTGCGGACCGTCGAGGCCATTGCGTCGAAGGCGGAGAACGCCGGCAACTCCAGCCCGGCCTCCACCACCTTCTCCAGCGCAATGTTGATCAGGTCCGCCGGGCAGTTCTTCGCCGCGGCCTCCTTCCGGATCGACGCCTCCGCGACCCTGCGGGCCTCCGCCTCGTCGTAGACCACCCAGACCCGCTGCCGCACCAGACCTCGGTGGTTCTTAGCCGTCTTCGCCGCCCGGTACAGCGGCACGGTGCCCTCGGGCAGCTCCACCGCCCGCCGGACGAAATCCACCAACATCTCCGGGGTGTCCTCCAGCTTCGGGAAACACCCCATGCGCTGGTAGGACTTCAACATCAGCAACAAGGCCAAGCAGATGCTCATCGCAGTCCGTCGCCCCGGACGCCCACGCCACCTCATCCCGAGTCGGCGAGAAGAACAGATGTAGCTCATGCGCGGTGATCAGCCGCTTGAACCGCGGGTACGCGGTCCGCTCGATCGAGGTCACAATCCCGCCCCGGGCCCAGACAACAGCTCAACATCACCACGAACGACGTTGAGCCGAACGGGTGACGGGCCAGGCGATCACGGCTTCAAGATCATTCCACGGCCCCTTCTGGGCTCACCTCGGAACCGACGCCTATCGCATCCGATGCGAACTGGGGTCATGGTGCGCCGCATTGGCCAGGCAAGCCCAGGGGCCTGCTGATCAGCGAGTAGACGACTTGCCAGGTCTGCTGGGACGGTAGCTGACGGGGCGGGTGCATGTCGTTCCGCTTCACTCGATCGGATGGCTGACCTGCTGTTCCGCTCCGGACATCGCATCTGATGCGAGATTCTCGCGGCGAATGCGATCTACGGAGCGTGACAATTTGGCGAGCGACAACGGGGCGGCGCCGGGGGCCGCGCGGCTTCACCTGGCCGACGGGGTGCCGCTGCTGCGGCCGGACGAGCAGGTCTTCGAGGCGATGCTGGATGGCTGGCGCAACCAGCAGCTGGCCCGGAACCTCGCGCTGTCGACTATCAACGGCCGCGAGCGAAAGGTACGGGCGTTCGCCGCTCACGCCGACGCCTTCCCGTGGAACTGGTCCTCGCCGCTGGCCGACGAGTGGTTCGGGGACCTGCGGTCAGTTCATGGCTGCGGACGTTCGACGCTCCGCGGTTACCAGGAAGCGGTACGGCTGTTCTGCGACTACACCACCGACCCGGCATACGAGTGGACGGCCGAGTGCGAACGGCGCTTCGGCACTCATCCGACCCAGGTCTGCCACGAGTGGAACACCGCCGTGCACATGCAGGAGTGCGAGGCTGAGGCCCCGAAGCGGGCCTTCACCCGGGATGAGTTGCAGACGTTTTTCGACCATGCCGACGACCAGGTCGAGCGTGTCCGAGGACGCGGCCGGAAGGGCTGGCTGCCCGCCTTCCGCGACACGATGCTGTTCAAGACCGCGTACGCCTTCGGACTGCGCCGCAACGAGGCCCGGATGCTGGACACCGCGGACTTCGGCCGCAACCCCGAAGGCGGGGAGTTCGGCGAGTTCGGCATCTGCTACGTCCGCCACGGCAAGGCGAAGAAGGGCTCGCCACCCAAACGCCGCAGCGTGCTGACGGTATGGGAATGGTCAGCCGAGATCCTCGACCAGTGGGTCAGCGAGGTCAGGCCCGCCATGCGGCACGCGGACGGGCCGGCCCTGTGGCCTTCCGAACGTGGGCGGCGAGTGGGCCTGCAACGGCTGGACTCCCGCTTCGCCACCTACCGCGACGACCTCGGCCTGGACCCGGTCCTGGACTTCCACTCGCTGCGAAGGTCATACGTCACCCACCTGATCGAAGACGGCTGGGACCCGCTGTTCGTCCAGCAGCAGGCCGGCCACGACCACGCGTCCACCACCTCCATCTACACCTGCGTGTCCTCCGACTTCCGCACCCGCACCCTGCGGCGGGCCCTGGACGCCACCATCGAGGCCGCACTCAAGCCCGCGAGGAGGGCCCGATGAAACGCCAGGTCAGCTACCAGTGGCGGCTGCGCGAGCGAATGGCTGCCGCCGGGATGTTCACCACCAGCGAGCTCGCCCCGCCGCTCGCCGAGCGCGGCATCAACCTCTCCCTCTCACAGGTCCACCGCCTGGTCACCGGCACCCCCGAGCGGCTGTCACTGCCAGTGCTGGCCGCACTCTGCGACATCTTCGACTGCACCCCAGCCGACCTCATCGCCACCAAGGCAGAGAACGCCGCCGTCCGCAAGGTCGCCACCGGCGACGCGGTGGTCGACCTGTCCGCCGTCCGGCCCAAGCGCGCCCGCATCCGGCCCGAAGGATGAGCCGCACCCGCGTCCGCGCCGAGGACCTGTTCTGCGCGCGGTGCCGTCGGGCCGTCCGTCTCGGGGCGGCCCACTGGCCCGAGGGCTATCTCTGCGCAGGCTGTTTCACCCGTGCCCTGGAGACCTACGGAACTTGCACCGGCTGCGGAGTTGAGCAGCTCACCCCGGGCCTCGCGTCAGACGGCGGCAAGCTCTGCACCGACTGCGTCGGCGGCCTCGGCGACTTCACCTGCGAACGGTGCGGACGGGAAGCCAGGCGCTACCGGCGCGGGGTCTGCGGCCAGTGCGTCCTGACCGAACGCCTCCGCGAACTCCTCGACGACGGCACCGGCTCCGTCCGCACCGAACTGCTCCCGCTCTTGGACGCCCTGCGGCAGATCCGCCGCCCCTGGGGCGCCCTGACCTGGACCAGCAAGCCCCACGTCCAGTGCAACCTGCGGGCCCTGGCTCGCGGCGAAGTCCCGCTCACCCACGACGGCCTGAGCCAGCTCACCCCCTGGCGGTCGGTCGCCTACCTGCGCGACCTGCTCATCCAGGCCGGGGTCCTGCCACCCGCCGACCGGCAACTGCTGCTGTTCCAGCGATGGCTCGGCGAGAAACTGGCCGCCGCCGACGAGGCCGGGCACCGCAAGCTGCTGGAGCTCTTCGCCACGTGGCACGTCCAGCGCCGCCTGAACGCCCTTGCCGACCGCAGCCCGCTCACCAGCAAACAGATCCAGCAGGCCCGCAACGAGATCCACCTCGCGACCGCCTTCCTCGGTCACCTCGCCGAGCGCGGACGGACGCTGGCCGACTGCACCCAGGCCGATGTCGATGCCTGGTATGCAGGCGGCTACACCGCCCGGCGCCTCACCCATGCCTTCCTGCGCTGGGCGATGAGATCCAAGCACATGCCCAAGGTCACCGTCCTGCACCGCTCCACGAGCAACCCCGCCCCGCTCGCCCAGCACCAGCGGCTCACCTTGCTGCGGCAGATCGTCAACCGCGACGACATCCTGCTCCAGGACCGCGTGGTCGCCGTGCTCGTCCTCCTCCACGCGCAACCGCTCACCCGGATCGCCAGGCTCACCACCGACGATGTCCTTCAGGAGAACGGCGAGGTCCTGATCCGGCTCGGCGAGCCGCCCTCGCCCGTTCCCGAGCCCTTCGCCGGGATGCTGCTGGCCCATCTCGACCAGCGGCCGAACACCATGACCGCCACCAACCCCAAGGCTCGGTGGCTCTTCCCCGGCCGACGAGCCGGACAGCCCATTACCTCACACACCCTCGAACTCCGGCTCCGCCACCTGGGCTTCCCTACCCAGCGGGGACGCACGGCAGCAATCCGCCACCTCGTGCTCCAGGCCCCCGCACCCGTGGTCGCCCGCATGCTCGGCTACCACGACGACACCACCGCCCAGTTTGCCGCCGAGGCCGGAGGAACCTGGCGCCGCTACGCTCCCGGCGACCACCGCCCGCCAGGCGCTGCTTGACCTTGCCGCTGGCGGCAGGGTTGAACGATGACCGGCATGAACAGCACCGCACCGCAGACCAGCAGGATCGTCGCCGTCACCGGAGCCGGCACCGGGATCGGCCGGGCCACCGCCCGCGCCTTCGCCGCCGAGGGCGCCCACGTGGTCGCGATCGGGCGGCGGGCCGAGCCGCTCAAGGAGACCGCTGCCGGGCACGACCGGATATCGCCGCTGGCCGCCGACATCACCGCCGAGGGCGAGCCCGAACGGATCCTCCAGGCCGTGCTGGAGACACACAGCCGACTGGACGTGCTGGTCAACAACGCCGGCATCGTGCGCAGCGGCTCCCTCGGCACTCTGACACCGGAGGTGATCACGTCTCAGCTGGCCACCAACCTCGTCGCGCCCATCCTGCTGGCCCAAGCCGCGCTGCCACTCCTGGAGACGTCGGGCGGGGTGATCGTCAATGTCAGCACGTCGGTGGGGCAGCGGGCCTGGCCCGGCAGCTCGGTCTACGCGGCGACCAAGACCGCCCTGGAACTGCTGACCCGCAGCTGGGCGGTCGAGCTGGCACCCCGCGGGATCCGGGTGGTGGCGGTCGCCCCCGGAGCGATCGACACCCCCATCGGCGAGCACCAGGGCCTGACGCCGAAGCGCATGGCCGCAGTGCGGGAGTGGCAGCTGGCGCACACCCCGCTGGGCCGCATCGGCCGCCCCGAGGAGGTGGCCTGGGCAGTCACCCAGCTTGCGGCACCGGCCGCGCGTTCGTCACCGGAGTGGTACTCCCGGTCGACGGCGGGGCGGTCGTGGCGTGATAGGAGTGGCCCGGGAGGTGGAATGGGTGCGGATAGGTGAGCTGGCCAGGGCGACCGGGACGACTGCTCGTGCGCTGCGGCACTACGAGCAGGCCGGGCTGATCTCCTCCGAGCGGGCCCCCAACGGCTACCGCATCTATGACGAGTGGGCGGTGGTGCGGGTCCGCAACATCCGCTACATGCTGGCCGCCGGACTCACCCTGGACGACGTGCGCGTGTTCCTGCCATGCCTGGACGGCGACGTGGCTGCCGCACCTCCCTCCGGCAAGGGCCTGCGGGTCGCACTGGAGCGGCTGGCGGTCCTCAACGAACGGATCACCGTCCAGACCGAGGCCCGCGACCGGCTGGAGGCCGCGTTGCGACAGGCAACCGGTGGCCGGATCCGCCCAGTGGCCTGACCGCCCGCCTCGTCGCAGAAGCCCAGAGGTACCTGGCGTCGCTACGCTCCCCACGGCCACTCACGGTGACGACGAGCCCCCACCGGCCGGGGAATACGCGACTCATGATTACGCGAGGTTGCCAGTTCGATACCCCAAGTTGCGGCTCACGAGATCGTCGTGCACCGGCGGGCCGGCCTTCTTGCCCCGGCCACGCTTCTTCCCGAAGACACTCCACCAGCGGTTGTCCCGGCATCCGCCACGCGGTGCGCTCGGCCATGGCCGCCCCGGCACCACGCGCTTCATCGGCCAGGAACCGGTAGCCGAACTCCGGGTCGTCGCGGTGGGCGTCGGACAACGCGTTCGCGCGATACGCCTCCTCGCACAGCGTCGGCCACCGGCTTGCCCAGCCAGCGGTAGTAGGGCTGTCTGGCGAGCTTGAGCACCCGGCACGTCACCGTGACGGGCACCCCGTCCGCGGCCAGCTCCTTCACGAGCGGGTAGATCCTTTTCCCGGCAGATGCGCCTGCGACAGATAGGCCGCGGCCCGGCGCAGGACCTCGTTCTCCTGCCCCAGCAGCTTGATCCGCCGACGCGCTTCCCGCAGTTCCGCGCTCTCCTGGCTGGTCACCCCGGGCTTGGACCCGTCGTCGACATCCGCCCGGCGCATCCACTTCCACAACGTCATCGGGTGGACCCCGAAGTCGGTGGTCACCTGCTCCACCGTGACACCCGGGCCGCGGTTCCTCGCGACCCGCACGACATCCTGGCGGAACTCTTCCGGATAAGGCTTGGGCACAGCGACATCCTTCCCACCCGCCCCACAGGGCGAGCCAGTTCAGATGTCACCCGATCGTGCAGCAGACCCGATCCGCCGCTTTAGGGTGGGAAGCTGACGCCATCGGCGTTGGGGGGTAGTTCCCCTTGAGGGACGTCCCTGATCACGCGGTGAGTCAGCGGTGCAAGACTTCCTGTGCTGCTCGTCCGCAGCGGACGTCCCTGAACAGGACGTGGCCCGAGCCCGCTGGCTCCGAGCAGTGCGGACCGTGTAGGTCGAGGTCCTCAAGTTCCGTGGGGAGAACGAAGCGCGGCCCGACATATGCCGGGTCGAAGGTGAAGCTCACCCTCGTGCCGCCGCCTTGTGGTGGAAGAAACGCTTGGGGGGTGATGCGAGGCCGGATGCCGGTGTGGACTTGGCGCAACCCGCGCCCTGCGCACCACATCTCAACAGTCACCCGCCCGGAAAGCGCGGCAGCAGCGGCCAACAGCCACCACTCGGGCCCAAGGAGGGAGCCGCAGTATCCGAGGACGGGAGCACCGGGGTCATGCCAGGCGTGAGGCTGATCCATGGATATCGTGAAGCTGTTGTCGCTGGTGATCTCGAGGAGACCATGCAGTGTGTGCTCCTCGGCAACGCTTGTCGCTGGATGAAGCACATGACGGCCCACCGCGCATAGTTGGCCGGCAGCTTCGGATTTCCAGATCCCACCCCGAAGTACATACCCGGCCTTCTGTGCACGGCGACATCGAAGTCGATCACCTCGATGTCGGCCGCGTCATACGAATGGTCCGTCACGGCCACACGCTATCGCCCTGGCAGGTCCATCTGAAGGTGCACTTGAAGGTGGAAGTGCCTCGGGAGACCTGCAGGTGGGACAGGAGCATCGGCTACTTTGGCGGGTCGGTCCGTTCGCTACACAGACCCCGGCACGGCGACCGCAGTAGCCCTCGCGATTTGGCTCCGTACATGACCGCGCTTTAGGCGTCAGCTCACCGACGCGCCGGGAGCCAGCGCCAAGCCAGAGGCCGCGAGGAAGGCTTCAAGGCTGATGACTCCGCTGCCGGTGCCGTCGTCCCATTCGACCAGGAGTTGCGAGAGGCCCTCGTTCCAGGAGTCTGGTGTGTCGATGTCAGGGCCAGGGTGCCGCTCGACGCAGCCTTCGCCGTGCCGGTACCGGAGGTACAAGTACTGGCCCTCCGCCGTCCAGGCATCCCACTGGGACGGGTGGGCGGAACACGTCTGCACAACCCGCACCGGCATCAGACCCTCAACTTCATCCATTCGGTGATGGTCGCGCGGCAAACGGAATTTTGGCAATCGACTTCAGAGAGGCCGACAGCGACCATGATCGCCCGGACAGCTCCTCGTCGTCGGCGACCATCACGTCGTTGCATGAGTGGCGGCTCACACATCTTCCGCTGGACACCAGGCCCCTGCGGTCGGTGACACCAGTTGCTCCGCTGGCACCCGCCAGTGGTAGCACCCACCGTGGGGGTGAAGCCGAGTGACCCTGCCACGCCAAAGGAACATGACCGAGCAGGCCGCCGACGCCGCCATCGACACCGCCTGTCGTATGCTGCGGTTGGCGACGATCCGGGCTGAGTTGCCCGACATCGCACCTCGGCTGCCAAGGACCAGATGGCCTACCGCGGCTTCCTCGCCGAGCTGCTGATGGCTGAGTGCGACGACCGGGCATGGCGCCGCACCGAATGTGCGTTTTGGGCCGCCGGTGCGGCCTGGGACACGGGGGCTTTCAGGCTGTCCATCGTGCGCTCCGACATCAGGGCCCGCTCGCGTCGGCGTCGAGCATGACCTGTGACTGCCACCCGTATCGCCTTCCGTGGCGATGCGATAGCGGTGGCTCCGGTCAGCTGGAACGATGAAGCGGCGTACGTCCCGCACGGCCCGGCATCTTGGCACCTGGAAGCCACCTTGCACCCTGGTGACGGCTTGACGGGGCGTTCCAGTGAGTGGAGCCGGAGGATGCGGACTCCTGTCAGTGTCGCGCACGCCGCTTGTGAGCAGTATGGAAGCTACAAATCGCCGCGTCGGAAGGAGCGTGCTGCAGCCATG
Organism: Streptomyces sp. NPDC007905; assembly: GCF_042959345.1. Taxonomy (NCBI): domain Bacteria; kingdom Bacillati; phylum Actinomycetota; class Actinomycetes; order Kitasatosporales; family Streptomycetaceae; genus Streptomyces; species Streptomyces sp. NPDC007905. The sequence goes on along the minus strand of NZ_JBIBKS010000034.1, from coordinate 49,097 downwards.
ACTTCCTTCAGGTGGCCGCCGGCGATGGCTTCGATGGGCGAGTCGTCGTCGAGTTGAGGGTTCATGCCCATCATCCAGGCCCTGGCGATGTGCTGGTTCTCGTACTCCGCGATGAGGGTGAAGACGTTGAAGGCGGTCCGCAGGCGGAACTCCGAGTCGAACCGTGGGGCGTTCTGGCCCTTGGCCCAGCGGCCGACCTGCTTGGGGTCTTCGACACCGGCGATGAAGGCCGCGACCCGCTGGCTGAACGTGTCCTGCAGGAAGCGGGCGATCTCAGCAATGGTCTGCTCGGCGGTGCTGCGGTGTGCGCGCGCCTCGGCTTCCGCGATGGTCTCTCGCTGGATCTGCATGGTCTCCTCGAATCCTCGCTGGCCGGTCAGACGGCGGCGAAGGGCGGGCGCGTTCAACGCGCTAAGGCTTGGGGTGTGTTCAGGCTCGGCCGGAGGCTTTCGCGGTTGCGATGGGCAGTGCCGCGTTTGCTCGTGTCCGGCTGGCTGCTGGGGGCTGCAGCACACCGCCTCGGCCTTGAGGAGGCGTTCACGGTCGGGGACGTGCTCGTTGCGCCTGGCTGGTATCGCGGTGTCGTTCCGGGTAACCGGCGGCCTGTGAAGGTAGTGGTCAACATGCTTGCTCCTCAATGGTGTTGGCTCCAGGGTACCCGTTTAGGGTCTGCTTACTCCACAGTTTTCCCCCTAAAAAACACCCTGAAATCCCACCGGCTGGTACTGCTATGGGGCTGTGAGCTGCGAGTTCGAAAATGTGCACCAAGTTGCAGAAGCGTGACGTCGGCCGCACGCAACGACCTGATCGGGCGACAGTACGTACGGCTAGACGACCTAATTGGCTCACCTGATGGTCAGGCCGTACTCGAGGGCAACCTCCCGCAGCGCGGGATCTTCCACCTGGATGGGGCGCCATTCGACTTCCTTGAGCTCGGTGTCGCGCAGAATCGCCCAGCATCGGCGGCCGCCGTAGCTGGAGCGGTAGGTGATGCCCTGGACGAGCTGATGGCCGGCTTCGTTGCGCTGGGCGACAGCCCATGCAGCGATCTGCCGTGTGATCCGCCGGTCTTTGCCACGAATGTGTTCGTCCGTCAGCGGGCCCTCGACACCGAAGGCGCGCAGCTCCCCGCGGAGATCCCTGGCCAGTTCGGCGCGGGTCTCCTCGGTTTCGACATCGAGGAAGAGCGCCTCGTACCTCGGAACGAGGCGGACCAGGATCCGCCTGTCGCGCCAGCTGGAGGCGATGTCCCGCAGCGCCATCTGCCCCGGCCCGGATGGGGCGCCGGCCATGAGTTCGCGCACCTTGTCGGAAAGCCGGAAGGGCGCCAGTGCCTCGGCGTAGCACCCGGCGGGGGCGGAGGCGCAGTAGAGCATGCCGTAGGAAAACAGACTGAAGCGCCCTGCCGATGAGCCGTCAAAGGTCTCCGGCTCCAGCTGGTTGTACATGATGGGATCATCCGCCCACCCCAGACGCCACACGCCGTTGTCGGGGGCTGCCGTCAACGTGACTGGTGGAACGGTCATCGGAGCTGCCCCTCCTGCTCGCTGGTCCGGCTCCCTGCGGAGCCTGCGGGGTCCGTCTCCGGCAAGGAACGAACGGGCACTCGGGGCGGGCTGGCTAACGCGACAGTCATAAATCCTCGCTTTGAGCAGTGACAGGACGGCCAGTGACCAGGTGCCGGACCGGCCTGCCTGAAGATTCTCTCGTTACACGCTCCGTGGTGCCCGCCGTCACGAGCCAACTGGTGCGGCGCACGGGCGGAGCGTTGAAGCACGTGGACGGCGCATGCATGTCACAGCCGGTCGTGCTGCAGCCGGAACGCCATGGTTCCTGCCTCGCCAGAGGCGAGCATGATGGAAGACGCCGCATCATGAGGGTCCTGGACGGTCTTCAGGGAGCGGATGGGCGAGCCGGTCACAATCTGCAGCAGCGGGCGGTCGGTTGTGGCGTCCCACAGGTGGATGCTGGTTTTTCCCGCCGCGGCGAGGGCTGTCCGTTCCAGTGGGAGCCGCAGGGCGGTGACAGCTCCGAGTTCACCGTCATTGCATGCCAGTTCCCGCACCGTTCGCGCCGTGGCCACATCCCAGAGCTTCAGGGTGCCGTCCTGTCCGGCCGAGGCGATGAGCAGTCCATCGTGATCCGATGCGACGAACGCGAGATCGTTAATGATGTCCTGGTCGCACTTGATGGTCGGTCCGTACTGCATGAGCGAGTCAGCATCCCAGACCCTGACGTTCCCGTCGCTGCCGCCAGAGGCAAGAAAGTACGAGCCTGCACCCTGGAAGGTGGCCAGGCATCGCACCGTGAACGAGTGATCGCGGAATTCGGCGACGAGGCGGCCCGTGGCCGGCTGCCATACGCAGACCTTGCCGTCGCGCCCGCCGCTGGCCAGTAGTTCGCCTCCTGCCGTCGGCAGGTTCACCAGTGCGCGGACCGGCAGGATGTGACCAGCCAACACGGTGCCAGTGTGCCGCCCGGTGCCAGGGTCGACGCAGATGATCCGGTTGTCGTCCAGGGCAGCGGCCAGCAGGAGCTGTCCCCGTACACGCGGCCAGGCCAGAGCGGTGATCTTGCGGCCTTTCAGGAGCGTGCGCTGTCGGTTGGCCGTCAGGTCCTTCACAATGACCCTGGAGGCCCGGGCCGCAGCAAGCAGATGCGGTGGGGACGCGGACAGGGCGCTGGCTGTAACGAAGTTCCACGCTTTCGGTGGCTGTCCGAACGTCTGCTGGTCGACGTCCCAGCTCCGCACGAGGCGGTCCGCCCCACCCGAAAGAAGCCGGTCCTGTTCGCCGCCGGACACACAGGTCATGGCAGTGACCGGCGCAGTATGCGCCGGCAGGACACCATCGACGGGATTCAATCCGGGAAGCCGCCAAAGACGCAGGGTGCCGTCACCGGCGGCTGACACGAGGGCCGGCTTCCGCTCGTAGGAGGTGCGCAGCAGCGCCGTGACAGGCTCGGCATGATGTCCGAGGGCGCTGACCGCATCCGCCGCGGACAGGTCACAGAGGGAGACAGTGCCACTCTCGTCGGCCACGGCGTACTGACCGGGCCAGGGCATGGCCAGCACGGATCGGATGCGTTTCGCGTGCCGGGAGTGCACGGACGCTGTCTGTCCATCGAAGCAGTACACGGTGTCGTGCTGTGTGAACAGCAGTCGGCAACTTCCGTCAGGCATTTCGATCCCGCACAAAAGGGCCGAGCGGTCCTGCAGTTCCGGCAGCGGTACCGGGTGGAGCATGAACCGGCCGACGTCGAACGCAGAGATGTCACCGTCGCTGAAAGCTGCCAGCAGCAGCGGAAGCTGCCCGGGCGGCTGGTAGGAGGTCAGGGAGCTGACCCACGTCCGTTTACGACGCACGACGACCTCACGGACGAGCTTTCCGTTCACGGCGTTCACCGCGGCCACGCACCCATCAGTGCCCGCAGTGATGACAAGACCGCCCTTCAGCGCCATGAGGTGGCTGATGGCCCCTGAATGTACATTGATCGGCACGTGGGCCAGCCTGCCGTCCAGCCGCAGGATCCGCAGGGTGCCGACGTCGTCGCCGGCCGCGATCGCTGTTGCCTGGCCCTCCGCGTTTTCGACCGTGGCCAGCGACGTCACCTTGCTCGGGCTCGCCGTCCACGCAGGAGTCGGGCGGGCATAGTCGCTCCACAACGGCGTCACCGGTGCCGCGCTGAACGGCGCCGGCGGCGCCGGTTCGGCTCGAGACGGGGACGGCAGGGCTGAGGCGTATCGAGCCAGCCGCAAGCTGGACAGACGCGAGACCGGGTCCACGCCACGGGCGAAGGGCTCCAGCGCAGCCCAGGCATGCAGCCACTGCCTGCGTTCGTGACTCGCACGATCGGCCGCCAGGAGCCGTCGCACCTCGGAACTGCTCTCCCACGCCAAAAGGGCAGGCGGCACATGCTCGTCATCCAGCACATGTCCCTCCGCGGCATGCTCAGCAAGATGCCGCCGAAGGTAGGGGTGCGGCGGAATCGTGGGATCGCCGGGAACCAGGTCGGCCAGCGCAGTGGCGATCTGGCGGTGGATTTCAGCGTGCCGGCCGTCATTCGCTTCAGGCATGCGGACCATCCAAGGTCAGCAAGTTCGCATCGGGGTCGAGAAGCACAGCGGACAGTTCTTCATGCGCCGGCCGATAGACCCGTCTGTCGTCTTCGACAGCATGCGCCAAGTAGCCGCTCAGCCGGCCGCTGAGCAGCTTCTCGATCATTTTGTCCCATTCCTCGGGATCCAGTCGCTCCGGCAAAAGGAAGACCCCGGCAATGGTCGGCCACACCTCCCCCCACGGCACGCCCTGCCCCTTCGCATAGGCAGCGGCCTTCAGTAGCGCCAGGGCAACGTGGGGAGGCAGTGCATCGCCGCGAACCGGCTGCAGATCGCGTTGCAGCAATCCCCGGATCCCCCGCTTGAGGGTGTTCTTGTACCAGTCCTCATCACGGGCCAGTGCCAACGCATCCTTGGCACTGCGTAACTGATCACCAGCCAGCCGAGCGTCGATGAAGGACGGCCACACAGCCTGCACGACCCGCGGCACCACATCCCGCATCGTGGCGCTGTCGATCGCGTCAGCAATCAGCGCTTCGAGGTAGAGCGCCATGTCCTCTTTACTGGTAGCGCTGTCCGTGTGCTCTACCCGGGCCGTCGGGAAAACCTTGCGCAGAGCGGCGAGCAGGCCCAGATGTTCCTCGGATACCTCGCGAGGTGCATCGTCAGCCATCCGGCTGGAGCGCACCCCGATCAGCAGCCGCACGGCAGGGGCCGCCTGGTCGCCGGGCTCATCCTGACGCTGAGCCGGCACCAACGGGCCGCAGAAGGAAACGAGCGGGCCGAGAACATCACCGATGATCCGTGCTTGTTCCTGTGCCTCGTCCAATCCATCGAGAACGATGGTCACCGTCTTGCCGCAGGTCCGCACATACTCCTGGATCTGCTGCGACCACACCGCCACCCTGTCACCGGTACTGGCAACCTCCTTGGCGGGCACCTTCAAGGCGTCCAGCAGGGCGGCCGCCACCTGGGCGGCGTCCAGGTGCCGGGCGAGCACCGCAGCGCTCACCGAGTCCTCCGGAGGAATCGTGTCCTCGGGTGACACGGCCTCGGCTGCCTTGTACAGCGTGTCCTGGCGAAACACCGAATCGCTCAAGATCACTGCCCGCGCCAGGACAGCCGACTTCCCGCTGCCCGCACACCCGGTGACCAGCAGCACGCCCCGCGCCGTATCCGGGCCGAGAAAGGAAGCAACCGCCCGGTTCAGATGCTCACGGCCGCGGAAATACCAGCCCCTGTCACTTTCCTGCGGCCGGCCGGTTGCACGGTCCAGCCAGTAATCCGCCGCCAGCGACGCCTGCCGCTGGACCGCACCGACCAGTTCGGGCATGTGCACATACCCGGGATTGGGCAGGCAGGGGGACGGGCGGAGGTTGCCGCCCTCGATCAGATGGTGGAGCTTGTACTTCTTCTCGTCCTCGTCACGCAACCCGAGCGCGTACTCGGCCATGAAGTCCGGCACGGTCAGGTGCGGAGTGGTGATGCCGGCGGTGCGGCGCAGGCGCTTAAGCGACGCCTGTAACAGGGTGGGAAACCGTAAGACCTCGATCTTGCTCTTGAGCCCGCAGGTGACCAGGACGTCAAGCTGGCACGAGGACTGACGGCTGCCCCGGACCTCCTTGTGAACGGCTGCCAGGTCGGACGCCATGTTGCCCGCGAAGCACGTGTTCACGATCACGAGGACGTTCTCCACATGGGAATCCAGCGCCGCAGCCACGATGTCCGCCGTCCGAACCGCCGTGGCAAGAGGGCGCTTGTCCACCGAAGCCGGCAACCGCAGAAAGTGGGTGTCGGAGGACGCAGAGATGCCGTGACCGCTGATGAACAGCACCAGCGCATGCCCGCACATCTCCCGGACATTCTGCTCACGCAGGAAGTCCTCGACATCATCCCGGTGTCTCAGGGCCGGAGGATCCACCTGACGGAAAGTCGGCAGGGACCCCGGTGTCTGCCACCACTCCTGCACCGCCTCCAGCTGCCGGTCGATGCCTTCAGCGAACTCCTCCGCGTTGTCATCGTCCCCGTAGTCGCGGACCGCCATGGTCAGCAAAACCCGCTGCGTCGACCGCTCGTCACCCGCCGTCGCACGATTCTGCCGGACTTCACCCCCCGTGTGCCCCATCTCACTAGTGTGACAGGCATGAACCAGTCCTGGGGGGGAACCCTTCCGAATCCGTCTCCGCACACCGAACCCGGCCTGACACCAGCCGTCACACACGACGCCGTCGTCATCGTCCCCGGGATCATGGGCAGCGAGCTCTACGACACCACCACCGACAAGGTGATCTGGGGCTTAACAAAGGGCCGTTGGCTCGCCAAAGCCTGGCTGACCCGCGACGGCCTCACCCCGCTGCAGCTCACCCCCAACGAACTCGCCGGCGACTACACCCGCATCCAGGCCCGCCGCCTGCTGCAGATCCCCGCATGGAGCCCCTTCCTGCGCGGCATCGAGCCTTACCACAAACTCATCCGCACCATCGAGAACACCATCGCGCACCCCGACGCGCTGATGACCTTCCCCTACGACTGGCGCCTGCCCGTCGCCGTCAATGGACGCCGCCTCGCCCACGAAGCACGCAACCACCTGCAACGCTGGCTCGCACACCCCGCCCACACTGCGGCCCGGCAACGAGCAGTCGACGAAAAACCCGCCCGTCTCGTCTTCATCGCCCACTCCATGGGCGGCCTGGTCACCTACGCCGCACTCACCCTCGGCGGCGACAACGACCTGCCCGGCCACACCCGCGGCGTCATGACACTCGGCACTCCCTTCAAGGGGTCAGTGGTAGCAGCGAACATCCTCAACGCCATCCAGGGCGCCCCCCTGCCACTCCCCCACACACGCCTCGCCACCGCCGCAGCGACCATGCCCGCCGTCCACGAACTCCTGCCCAGCTTCCTCTGCCTGGAAGACGGGCTCGACATACGCCACCTCACCCCGTCCGACATCGCCGACCTCGGCGGCGACAAAGACCTGGCCAAAGCCTCACAAGACTTCTTCACCACCCTCTACAACCAACAACTGCCCCACCACCGGCCCGTCGTCGGCATCCGCCAGGACACCGTCCAGTCCCTCAAAATCATCAACGGGATCGTCTACCCGTCCGAGTACTGCTTCCGCACTGACACCGACGGCGAAATCAAACGAGACCCCAACGGCGTGCCCCGGCGCTACCGAGTCTGGGGAGACGGCACCGTCCACCGCGAATCAGCCTCGCTCCTCCGCCGGACCATCCCCGTCTTCGCCCAGCACGGCGCCATCGCCAACGGACGGGAAGCACGCCGCATCGTCAGCGACTTCCTCCTCGAAGACGACCACCTCGGTCCCGACCAAGCAGAGGACGGCATCGGACTGAACGTCCCCGACTACGTCACCCCCGACGCAGCGTGGGACTGCCTCGTCAGCGGCACTGACGACCCATCGCAGGTCGAATGCACCATCGCCGCAACCGAAGGAGACTGGCACAAGAACGTCCAGTTCGAAGCCACGGACGACGACCGACTCCGCGCCAAGATCACCCTTCCCGACCAGGGCTTGTACCGGATCACCGCCAAATCCGACTACGGCCCCACCGTCACCCAGCTCGTCTTCTCAGGACCCGGCCAGGAGCACCTGGACGACTAAAGCGGCTGGCATGGCGCGCCGACCATCGGGCTCACCGCCCGATCGGGTGTACCGCTGCCGGACTCCGGGCGAGTGGCAGGCCGGAGCCGTATGACAAGGGATATCAGGGTCTTTCCTCAATAGGGACCACCCCGGAAGTACATGCTCCTGTGCTGTCGGGGACGGTCACCGCGCTCATGCGCGGCGTCGGAGCGATCGGCAGGTGCCGATCGATGGGCCAGCGCTCGCAGCGCCTCCAGACCGGCCAGGACCTCAGAGCGGTTGTCCGACCTCTTCATCCACGATGGCAACCGTGCCAGCATTGCCATCGTCGGCTGCGCCCCGCCACGCTCACGCAACTGGGCCCGGACGTAGACGTACAGCTCGTCGACATGCTCCTCGTTGTAGGCCCACAGGATCTGGCCGACACAACGGGTCTGCAGCCATAGAGGCCGCCGGAAGAACGGATCCTCGCTACCGCCCAGTACAGCGCCGACCAGCCCAGCACCCCGCATCTCGGGTTCCCATTCGGCGACGGCGCCGCATGCTCTGCAAGCCAGCCGGCGTGGCTGGAACAAGAGCTCGCTGTGGTACCTGGGCGCGGGAAGGCCAGGCCGGGGAATCACGAGCGCTCGGCCACCGCATTGCGGGCAGAGCACGAGCATTCGGCCAGCGAACCGGGCCAACAGGGCCCCTCGGTCGTAGTGGCGGGCAGGCTCGGTGTCCGGCTCAAAATCCATAGCGGACACCCTCGCAGGTTCTCGACGCTGGCCGCGACGGGGTTCTCGAACGCGACTGACCTCTCGCAGCGAAGGTTGAGCGTTCTCACCGAAGGTTGAGCGGTTTCGGCTCGGCTGTCTCCTTGAGTGCTTTCAGCTGAGCCGTGACACGTTAGCTGGAACGAGTGACTGCGTGCCTCGGGGCAGGGCTCATGGGCTGGCTGCGGCTGTGTGTGGATGGGGCGGTGCGGAGGAACTGCGCAGGTCTGCCGTGGTGGTGCCCACCACAACGACGGCGCCGAGGCATAGCAGTCCACCGCTGACGAGGGCTGCTGCTCCCGAGGTGGCGTCTGCGACGAGGCCGCCGCGCATGTTGCCGATGTCGGGTCCCGCTTGCCCGACGATCTGTTCGGCAGCGCTGACGCGGCCGAGTAGTTCGTGCGGGGTGTGCATCTGGACGACGGTGCTCCGTGAGACGACGGAGACGGTGTCGGCGGCGCCGGCTATGACGAGGAAGGTCAAGCCGGCCCATGGGTTGGTTGAGAAGCCGAACAGTGCCAGCGCTGCGCCCCAGGTGGCGGAGCCGCCGAGCATGGCCAGGCCGGGGCGGGGGAACCGTGTGAAGGTTCCGGAGAAGAGCGAGGCTGCGACGCCGCCGACGGCGATGGCTGTGAGGAACAGTCCGAGGGTGCGGGGGTTGCCGCCGAACCGTTCGGCGTTGATCAAGGGGAACAGGCTGATGGGCATGGACAGCACGGTGGCGGCCAGATCGGTGAGCAGGGCCCCGCGGATGACGGGGGTGCATGCCAGGAAGGCCAGACCGTCCAGTACTCCGCGCAGGCCGGGCCGTGCGGGCTCGTCTCCGGGGTCCATCTCTGGCAGGCCGAACGCTCCGTAGAGCGCGGCGATGAAGGTCAGGGCGTCGATCAGGTAGCAGGCGCCGACTCCCAGCGCGCCCACGATCAGTCCGCTCAGTGCGGGACCGAGGAGCATGGCGCCCTGGAAGGCGATTCGTCTCAGTGCCAGGCCCGCGGCCAGTTGGTGCTTGGGCAGGAGGTGGGGAATGAAGGTGCGCGAGGCGGGGCCGCTGCCTGCGCCGAAGCAGGACTGGAGTGCGACCAGCCCCAGAACGCCGGCGGTAGGAACGTTCCCGAGGAAGCTCTGGAGTGCGAGGAGGAGCGAACACGCGGCCTGTCCGCTGATCGTGAGCAGGTAGAACTTGCGGCGGTCCACCCGGTCGAGGAGCGAGCCGGCGAACAGTCCGAGCGCGACGAGCGGAACCACCTGGGCCAGCCCGACGGCGCCTGTCCACGTGGTGCTCTTCGTCATCTGCCAGACCTGGAACATGACGGCAACGAGTGTCATCTGGCCGCCAAAACCGGACAGGGTCTGCCCGATCCACAACTGCCGGAACGGCGGTGAGGACCGTAACGGAGTCACGTCGATCAGCGTGCGCTTCAGCGCCATGCGGGATCCTCCGCCAGCTTCTCGGCAATCCGGTCGTGGAAACTCCTGCGCTCCAGAGCCCGCTCGATATCAGCGACGACCTGGGAGAGCGGGTAGGGAATCTCCGCCTCCAGCTCAGCGACCGCAGCCTCGGTGGCCCGCCATTCCGCCGCCAGGCGATCCACGACCCCGCGGGCATTGTCGGTGAGCGTTACCTTCCTGGTGCGCGCGTCGTCGCCCACGACGGTCTGGACCCAGCCGGCCGCGCGCATCGCGGCGACCTTCTGACTGAGTGCCGAATGCGTGCGCTGGACCGACTCGGCCAGTTCCGCGATGGTCATGGGCCCGCAGGCGTGAAGCCGGAGCAGCTCCATCACATAGCTGGGCTTGAGCCCGTCGATCTGTTGCTCGGAGTAGACCTGGGCAATGTCGGCGTCCATGGACGCCTGGAGCAGGCGCAGGGGCCGCCAGCGGCTCTGCCGCGTCGGGTCGAGCGCATGAGGGTCGGCCATGAGAGGCATCGTAACAGTGCTTATATAAGTGCTGTTGCTTTAGAAGGCGACCACGGAAGCCGCAGGCCCGAGATGTTCGGAACTGGTTCCAAAATGAATGGCAATGCGCCAAACGTCGTGCGAAGCCTGACTAGATGGTTCCAGCAGGCGTGTCCCAAAAGGTCAAGACCGCCAGGTCACCTCGCCGCATCGGTTCCAGCTGCCGTATCCCGGCTCATCAGCTCCTGCTTCCGACGTCGCCGGTATCCCCATGATCGACACGCGTCCGAGCACCAGAGGTAGGGAAGCCCGTGCCGATCTGGGACCATCTTTTCGAAAGGGGGCTCATGACCATGTCTGAGCCTGTGGTCGTCTTCGACGGCGCCTGCGGTTTCTGTCGCGCCGCCGTAACGCGCCTTTCACGCAGCCACCGTCTGCGCTTAGCGGGACGCTTATTGCCATACCAGGGTGTGGACCTCGCCTTGTACGGGTTGACCGAGCCAGATGCACAGGAGCGCATGTGGCTGGTGCACAGCGGCCACGTCCAGGGAGGAGCGCAGGCGTTCGCCGCATGGTTCACGACGGGCAGCCACGCCGCCCGGCTGATCGGTCGAATGCTCACCTGGCCCGGCGTGCGGCATGCGGCCGAGGGGGTCTACCGGCTGATCGCCCGCAACAGGCACCGCATCCCCGGGCCGTGGGAGGGTACGTGCGCAATCTGAGGCCAGAGCCGCAGCTCCCGGGCCACCTGCTGGAAGCCCGAGCCCTCTCGCAGTTCCTCACCGCGGCCCCTGACGAGTGGCCCCGCATCGCCCCCGGCGTCACGGAAGAGGTCGGCGCGGACACCCTGGAACGGATCGTCCGCGCCACCACCGCGCGCATCGGAGAACTGACCACCGTAACGGACACTCCGGATGGGCTGATCGTGTCCGGCAACAAGGGTCAGGTACGCGCCTGGGCACAGGTGTCCCCCCAGGGCGAACTCACGGCACTGCGCATCGAGGGCGCCCGTTACAAGGCACCCCGGCGCCGTCGGCGCCTGCCCGCGTCGCTGACCTGGACGGCGTATCTGACCCTGGTCACCCTCTGGAACGTCCTGACTGTCTGGACAGCCAACGACCGCACCGCCTGGCTGGGAGACATGGCGACTCTCGCCGCCTTCTATGCGGTTGTCGAGGGATGCGGTACCCCGGCCCAGCAGCCTCGGCCCCTACGCCGCACGGTCGAAGCAGGCGCCGTCGTAGCCCTCGCCTCCGCGTGGCGACTGCGCGATCTTCCGACAGGGCACGGCGTCCTCCGCCTCGCCGGCGGCATCGCGCTCCTCGTGGGGACCGTGTGGCTGGTCGCCGCCGCACGGCTGCACCGCTGGAAGGCACCACTGTCCCAGCCGCTGCTGTTCCCGCTCGAAGGCACCTGGTATGTCATCCAGGGGGGCGGCCGGATACTGAACCACCATGCCCAGCTACCGGAGCAGCGCGGTGCCCTCGATCTGGTCGCGCTCGGCCCGTACGGCACGCGTACCCGGCCTGGCCATGACTTGCCTGCCCATGGCGCCTACGGGCGCCCCGTCCGCTCTCCCTGCGATGGCCGGGTGATCTCCGCGGCCAATGCGGTTGAGGACCAGAAGCCGGGCGAGATCCGCTATCAACCGCCCTACGGGAACCACGTGTTCATCGACACCGGCCGGGAAATCGTCAAGCTCGCCCACCTACGCCCCGGCTCGGTGACGGTGGCCAAGGGCGATTTGGTCCATGCCGGCCAGCTCCTCGGCGAGGTCGGCAACACCGGCAACACCACGGAACCCCATCTGCACATCCATGCCGAACGCGACGGAGTGGGCCTCGACCTGGAGTTCACCGGCGTACACGGACGACTGCATCGCGGGCGAAAGATCCGCACCTGACCCAACGGGCATCCCCCAATGCTCCCCGGTGCGGCACAGGCTCACCCAAAAGACTGTCGCGCCGACCAGTTCGGATAGCGGCGGCCCGCCGCTCATTTCGCGCCCCTCGCGGGGAAGTTGCGAGTGGCAGCACTCTTTCACGTCTACGCTGGCCATCAGGCCCGGATGCCACATCCCCCCGTGTGTGGCATCCGGGCCATCAGCGTGCGCAGCGCAGCAGACGCGGTCAGGCCGACGGAGCAGGTCGCAGAGCGGCGCGAGCGGCCTCTCCGAAGGTTTGCCAGGGCCTGCACGTAGCGGGCCGGCTCATCGATGGCGCTGGCGGCCGCCGTGAGGCTCTGTTCACCACCCGGCGGGATCACCTGCGCGCTCCTCGGTGACGTACCTGTGGCCCCGCCGGATGGCGGGGCCACAGGTGGTTTCTGCTGCGTTCAGGGCGTGAGGTCCAGCACGCGGACCGGCTCACCTGCCCACCGATGTGGGGCGGTGGTGGCGATGATCGCGCCGTCGGGACGGTCCGGGGTGGGCTGGGCCGCGTACTGGCTGTGTGCGGCGGCCCAGGTCTCCTGGCGCGCGACCGCCAGGGCGGCAGCCAGATCCAGATCGAGGACGGTGATACCGGGCATGGAGGCCAGATGCTCGGCCGTGCCGGGCCGGGCACGGTCGGCTTCCACTAATGCGCACGCTGGGGCGTACAGGAACCAGCCCGATTCGACGTGAGCGCGGTGGATCAGGCGGGAAGCAAGGACGTTGCCCTGGCCGGCTGCTGCCATCGCGGTGTCGTCCAGGACGATATGCATGACGTCGCTCACCGGGCGGTCACCTGGGCCAGGCGACGGTCCAGCTCGCTGTCCAGGTCCTGCTCCTGGGCAGCGGTCGGGGCGTAGCCGTTCCACTCCTTCAACGCCGCCCGCGCCTTCTCCGCCCGCTCGGCCCGCTCCGCCGGAGTCAGCAGCGTTTCAGCGAGACGGGCCAGATACGCGCGCAGCGACAGCCCCTCAGCGGCAGCTATAGCGGCCAGCCGGTCCCTGGCTTCCTCAGGGATACGGACATTGGCATCAGACATGTCGTTGCTCCTTCCCACGCCCAAGGGTACGGGTACGTACCCGTACCCGTCACGCAGTCTATTTCAGCTATTCCCTGGCCGAATCCAGTGCCATCCTGTGACCGCGGTGATCCTCTTCATCCCCCAGGCGGAGGCCCCCGCCCTCCTGGCCCCGTCCGTGTGCTGTCACCTGGGCGGGGCCGCGCCGTCCCTCCTGGTCTCCTCACGGGAGGGCCGACGCTGCGCAGACCCCGCACCGTGTGCGCCCTCTACGCGCTTGCCTCGCCGATGCGGCGTTTGGCCCGCTCGACCTGGCGCAGCAGCAGGTCCGCGAACTGGATGATCTCTGCTGCCTCGATCGGGTCGTCGAAATCGACGGTGCGGTGGCTGGCGGGGTTCTTGTAGGCGCCCATGGCGCCGGCGAACAGGTTGGCGGTGGCCGCCTGCTCCCCGCCCTCGGCTTCAGCGTCGGCCAGCGCGCCGCCGGCCTTACCGTTGTCATAAGGCCGGAACGCCTCCCGCATCAGCTTCACTCCGACCAGGGAGTTGTCGAGTCCGGAGGCGTCGCGGACCGCAACCTCGACCGCCTTCATCGCGGCGAAGCACGCCGTCTCGTAATCCCCCAGGTCGAAGTTGGTGCGCACCGTCTCTTCCAGGGCCGGGTGAAGCGGACCGGACAGCCGCTCGCGGGCCTCGAACCGCGTGATGCCCTGCGGGTCCTTCACCAAGTCCATGCCGTCACGCGAGCTGCGGCGGAACGCATCAGACTGGCTGGGTTCCCGGGACAGCAGCGCCTGCGCCTCCAGCCAGCACCAGGCATCGGACAGCCGATTCACGAGCGCGTCCGCATCCGGCTCTCCTGGAACGCCTGCCGCGCCGAACTCATCGTGCCTGCGCGGGAGGACTTCAGTGGAGGACGAACTCTGGCTGACGGCCCGCGAGGCCGCCGATCTGACGGGCGTCTCCGTCGTGACGATCTACTCGCGGGTCCGCCGAGGCCACCTGAAAGTCGAAGGCCTCGATCACCGAGGCCAGAAGCTCTTCCGTCATCTCGACGTCGCCCAGGCCGAGAAGGCCACACGGGCGAAGGCCAAGCGCCTACTGGTCCCTGCTGCCCTGAGTCCCATCCCGCACACGCCGTCCCGCTCGCCCCGCTACTCGCTAGTGAGAGCCGCAAGCTCCTCCTCGCAGGCGGCCAAGTACTCCTGGCTCTGCTCAGCGGTGTAGAAGCGAATAAACCCCACTCCGTTCTCCGCCACACCACAGGCGAAGTCTGGCGAGCCGCTGTTGATCGACACGTCCCCACCTCTGGTGTGGTTCCGGAATATCCACTGGGCGTCAGACTTCCCCTTCTCGGCAGCTGTCATGTTGTCGGCACTGTCCGTCGACGCCGTGCTCCTGCCGAAGGCGAAGCCCACCAAGAACGAGGCGACAGCAACAGCCACGGCACATCCCATCATGGCCCTCGGCTGCTTCCACCAAAGCCGTATCGGCGCGGGCATCGGCGGCGGTGACATCGGGTACGGGGGCACATCTTGCTGGTTCTCCACGGCAGACTCCTCAAAGCCCTGACCGGCAACGACACGTGCACGAAGAGTCGGGCGGCACAGAGTATGCACGACACATACATGGGATCTACACGTACGTCCGAGTCGTGATCTAGCCGTGAACTGCTGACGGCCGTCAGCGCACCAGACCCGCGAGCCCACGGAGGATGGCCATGGCCACGCATTTGGACGGCAACGCTGGCCCTGCTCAACGGTGTACCTGAGACGCGGCACCGAGAGCGAAGGCTGACCCTGTGGGGGGTTGCGCTTCTTGGCGCAGGCCTATGTGTGGTAGCTGTGCTGTTCCGTCTGAGCGGGGACGCCACGTGGGGCGCTCTGGCATTCCCGGCGATCATGCTGCTGGGTTCGTTCTGGAGCCTTTGCCTGCCAAAGAAATGGAAGAACCCGGGGGTGGAGTCGACCCCCGTTCCCCCGCCTGCCGTGCGGGAGCGGATCAGGACCACGGGGCGCGCACTGGCCGTGGTGCCGCTTGTCATCGCCGGCTTGGGTCTCACACGCCCCTACGCCCGGCCCCTTCTGCTAGGGCCGCAGATCGGAGCGAACGACGACCTCCACGTCTTTCGACAGGTCGAGATGTGGTTCGCGTTCGGTGTCGTGGCTGTGGCGTGCGTCGGACCCGCGGTCATTGGGCTGATCCGCCGCGGACAAGACCGCTGGCTTGACCATCCGGACGTGCCGGAGCAGGCTCCGTCACCCCTTTGGCATGACCGTCGCAGGTGGGTGCCTACGGCCGTCGGCGTGGTACTGCTCCTGGCGGCCGTCGTCATGGGCATCCTGCTCGCACTGGAACCGCCGCGACTGCGCACCCTGGGCGTGCTCGTCTTGTTCCTGGCGACCGTTGCGCTGATCGCGGGCGGGTTTGCACGATACGCCGAGTATCACCTCCCGCTTCCCGTCCTGCGCTACCTGCATTTCCAGCTCACTCCCCTCTGGCTGCTCGTCGCAGGAGCACTGGTACTGGAGGCCAAACTCGATACCACCGGCGGTTACCACGAGGTGAGGCTCAAACCCAGGCAGGCGCTGGCCAGCGCCCCTGCACACCCTTCGACGCTCAGACGTACTTCGACGGATGGCTCGCGGCAGCGAATCGCTGCATGGACGGCGACGCGAAACTGAAGAAGGCTAACGCCGTACCCATGCTCTTCGTCGCCGCGCCCGGCGGCGGGATCCGTGCGGCCTACTGGACGGGGTCGGCCATAGACGAGGTGACGAAGTCTCCCTGCGCCCGGGACATGGTCTTCAGCGCCAGCGGAGTCTCCGGAGGAAGCCTGGGCCTCGTTGGCGACGCCCTCGGCCCGAGACCCGGCTCGTCCACCGCAGGCAGCGGCCGAGCGTTCGCCGCAAGCCTGTCGCGAGAGGACACGCTTGCGGCTGACATGGCAGCCATGTTCTACCGGGACCTGCCGCGTGCCCTGCACGGCATCAACAGGCTCGGAGAGATGCGTCCCGGTGACCGTGCCACCGTATTCGAACGCTCCTGGGAGCAGATCGACTCCCGCCTGAAGGCCGAGTTCATCCAGGCCCCTCGCCATCCCGACAGACGCGCCCCCTGGCGTCCGCTCATGCTGCTGAACGGCACCGACGTGGGTTCCGGCTGCCGTGTGGTGGTGTCCCCCGTATGGTCCGTAGGCGGCCCGAGGGACGATGCCGCGCCTGCGTTGAACTGCCGTCGCGCGGTGGTGGCCGGGCGCGGAGACGTCGGCGATGGGGCCACGGAAACGGCCGGTTTTGCCGCCGGAGCCATCGACGCGGCGGCCTATACGGATGACCGCGACTGTAAGCAGAAGGGCCGTAACCAAGGGCTTCGGCTCTCCACCGCAGTTCATTTGTCGGCCCGTTTTCCCTACATCTCGCCTTCCGGGCGGATGCACCGTTGCCTCATCGGCAACGAGCCCCAGACCGTGGGCGACCTCGACGGTGGGCTGCTCGAATCGAGCGGTCTCGCGATCCTGCTCGAACTGTGGGAGGAGTTGGAACCACAGGTTGCCGCAAACAACAAGGCCATCGTGACCGACGGCGAGGGGCGCTTCATCCTTCCGCTCATCGCGGTTCTCGACAACCACTACCAGTCGTTGGGAGCGGCCCCCCGCGTCCAACGGCAGATGGAGCTCGTCGCTCCGTTGGTCGCCAACGGGGCCCCGAAAGCCGCCCTGAGTGCAACAGCGCTTGGGCAGGTTGCGTTGTACCGCTTCTCGGGAGCACTGCCCGGGACCACCGTCCCGGGGATGCTCTGGCCACCGTGCTCGCCGAGGCAGAGGCCGCAGGTCACAACGTGTCCATGCTCCTCGACCAGGCACTCGGCCAACGCACGTTGGACGACGCCCGCAGTCCCGCTCGCGCCTTGTCAATCCCCTCCGAACGTGGAGACCTTCCTATGCAGCCAGCTCCGTGGTGAGGCCGGCTCGGTGGTCGTGTTCGTAGTCGTTCGGGCTCTTGAAGCCGCACACGCTGTGTAGTCGCCGGACGTTGTAGAAGTCGGTGATCCAGGTGGCGATCCTGATCCGGGCCTCGACGCGGGTGGCGAAGGTGTGCCGGTGGACGTATTCGACCTTGAGCACGCTGTTGAACGCCTCGCTGACGGCATTATCGAAGCACGATCCGACGCGGCCCATGGACGGGAAGACGCCCAGCCTGCGGCAGGCCCGCCGAAACCTGCGGGAGCCGTACTCGCTTCCGCGATCACTATGAAAAATGACGCCGCGCACGTCACCGCCGCGGGTGGCCGCGGCCATGTTGAGGGCGGCGACGACCAGGCCGGCGTCGTGACGCTCTCCCATTGCATAGCCGAGCAGGCGGCGGGAGAACAGGTCGATGACCGTGGCCAGATACAACTTGCCCTCGCCGGTCTCGATCTCCGTCATGTCCCCGCACCAGACGAGATCGGGCCCCTCTGCGGTGAAGTCCCGCTTCACGTGGTCCGGTGCGGCGGGCCGTTTGCCCGGCCGGGTCAGCCCCCTGCGTCTGCGGACCTTCCGGGCGACCAGGCCGTGTTCGGCCATGAGTTTGGCGATGGTGTTGACCGACACCCGCCAGCCCTGCCGCATCAGCGTGATCCAGATCTTCGGCGAGCCGTAGGTGCCGCCGGACTGGGTAAACACCTCTTTCACCGCCTCGGCCAGCTGCTGCCGGCGGACCTCCCGGCCGGTGGGCCGGCGGTTGCGGTGCTTGTAGAACCACGACTCGCTCACGCCCAGGGCGCGGCAGGAGACGCGGTGCGGGATGCCGTGCATGGTCCTTTGGTCGCCGATCGCCCCGACGACGGACGCCGGGTCCGCCACGGCTACTTCACCCACAGGACCATGCAGCGTTTGAGGACATCACGCTCCATCGCGAGTTCCTTGTTGTCCCGTTTGAGCTGGGCGTTCTCCCGCCGCAGCCGCTCCAGCTCGTCATTCCCGCCGCCCGGCGCGGTGCCCGCGCGACGGGCCCGCGATACCCAACTGGCCAGCGTGGTCTCGTTGATCCCCAGATCCTTCGCGACCTCGGCGACGGTCTTGCCGGTCTCGGTGACGATCCGTACGGCCCCCTCGCGGAACTCCGCGTCGAACTTCCGTCGCTTCTCTGCCATGACTCCCAACTTCCCCTGCAGTCACGGTCTCTACGCTACGAGGGGAGGGACACCTTGACCTGGCGGATCCGCCGCCTCGGCGAGCGCCACGCACCCGGCCTCCAGGCCCAGGCAGCCAACGCCCGGCAAGCCGCGCAACGCCCGACCACGCTTCCACGCACCGCGGAGACCAGGGGACAACAGCGCTGATCACGTCACTACCTGAACCACAGGGGCGAGGAGCTCCAATGCCTCCTCCCATCGGAATCGATCCGCGCCACCGCCGGCCTTGGGCCGGTGCGGCTCGTACGAGCCGATCAGTACGTCCATCTCGCGCAGGTGCTCCAGGCTCCGGCGGTACGCGGGGTGGGCGGCCTGGGCCGAGGTCAGGTACGGCAGGACAGCGGTCGGGATGCCCATCCCGTATGCCTCGCACAGGACGCCCAAGGCGAGGGTGTCGGAGATGCCGGCGGCCCACTTGTTGACCGTGTTGAAGGTGGCCGGCGCAACCGCGATCGCGTCCGCGGGCGGCAGCGGCCGTGCCTCACCGGGGGTGCGCCAGGCCGACCGGATCGGATATCCGGTCTGGGCCTCGATCGCCTCGGTGTCGAGGAAGCCCAGCCCCTGCGGGGTGGCGACGACCCCGACGTCCCAGTTCCGTTCCTGCGCGGCGGTGATCAGCTTGCCGACGTCACCGGCGATGCCGCACGCGCAGACGACGACGTACAAGAAGGGCTTCTTGTCCGGTTCCTTGGTGGTGGGCTCGGTCACGCGTGCGCTCCAGGATGGTGGGCTTCTCGTTGGGCGGCCAGCCGGTCGGCCAACGCATCGGGCCCGATCTTGCTCAAGGCCCACAGGCTGCTGGATCGACGAGCCCACCGCCAGAGCGGGTCATCCACAGGGGTGTGGAAGGGCAGCACAGGAATGCCATGGGTGTCGAAGGGAGCGGCGTCGAGGTAACGCAGACCACCGGTGCCGCACAGATAGTGGGTGCTGCCGGTGGCTGCCACAAGGTCGGCGAGGCGCTCGGAGCGGCCTTGCCGGGTCGGGATCCCGCTGCTGTCCTGCGCCTGCCCCGACCAGCCAAGAGCGCTGAGCAGGGCAATCGTCGATGCCCTCGCGAGGTCGGCCACACAGTCCGAGTCGTCGAGCGCGTCCAGCACCTCGGACACCGCACCATAGTAGGGGCTGCGGCCGTAGTACTGGCGGACGAGAAGTTGGACCGTCCGGCGCGAGCGACGCGGATCAACGAGCCGCGCTTGGCTGATCAGCGTCGGGCGCCCGTGGGGAAGATGCGTCGGAAGCGTGAGCCACTGCTGTCGGGATGGATCGTCCAGGGCGGCGAGACGGGCGCGGTGCTGGTAGTCGCGCCGAGCGAACTGCACGTCGTCCAGAACGATCCAGCGGTCGGCGGAGAACAGCTTCGCCAGCGTGGACAGCCTGGGAAACAGGTTGGGTTGGTGGATCGCGCACAGCCCGCCCGACGCATCGGCGCTGGGCGGCTCAGGTACTGATGAGGCGGCTGTCGAAGCCGGCGCCCAGGAGGCGCTCGTAAGCGTCATGCACATCCCCCGGTACGTCTTGCTCGACGGCGAACCCGAGCTTCGGGTACTCGATCACCCGCTGCAGGTCGCCGACGAGCATGTCGACGACGAGCTTCTCGTCGCCGATGGACTTGATGTAGTCGTCCAGTTCGAGTGGCTCGGAGGCACACACGACCTCGACTTCGGGCCACAGCTTGCGGCAGGTCGCGTAGGAACGGCGCTCCATGTACGGCTTGGAGATCAGCAGCAGTGAGTCGACCGTGATGCCGGCCTCGGTCAGCAGCTCACGGGAGAAGGTGATGTTCTGGCCGGTGTTCGCTGCCTTCGACTCGACCAGGATCGCCTCGTCCGGCACGCCCAGGCTCAGGGCGTGCTCGCGGTAGTGAACGGCCTCGCCGCGCGGGAAGCGGGCGCGGGTGGTGGGGCTGTTGCCGCCGCTGAACACCACGACGGGGAAGAGGCCGGCGCGGTAGAGGTCGGCGGAGGCGGTGGCGACACCGAGGTCGTGGCTGCCGAGGCCGATCGCCGCCGAGCAGGGCCGCTGCTCGTGCCCCATCTGGTGGTAGTTCCAGATCAGCGTCGCGTCGTGGAACTGCTCGTCGGTGATCTGGCGCTGCTCGTGCTCCGGCACTGGCACTCCCTGGCTCATCCCTGCTGGCCCTTTCGGATGCCCTCGATGCTGCGCAGCTGGTGACTCAGCCCGTACTGGCGCGCCACCTGTGCCGCCTCGTCGAGGACGGACAGCCCATCATTCCGGGTCGCCGCATCCGACAGAAGGATGTGCCCGTACGCGGTGTCCAACCGCACCCGCTGCATGGGGGAGTCGACCGTGCCGGTGGTGCGTGCGATGTCGATGTAGTGCAGGGCCTGGGTCAGGTTGCCGGCACCGCGATGGGCCAGGGCCAGCTTCTGGTGGGCGACCGACCAGTCCTCTGGCTCGCCCAGTTCCTCGAACTCGCGGGTGGCGGTTGCCATGACCGTGGTGGCGTAGGCGTTGTTGCCCTCCTTGCTCAGGGCCGTGCCGATCCACAAGCGCGCCCGGGCCCGGTCACGCCTGCTGAGGCGCTCGTCTGCGGCGAGCTGCTCGTACCGGCGGGCGGACGCGTCGAGCTGGCCCGACATCTCCTGTACGACGGCGAGGGACAGCTCGATCTGGGCCAGACGGCGTGGGATGTCGAGTTCGGTGAACATGCCGCGCGCGGACAGGTAGGACTGGCGTGCGGACAGGGGACCGAGGATCGCCCCTTGGTCTCGCTGCACATCACCGAGCAGCACGAGGGAACGGCCGTACAGGTACAGGCCCTTTTCGTCGAGCTCGTGCGGGTCGTGGCCGCCCAGCCAGCGGTTCAGCAGGGTCGAGGCGAAGGGGAAGTCCTGGCGGCTGACGCAGACCACGGCGCGCTCTATGTCCTCGGTCCAGGTTTCGTAGTCCGCCGGCCGCGCGGCCTTCCGCTCAGGGAACAGCAGCGCCTCGAACCGAGCATGGGCGGCGGTGTCCGCTCGGCACAGCGCGGTGTCCAGAATGGCCTGCGTATCCGGCCGGGGCTGGGTCTCTGTGCCGAGACTTTCCCACTTGGCCACGGTGCGCAGCGCGACACCGAGGTGCCCGGCGAAGGCGCGGGTACTCATGCGCAGGGCGGCGCGCAAGGCACTCGCCTCCCGACCTGTCCACTGCTGAACGCTGACCACGGACGACCTCCCTCTGTCACGTATGGAAGCACTCTCAGTGACGACATGGGGCGCGAAGTGCAACGGAAGTGCAACAGCAGGTCATTTCGAGGCCGTTCACGGCAGCCGACGCTTTGGTCATGGACGACGAACTCATCACGGAACGCCGCCCCGTCGCCTTCCCGCAGGTCTTTGGCTACCTGCGGCACATCACCGGTGGTCTCGCCCGTCATGCGGCACTCGTCGAGTGCCTCACCGAATACTGCAGCCGGCACGAACTGAACCTCGGCGGCGTCTTCACCGACCGCGACGCCACGGTGGCCATCCGGTCAGCCGCTTTCGTTGGGCTGGTCGATGCCCTGCAAGTGCCCGACACCTACGGTGTGGTGGTCCCCGCCCTCAGTCACCTCGGCCCCAAGGGCATCGGTGCCCAGCGAAGGCGGCAGCTAACAGCAACAAGCACCCGCCTGCTCGTTGTCCGTTCCTTCACACCGACAAGGGGTACCGAACCGTCCGCGGACATAAGTGCCGGCCTCCGGCCACAGGGGGAGACATGACGTCCGTTCGTGAGGCACTGCGACGTGCGCCTATGGTCGAAGACGCGCCCGGACTGCGTCTGCTGAAGGTCGGCGACGGCTGGGACCTGGTACGAACCTCCGCCGAGATCGGCCTCCTGGTCCTCGCCCACCTGCGGGCGACCGGCGCCCCGATCGGTCCGGTGCTCTACGACAGGACCAACGGCCGCCTGTACTACGCCATCGCTACCGGCACCGCCGGTCACTGGCACGAACTGCCGGTACGGCACCTCTCTGCCAACTCCTGGCTCGTCGCGCCCGGTCTGGAGATCCTCGACGGTTGGTTCGGCGGCTGGTGCGAGCTCCCCGACGACGACACCCTGACCGACGCCGCCGCCCTCCGCACCGCACTCCGGCACCCGTACGTCATCGCCGCCGCCGAAGAGGAACACTCCGGTGCCTTCCACTAGCGGCCGGCACCCGGCAGCACCCCCGGCCTTCCACCTCGACAGCGAGGGGACACCTGTGACGACCCACCCCGTTTCACCGAACACCGTCCTCGCCAACGCCCTTCTCCGCACCGAGGACGTCCTGACCCCACGCATCCTGGCCAGTCCACCCACGCGGATCGTGCTGGTCGTCGGCACCCAGATCAACGGCACCCCGCACATCGGCACATCACTGGTCCAGTCACTCACCTTCGCCATGGCAGCACGGCTGCGCGACCGCTTCGGCATCCCCGTCGAGGTCGTCTTCAGCGTCCTCGACAACGCCCCGTACGAGCTGGCCGCGGACCCGGCCAGCGGCCACGCCTACCAGCGTGCCTACGCCCAGACCCTCGGTGCGGAGGCGCGCACCGACCTCGTGGCCGCCCTCTACCAACCCCTGTTCACCGCCCTGTCCCGGCGCCTGGGTATCCCGCATCGAGTGGTGACCTACAGCCAACAGCAGGCCGGAGAGCACTTCCGCCGTACCTGGCTGCGCCTGCTCCCCCGCCTCGACGCGGCCCGCTGGTGGCTCTCCCCGTCCACCGGCACCCCACACTTACGGATTCCCTGCCCGCATCCCGGCTGCGGCTGGGCCGAGAAGCACGCCGAACGAACCCGCGTGCACCTCATCGACCGCGAGGCGGCCGACATCGAGGCTGTCTGCCTTCATCACGGCCCCTACCGCACGACCATCACACCCATCACCGGTGGCTACCTCGACCTGGCCACCCTCTACCGCAACCTCGTCAAAGAACTCGCCCTCACTAGCGCACCGGCCGACGGAACCCTGCACGTCATGGTCAAAGGCGGCGACTGGGCCTTCGGCTCCCTCCTCGTCGACGAGGCGCTCCAGGCTGTCGGCCTCACCCGCGCCCAGCTCCCCGCCCGTCTGTTCTGCCCCCAGGTCGTCACCGACACCGGCGCGAAACTCTCCAAGTCCCTCATCCGCGAAGGCCGTGCCCCCTTGCCCGAGGGCGCCGCCGACTGGATGCTCGACACCCGGCAATGGCCCGGCACCGTCGCCGAATACGCCGACCAACTGCTGGCTACTGCCGACACCCTGCTGTCCGACCCCCGACACTTCTTCCGCTCGTACTCCGCAGCCGAGATCGGCCGCCTGATCACCGCACCAGCACCCAGGAGCATTCCCGCCCCATGACCGACGCCGCCAGCCGCATCCACGAACTCAACCTCTACCGCCAGTACTTCGCCCTCGTCGCCGCAGGCACCAAGACCATCGAGGTGCGGGTCAAATACCCCCATCTCGCCGACCTCGCCGTCGGTGACTGCATCCGGTTCCGCATCAAGGGCACCGACGAGACCTGCGAGGTCAAGGTCAAGCGGGTCACGGAGTACCCCGACTTCGAGGCCCTGCTCGACGGCGAGGGACCTACCAACGTGAACCCCACAGCCAGCCGCGACGAGCAGCTCGCCAACATCCGGGCCATCTACCCGTCGGAGAAGGAAGCCCTCGGCGCCTTGGCCATCCGGATCGGGCTCATCAGCTGACAACTGACGCCCTACCCATCCCCTGGGCGGACGGGTCTGGGACGAGTTCCCGCGCCCACGTGCCGAGGCTGGTGCTGTCGGCGCCTGACCAAAAAAACTGCCGGGAAGACGTCCGGGCGGGGTTCTGCTCGACGGGACAGCAAGAGGTTCCCACCGCGGTAGGCGCCCTTAGCCGCCAACTCGGCGAGCACCGCGCACAGTTCGTCTTCGGGTTCACCGGTGAGGTCGACCTGGGTCGCATACGGGAAGTCGGGGCGGGCCGGGGCGGGCAGCCCCTCCATCCTCGTCCTCATCGGCCCGGCCGGCTCGGGCAAGTCCACCCTGGCCAGCATCTGGGGGCCCACCCAGATCCTCAGCCTTAACCACTACAGGGCCCTGGTCTCGGATTCCTTCTCTGCCAAGTTCAGCATGTTGACGTGAAACGACGCACCCATCAGCTCAAACCGATGACCGGGCTGCAGCGTTCGACAGAACCCGGTCCCTCGCCGAACGATCGGTCCCGGGGTTGTGTCCACCGGAGACGTTGCCGTTCCACTACTCGGTGATACCGTGTAGCGGTACTCGGTAGCACGTAGTACCGACAGGGCTGAGGAGCACCCGGGATGGACGACCTGACGGAGATGTTGAAGGGCACGCTCGAAGGGTGCGTGCTCGAAATCATCGGCAGCGAGGAAACCTACGGGTACGCCATCACCCGCCAGCTGAACGAGCTCGGCTTCGCCGACGTCATCGAGGGCACGGTGTACACCATCTTGCTGCGGCTGGAGAGGAACGGGCTCGTCCAGGTGACGAAACGACCATCCGGGGTCGGTCCGCCGCGCAAGTTCTACGCGCTCAACGACGCCGGACGCGAGGAACTCGCGAAGTTCTGGGCGAAATGGCAGTACCTCTCATCACGCATCGACAGGCTCAAGGAGGGCTGGAGATGAACTTCTGGGAGAAGGTCACAGGCAGCGATCTCACCAGGGAATGGAAGGCGTTCGAAGCCCGGGCCGAGGACCTGCCGGACGACTACCGGGAGGCGTGGGGACAGATCATCTCCCACCTCTTCCCCTTCGGGGACTTCACCGGCCGCAACCTGACACCGATCCTCGACTCCGCCCTGGGGCTGCTCGAAGTGTCGGCAGCGGACGGGCAAAGCGCCCACGAGGTGCTCGGCGACGACATCCGGGGCTTCTGCACCGCGCTGGCCGGCGGAGTAGGGGCTCGGACGTATCGCGACCGGTGGCGCGAGCAGTTGAACAGGAACGTCGCGAGGAAATTGAGCCGGCTGGGAGGCTGACGTGAGCATCCAGGACATCATCGAAGGCAAGAAACAGTGGCGGGCGCACGTGACCCGGGTCAAGGCACTCCCGCCGGACTACCAGATCGTTTACAAGGAGATGCAGAAGTACCTGTTCAAGGTCGGACCGGTCAGCCTGCCCGACGGGCCCCTCCTCCCTGGAATCGTCGACTTCTTCGAGGAGGGCGTCGCCGCGGGCAAGGGAGTTTTGGAACTCATCGGCACCGACGTCGCCGCCTTCTGCGACGACCTGATCAAGGAGTCTCCCACCTACGCGGATGCCTACCAGGAATCCATTAGCGGGGAACCCGGCGCGGCCAGGAAGTGACGGTCGTCGGACCGGTTCGCGATACTGCCGGTTCCACCACGGCGGGATTCATGGCCTCGTCTGCGTCGGCAGCACGCGCACACGAGTGCCGTCCCAGGCGCAGCGCCAGGCTGGAGGCCCATGCGACGAAGGCCTCGATGCGCGAGCGCAGCCCCGAAAGCGCAGGGAGGCCGTGCTGGGCATGGGCCGGCAGCCCGATCCTCGGCACGATCTGCTTGGCGCGGATCGGCCCCGGTGCATCGGCCACCACTTCCAAGATGTCGCGGTGCACCGACGGCAGCACGTGTCGCGCTCCATGAACGCGGCGTGGTCGGACTGCCACTGCTGTGTGAGCCGGGTGACCGTCGCCGGGGAGAGCGCGGCCGTGCTCCCCAGGAACTGCTCCAGGGCGGCCACGAAGTCGCCGGAGGACAGACCGCGCTACGCGTTGACTTCGGCCTCCAACGCGGCAGCAAAGCATCCGCCGGGCACCACCACGGACGATCTCATCGATCAGGGAGGAGCTGTTGGCGACGGTGCCATCGTCGGTGACTACGCTGAGCACGGCGTGCCTTCCCGACCGGTGCTGCGAACACCGGCCTACTCGATGACCATCAGTCGATCACGCGGGAAGGTACGCCCTTCGCATGCTCCCCAGGCTGGATCCACAGATCTCGAGCATGGTTCCAGCAGGACACGGCCCAGGCGCGCGCAACGACGTCACAGCATGTCGTGGTCCGAGGTCACCTTCGATCCTCTCTACAGCGAGTGGAGGGCCTGGGGCCGACGGCCAACCTGACCACCACAGGCCTTCCAACTTCCCGGTACGCGCAGGGCATGTCCAGAACGGGTATTCGGGAGCGGTGCTCATGCACGCGAGTCCTGCACAAGGGCCTCTCACCGCCGCCGGTCACCTGCTGCTTGGCCCTGCTGCCGACATACCCGCACCACCCCACCTGCGACGTGCAGGAGGACACTGTGGCCCGAGTACGCCAACAGTTACACCGCCCTGGCCCGCGAGGGGGCGGCACGCCACCAGGCACAACGTCGGCACTGCATTGTGCACAGGTTCGGCAACGCGGCGGACCGGCCGGGCCGCGCCCACGTGCTGTGTCTCCGACATGACGGAGGCTGCGTGGCAGGTCAACGAACCCAGTGGGCGGGGATGCTCCGAGCCCAGGCGTGGGCGAGGGATAGCCGGGTATCACCTACCGGATGTGTGCGGGCGGAAGTTCGGCACGTGAGGGCTGCGGCTACGACGTGTTCTCGGTGAGTCAGCGCGCCTTGAAAGGCTGCAAGGCCAGAACCTCATGAATGTCAAGGAATCGGGATTCACCGGTCTCGCTGTGCACCGAAATGCAGTTGGGTCCGTAGTTGAAATACTTCTCATCCCGGGTTTCGATGTACTTCACGGACTGGAAACCGAAATAGAACAGATCGCCAATTTTCGTCGCAAATTCGCCGTTGCCGAAAAGCGCGACCTGGTCGCTCCACTCGCCGAACTTCTGGCGCAGAGCCTCCGCAGCCAGCCGCTCTGCCTGGTCCATCGTATACATCAGTTGGTCCTCATCAGCTTGAACGTCTTGTAAACCATAGGGTCGACGAACCCGGTCTGCACATCACAGAAAAGCACACGACCCTGGTGGTTCACGATGCTGAACACGTGGCCCGCCGGGCCCTCTTCTGGCAACGCAGCCACCAGGCCCCGAGCCCCGTGGCCGGAATTTCGGATATGGTCGACCATGTCCCAGAACCCGGTGTCCTTGAAGTCCCGTCCATACACGCTCTCGAGTCGATCAAGGGATTGGAACGGAATATCTCCGGGAGTGGCCTTGATGCCCTCACCGGCAAGGTATCGGTCGAATGCCTCGCCGAGGTAGGTGCAGTTGCTCATTCCTCCCTCCGGGTTGAAATACTTTACCAAGTGGGAAAGATCGGGTGTCTCGTACGGCTTGGGCGGGAGCAGGGTCTTCTGCGGGGCGAGGCCGAGGGGATCACAGCTCACCGACGGCCGGTCCACGTAGGTGGCGGGATTGGCCGCCGGAGCCAGCCCGAGGGGGTCCAGGCTGACGTACCGGCCCACTTCGGGGTCGTAGTACCTCAAATAGTTGTAGTTCAGGCCCGTCTCGGCGTCGAAATACTGCCCCGGGAAACGCAGCGGTGTGTAGGCATGGCTCCGCACGGACCACGACCGTTTTCCCCAGTTAGTGGTCCGGGACTGCCAGGCGATCTCTCCGGCCTCGTCGACCAGTTCACAGGGAGATCCCGAGAGGTCGGCCACGATGGCGAAGAACCGGGCGTCTATCTCTTTCTGCGAGGCCGCGGCCGTGGTCCTGCGTTCGCTCTGAGCAACCGCTTCTGCGCCGTTGAGATGCCACGTCAGGGTCACCGAGTCGGCCGAGGAACCCCAACTCGTCGTCTGTTCGCACAGCGTGACGCCGTCCCAGCTGAAGTCCACCTGCTCCAGTACGTCCACACCGTTCTCGGCCATGCGTTGTTTGCCTACGCGCCGCCCGAGAGCGTCGTACTCGTACCGCCATACCGTCCCGTCCGGGGTGGTGACCTGGGTGAGCCGGTCTTCCGCATCCCAGCTGTAGCGCCATGTGTCCGGTTTGCGGGAGAGCCGGGTCTTCTGGCGCAGTACGACACGTCCGGCGGCGTCGTGCTGGTAGCGGATCCGGCCGGCGCGTAGGAGATCGGCACCCTGGTAGACGCGTTCCCCGCATCCGTCGTCTCCGAATGGGTGTGCGGACCACTCAGCCGACACCTGGTTACCGAGCGCGTCGTAGGAGTAGGCCTCCGTCCATCCCTCGCCGCTGACCCGTGTGGTCCTGCCCGTCAGGTCCAGTTCGAACAGTTGATCGCCGTTCAGTTGGTCATGGATCTTCGTCAGGCTGCCGTCGGCGCGGTACTCGTAGGCACGTGTCTGGACACGTCCAAGAGGGCCGTCTACCGCCTGGGACGCCAGTCGGCCAATTGCGTCGAAGGAGCGGGAAATACTCAGGGACCCGGCGAACCGGCGATTGACTTCGCGCCCGACCTGGTCGTACTCCAGCGTGATGACACGCCCGTCCGTCAGGAGCCGGCAGGGCTGCCCGGCGGCGTCGAACTGCCAGACGGTCTCGGCGCCTGACGGCGTCGTGCGTGCCTCCAGTCTGCCGAACTCGTCGTATCGATATGCGACCTCCCGGCCGTTCACGCGCTCGGAGATCAGACGTCCGTGTCGGTCACGAAGAAGGCTTAGATCTGTATGGTCGTTGCTGGCCTGGGCGATCCGGCCGGTGAAGTCGTAGGCGTACGTTGTCACCTCGCCGTCGGCGGTCTTACGAATGACCTGTCCGAGTTCGTTGTGCTCGAAGGTGACGACCTGCCCGAGTGCGTTCACGCGGGAGATCAGGTCACCGCTCGCGTTGTAGGAGTACCGGGTGACCCGGCCGCCGAAGTCGGTTTCGCAGGTCAGCCGCCCGACCAGGTCGTACTCGTAGGTCCAGGTCTGCCCATGGGGGTTGGTCACTGCGGTGAGGCGGAGTTCGTTGTCGTACTGGAACTCGTACCGTGAGCCGTCGGGCTGGACGCGAGTCGTCAGCAGGTCGAACTGGGCGTATTCGAAACGGGTGACGCCGCCGATGGTGTTCGTGTGAGTGAGACAGTTCCCCTCACCGTCGTACGTCCATGTTTCCTCTGTTCCGTCCGGGTTCAGTCGGCGCGTGATTCTGCCCTCGACGGTCCATTCCATCCGGCCGGTCGCGCCCAGAGGGTCGGTGATGGATATGACCCGTCCGAGCGCGTCCCGCCGGTAGTGCATGACGGCGCCCTGGTGATCACGCACCTCCACGGGCAGACCGGCAGCGTCACAGCGTATTTCGGTTACCCGGCCGTACCGATCGCGCAGTGCGGTCAGATGTCCGGAGGCGTCGTAGGTGAAGGAGGTCGTACCGCCCGCCGAATCGGTCACCGATGTCCGGTTCCCGCGGTTGTCGAACTCCTGGCGGACGGTGCTGCCGTCGGGGCGCACCACGCGGCAGAGCAGGCCCCGGTCGTCGTAGAAGAACATGGTGCGCTGACCGTCCGGGCGGATGATCTGCGTGGGGTTCCCCATGTCGTCGTACCGGTAGGACGTCGTACGGCCGACGGCGTCGGTCTCGGACAGCAGACGGTTGAAGCGGTCGCGGGTGAAGCGCCTGGTGTTCCCCGCGGGGTCGGTGATGGCGACGATCTGGTGCAGGTCGTTGACGAAGTACTGACGTATCGCGCCCTCTCCGTTGACCGCCGTCGTGGTGTGCAGTCCAGTTTCCGGGTCTTTCTCGCCGTAGGACAGCCGGAGGCTCATGTGGCCTTGGGTGCCGCCCTGTGCGATGCACCGGTTTCTGTCGTCGTACGCGTACTCGTACGCATGCCCGTTGGTGTCCGTCCACGACGTGATGCGCAGCGCCTCGTCGTAGGTGAACGTGAGTGGCTTCCCGGACGAATTACTGACTTCGGTCAGGTTTCCCAGGGTGTAGCCGTATCGGATCAAGGCGAGGTCGGACCCGTCGTCGCCCCCGCCGACCAGGTGCAGGCCGGTGACCAACCCCTCGGCGCTGTCGATCCGCAGGCGGTATCCGGAGCTGTGGACGATTCCAGAGGGAACTCCGGCGTTGTTGTACTCGAAGGTGATCCAGTTGCCGTTGTTGTCGTCGATCTGTACCAGCTCGGCGAGTTCTTCGTTCCGGTCGGCGAAGTGCAACACCTGCCGAGTCTGTGGGTCGGTGACGGTGTAGCCGTCCGCCTCACGGTTCAAGGGCCAACGCGGGCCGTGTGTCGGCAGGACGGGTAGGCCTGGTGCCGGGTGCGGGTAGAAGAGCCGCATCCCGTCCTCGTGGAGGAAACTGATGCCGGCGGACGTGATGTCCAGTCGCTGATCGACTGTGCTCGCCCATGACGGGCCGAACCAACGACCGTATGTGTAGCCGGACTCCACCCGGCGTTTGAAGGCGAACGGCAGCGCACCAGGGAGCGTCACATCCGTCTGGGAGAGGTACATCTTGCCGGTGGCGAGGTTGATCGGGTCCGTGCCAGCGGACTCGACATCGCCCGGAGCGTGGCTCTCGGCCGCACCTGGTGTCTCGGCGACACCACCTTCTCCCGCGGCCGCCTCCGCGCCGTCGGCTGCGAGCACGCCGTCCTCGGTGAGCTCGGCGGCTCCCGCTCCGTCCGACGCCACGGCAAGGGCAGCCTGGGGCAGCAGTTCGCCGCCGAACTCGTACGGGTCCGACTTGAACGACTTCCAGGCCGATTCAAGGGCGCGATCGGGATGCGTGGCCATGGAGACCACTCCCCCGAGCAGTTGCACCTTGTTCTGCAGGAAGGCGGCCGGATGCGTGAGGTTGTAGGGGTCCATGGGGTCGAGGCTTCGGGCGAAGTTCACGATGCCCGCCGTGCCCTTGACGGCACCGGCGAGGATGTGCGCCGAGTCGACGTACTGGGCTCCCGCGAAATCCAGGCCGTCCAGCTTCAACTGTCGGCCGACCGACGGCTCCTTCGGAGCGTGCTGGAGCGCGGCCTTGAGCTTGGTCTCCGTCTCCCCGGCGATCTTGTTCCGCTGTCGCCGGGCAGCGTCGAGGACATCCTGTGCCTCCTGCATCGTGTGCTCGCCGGGGTCCTTTTCGGAAGGCCGCGGCCCGGGGTCGTCGCTGCCCAGTTCCACCTTGAGCTTGTACGACTCGACCTGCTTGCTGTGCGCGTCCGAGGCGGACTTGCCCTGCTTGTAGAGGCGGATCGCTTCCCGCGCCTGCCCCTGCGCCCATTCGACGGTGTCGGCCAAGCCGTTCAGCGCCGTGGCCGCATCTTGACAGGCTGCGGCGGCCTGCAGCCACTTGGTGGGATGCAGAGCGAACTTCTCACGGAAGGCATCCGCGGCCTTGCCCTTCCAGCCGTCTGAGTCGACGGCCTTCATGCCCACGCCAACCTCCGCGAACGCCGTGGCAAACACGAGCAGGTGCTTGGCCTTCTCACGGATCGTCGACGGCTTGCCGTGGATCAGATCGGACGGCTCGACATCCGGTCCCAATTCCCGCTCATCGACGTGCGCACCGAGATAGGAAGCAACCCGGTCGCCGCCGTGCCGCACCTTCTGTGCCGCGCCGTGCGCGCCGACCTCGTCGAGTGCGTCGCCGGTGAGGTCCGCTCCCTCGTCGATCAGATGCCCGGTGCCACGCTTGGCGTGGTCGTAGAGGTTCTTTCCCCCGCCCAGTATCTCGCCCCCGAGCTTGCCCCACCCCGACATCAGCCCTGCCCCTCCTGCTTCAGGCCGAGCGATTTGTTCACCGCGGCGTTGTAGTCGTCCTGGTTCATGCCGAGCACCGTCGGTACGCCCTCCACGCCAGGAACCACCTCGGAGGTCGCCACATCACGTCCCATTCCCTTGAGGACCTGTTCGGAGGCGGTAGCACTGTCGCGGAACGACTTCGCGCTGTAGTCCGGATGCAGCCACGCCGGCGTGGCCAGCTGACTCCAGCTCTGGCTCTCGATCTGCTGTTCGGAGGCGTACGGATTGCCCTCCAGGGAGTTCAGGCCGACCTTGAAGGAGTCCTTGACGGTCTGGTCCGTCTGGTACATCGTCCCCGCCGAGAGACCGACCGCTGCCGCGAACGAGTTGCCCTCGTCAACCAGGGCTCTCACACCCCATTGCCAACGCTCGCAGAACGAGTGGAAGACAGCTCCGACGGACTCGTCGCCGATCGTCATCCCGTCCATCTCGAGGTCGTCGAAACCGCGCCCCACGCCCGACCAGCCCACCTTGTCGGCGAGGCCCAGACTGCCGAGCTCAGCAAGGGCCTTGTTGATGCCGTCAGCGATAAGTGCGAGCCCGACGACACCCAAATCGGGAGCCCCGCCCGGGCCCGCACCGGAGTGACCGTGCCCCGAGGCGGCACCGCCGCGCGCACTCGGAATGGCCTCCATTTACTCCCCCTTCTCCGTGGCATCGGACGCCGACAGGGCAGATCCCAGCCCGTTCACCGCGACGTCCTCCGGCACCACTCCTGCCACCGGCGGCAGCACCAATCCGTGTTCACCGTCAGCCGCGTTCACCAGCACACCGCACGGCATTCCCGACGCGGCCACTGTCGGTACGGCCTCGTCCAGCAGAGCGGCACCCCACAGGCCCCAGTACCGCCATGTCCGTGCCGCTTCGCCTCGGGCCACCGCATACCGTGCCAGCGCCGCCTCGCCGGTGAACGCGAGGATCCAGCGGACTCCGCCGACATCCACCGTCAGGGGGGGCTTCCCCGCCGCTGCCGCCAGGCAGCGTTCCCAGCGGCACCAGCACCCGTGATTTACGCAACGCGCCCAGCTGGGCGAGGAATTGGCGTCGGCGGGCCTGTACTTGTGCGGCACCCTCGTCAGGGACCGGCTCGGCCGGGGGCTGAGTGGGCTCCCGGTCCGCGAGGCCTTCCACCGAAGCGATGGCTGTGGACGCTTCAGAGCCGTGAGCCACCGCTCGGACCGGGCTGATCCCGAGGACTGCCGCTGGGGGGTCGACGTCCGCCAGCGCGGCGGTGATGACCGTTTGATCGGCGATGTCCCTCAACCGTGAACGACGCGACCCCGGTGCCACTGCACCTGCCGCCGCCTCGTCGGGGTTCTCCTGCCGGTCGGCTCGCTGCTCAGCGTCAGTGCCGCCGCGTGCACCCGGCGTTGTTCCTGACTCGTCCACCTTCAAGTCCCCGTCGCAGGGCGGCCTTTCAGCCCTGACTCATGATCAAACTTGAGTATGTTCACGGCTGGAACCATTCGCCTGCCAAGTGCGGTCAAAGGAATTACCAAGACCGATGGGACCCCCGGCCGACTGCGGGACCCAACTGCGCACGGGGCGGGCTTCGTTGGCCGTCGGTTGAAACGCGGCTCCTCTGCCCGTGCGGGTGGGACAGTCCCTGAATCCCTCTTCCTTCCTGCGGATGGTCGCGTGCTGACCGTTCCTTCCACTCAGCACACCGAGCAGGCCCAACTTGAAGCCGATGTCCTGCTGAGCGCCAGTCAGATGGCGCCCTCTTCGCCGACCCGCGCGGAAATCGTTGCCACGGCCTCGTCCGCCAGCGGGTCAGCCCCGACGGCCGACCCAGGCCCGCCGACGACCTGTTCAGCGCGCCTGCAGTCGGCCCGCTCGAATCGGGCCGCTGCGCGAAAGGATCGTTTTGCTGGCTGTACGGCGCCAGGGTCCGGGACAGGTGGGTGCGCGCTGGCATGGCGTCCCGTCAGTGCAGGCGTGATGTATCCGAAGGCCCGACGGCCGCGTGGAAGCCGTCGATGTAGCCCGCCCGGACCGTTCACCGCTTCGCCGGAGCCAACAGGGGTAAAACGGGCGGAATTTAGGCGGACATTCTCAAAAGGTCAAGCCCAGAAAGGGTCACGGGAGCGCCGTTCGCGACTTCCCTGGTGTGATCGGGTGCGGGTCGCCCTGTTCGGGCGCCAGCGGGCCGCAGGGCGCCTCACGCCTCCCCGCCAGTCCTCCCGATCGAGGTACTGACCGCCGCTTTGGGAAGAATGCCCTATACGGGGTGTGCTTCTCTATGCCCGGTGGCCTACTGCGATCTCTCGGCTCGCCGTCGACCACATCGAGGAGACGAACGGAGCGGTCCGCATCCGCTTCTGTGCCGTCCCGGTGGACCTGCCCGCACCCGTCGCTGAACTGGCCCTCCAGCAGGTCGAGGTTTGGCGCAGCCATGCCGTCCTCGGCGGACAGACTCGCCCTGGCTCTTCCTCGGAGGCCAGATCGGCCGCCCGATCACTGCCTGGGCCATGGGCGAACGGCTCCGCAAGCTCCGCATCCGGCTCGCGGAGACCCGCTCGGCCGCCCTGTTCCAGCTCGCCACCGAGCTGCCGGCCGCGGTCCTCGACAGAACCCTCGGCATCGACATCACCGTCGCCCCCAAGTGGCAGCGGGTCGCCGCTGGAGACTGGGGCGCCTCGCGACCGAGGTCAGCCGCCGAACCACGGCGGCCCAAGCATGATCCACCAACACCCCCAGCGTTCTCATGCTGGCCCGCCGCCTCGGCCTGACCAACACCACCTTCCGCCGCTGTTACCCCGAGATCGCACGAGAGATCGCTGACCACCGAGCCGCCCCCGCCACCCCGCGCAGCGGTCCGAGCGAGCACAACAGGATCGTCGCCCGCAACGCGAAGCTCCGCCGACGGAACCGTGACCTGACCACTCAGCTCGCCCTCGCCGCGGCACAGGTCCAGCACCTCGCCCTCCGCAACGAACGCCGCCAAGGTCACCAACATCCGCAGCAAGCCAAGGAAACGTTGAACCGGAAACAACAGAGCCCTTTCGGTATTTGGCCCCGATGTGAATCGGGCGCAAAGTCTGGTGCGAAGGGCCAACCATGGGCACGATGAAACACATGGGGGTTCAACGCGATGGCGCCAAGGACTATCTCTACTATGCGACCGATTGGATCTGGCCGCGGAACCATGACGCGCACATAAAGTCCCTCCTGTTGTTCTTCGACGGGGTGGCTCTCTCGCTATCAACGGATCTAGCGGCCGACGTACTGGATCGGAGCCCTGATCTCGCCCAGCCTCTGCATGACAAGGGGCTTCTGATCAACCTCGACCCTGCGGCTCACTTGAGTGCCGATGCCGCGAACCGCTTAGCCAGCGGGCTAACCGAGTGGCTCGAGCGGCAGCCCGACCCGCGGTCCTCGCTTCTCCCTCCGCTGACGTGGGATCCAGTTCCGGATGCGATGCCGCGGATGACGGGGACCCTCTTGGACGGGCATTGGGGGGCCGGGGTCCTTGAGGCGGTGAGGTTCGAACGGGCGATGCAACGGCAGGGCCTGGCTGTCCCCATTAGCGGGAAACTCTGGTTGGTAAGCCGCAACCTCCGGAAGGTGATCCTACTGGCCTACTGCCGAGCCCTTCATCGTGAAGTCCAGGCCTCCGACATCACTCTGCAGCCAGTGATGGTTGATCACCGTCAGGCACCCAGTTGGCCCATGCTGCCTGGTGATGAGCAGTTCAGGCGAAGCCAGAACACGCAGCGCGTGATCAAAGCGGACTGGCAACAGATCGGCGCCGATCTGTCTGCGGTTCCACTAGACGAGGTCTTGGACTTC
Source organism: Streptomyces sp. NPDC007905 (assembly GCF_042959345.1). Taxonomy (NCBI): domain Bacteria; kingdom Bacillati; phylum Actinomycetota; class Actinomycetes; order Kitasatosporales; family Streptomycetaceae; genus Streptomyces; species Streptomyces sp. NPDC007905. The sequence goes on along the minus strand of NZ_JBIBKS010000034.1, from coordinate 13,302 downwards.
AGGAGCCAGCACGGTTCAGACTTCCGCGCTTACGCGCGGGGATTGCGTGAACTAGTGCGCGCTGGCAACGAGATGTCTGACAGGCAGTTCGCGGCAGCCCCGCTTGACCGAAGCACGCGGATTGAACAAGAGGCCAAAGAACTACGGAAAACGCTCAGAGGAGCCTTCGGACGCAGCAGCGCAGGAGCCGCCCTTACGCTCGCCGGAGCTGCCTGGACGGGCACCCACGGAGACGACCTCCTCGGAGCACTCCTAGCAGCGACAGGCGCAGGTGTCGCTGTCACACGGCCTCAACGGCCCGAGACGGCCTACTCCTACCTCTTCCACATCGGCAAGAGATTCTGAGCGTCCAGCTGGTCAGACTGGGGTGGTGGAGAGGCGACCTGTTTGTGGTCGGTGGTCAATCCTCAACGGTGTCCACAAGCTCGCCGAGAAGGCGAGCAAGGACGGCTACATCAAGCACACCACCGTCGTCCGCAAGGCCGGCGGCGAGGGCACCGAGTACCCCACAGCCGTCCAGGACGTCTCCGGACCCGGCACGGCGCTGATGGAGCTGGACCAGGCAGCCCACCGCGCGATCGGCGTCGCCGCCGCCCTGGTCACCACCTGGATCACCCTGCGCAAGGAACGCCGGTGACCGGCTCTCTCCGCACCCGGTTAGAACGCGTACCCGCCTCCAGCGGCATCGCCCAACTCGCCGTCCAGCAGGTCGAAGACAACCTGAACGCCTGACGATGTCGACCCCCGCGAGCTCGCCGCGACCCTGCGCGAGCTCCAAGAGGACGTCGATGTCCCCGGCGGCCCCTTCCCTGCCCCCTCCCACCAGGCGGAGCAGATCGAGCCCTGCCGCGACGGCAACACTTCCTGCGCCCTGCACGAGGCCGCCGCCCTGATCACCAACCACACCGGGCGGCGCCTGCACTGGACTGCTCGCTCCCTCAACCCGCAAAGAGATGTCGCATGACCTCAGTGCTGTACCCGAACCTGTCCGACAACGGGCTGATCGTGCTGATCGGCGCCTCCGGCGCAGGCAAGTCCACCCTAGCCCGCACCTGGCCGGCCTCCCAGGTTCTCTCCCTCGATGCCCTGCGCGGGGTGCTCAGTGACGACTTCTCTGTCAAGTTCAGCGTGTCGAAATGAATCGTGACCCCAGGGTGGCCGCTGCGTCACCCTGACTTGGTTGGCGTGGACGGCGAAGAGGGCGTGGAGGAGTGAGCCGGGCCGGACGGCCCGGCTCGTCGACTGTTCCCCGGAGGGCTGGCGAATTACGCGAGCCCGGAGCTGCTGGGAAGTACCAGTGTCGAGTGCGTGTGGAGCGTGATGCGCACCGGTGTGAAGGTGGTGGCGTCCACCGGCGACTCACCGGTGCCGGGATTGCGGGCGTAGCGTGGGTGGGCGCCTCCGCTGATCTGCCAGCGTATGCGGTGGCCGACGGGCAAGCGGTGGGCGGTGGAGCTCATCGGCACGGTGACCTGCGAGGGCGCCTGTGCGGCCGTCTGGAGTCGGCTGAATCCGTCGCAGATGTTGACGGAGCGGCCTTGTGGGTCTACGTCGCACAGGCGGGTGAAGACATCGGCGTGTCCGGTGTCCGTGGAGATGCTCAGCCGTGCGGAGACGGGGCCCAGGATGTCCATGGGCTCGGTCAGTGGTGGGCCGGTGAATGTCAGGACGTCGTCTCGGGCCTCCAGAGTGGCGTTGTTCCGGGGACCGGCGGTGCGGGAGAGCAGTGGGCCGCCGAGGGAGGGGGTGGGGTCGGCCGGGTCGTAGCGGAACGCCGTCACGGGTGCGGAGTTTGCGGGTGTCTGCTGGGTGAGATGCCCGCCGGGGATGGGGTACCACGAGGTGGCAGTTGCGGCTGGCGGCCAGTCGTTGAGGTCCCGCCAGGTGTCTTCGCCGCCGATGTGCACGCGCACCGCGGTGGGACGCAGGCCGGAGGGATCGGCGTACAGGTGGGCGCGCAGCCACGCGAGGCTTTCGGCGAATACCTCGGGCCATCCTTGCTGCAGGGCGGAAGTGTGGGTCCAGGGACCGACGAGCAGGGCGGTCTCACATCCGGCCTGGCGCAGCCGGTCGTACTGCTCGAAGGTCTGGTCGACCAGTGCGTCGTGCCATCCGGTGATCAAAGCCGTGGGCACGCGGAGCCGCTCCGCCGACTCGGCCAACGACGCGCCGTGCCAGTAGGCGTCTTTGGCGTCCGGGTGTGTCATCACGTCGTCCAACCAGGGCAGTTCGCTGCCGAAGGCTGACACGTACGCCTTACGCAGGGGCTGCGCGGTGGTGACGTCGCGTAGGCGGCGCTGCAGGCGCAGCGTCGCCTTGAGGAACGGTGCCATGCCCTGGTGTTGGTAGTTCATGCCCACGCCCACGGCGAGGGCGTTCTCCAGGCGCAGCGCACCGTCTGCGTGGAACAGGGCGTAGGGATCGTGCAGCCCTACTTGCACCACCATTGCCTTGAGTTCTGGCGGTGGGTCCAAAGCGAGCCCCCATTGCACGTAGCCCAGGTAGCTGGGGCCGACGGTCCCCAGTGTTCCGTTGAACCAGGGTTGCTCGCGCAGCCAGGACACCGTGGCCTGGCCGTCGGCGGCCTCGTTGCGCCACAGATCGAACGTGCCGCCCGAACCTCCGGTGCCGCGGCAGCTCTGCAGGATCACGTGGAAGCCCTGTTCGGCGAAGAGCAGGCCGTACTGGGGTGACCACGGCAGGCCTCGGCCATAGGGCGAGCGGACCAGGAGGGTGGGGAAGTCGCCCTGGGCGCGCGGGAAGTAGTGGTCAGTGATCAACGGGCTGCCGTCGGCGGCCGGCACCAACAGTCCCGGCTCCCATCCGGCCTCGTGCCGTTTAGCCGGCAGGCCTCGCCAGGTCGCCCTCATCATCCGGGAGGACAGCGGCGGTTTTCCGGCGGGTGGCACCCAGGCTGGTCTGGCTACGCCATCGGGCGTGCGTGATGACATCGTTCCCCTCCTCTATTCTCGTACGATGTACGAGAATAGAGGATGCTTGGATGACCTTGACAAGAGCCGCCTCAACAACCAGGGGAAGGAGTGCGAGGCCGTGTCCAGCGACGGAAAGTCCGGTGCCGAGAGCGTCGATCCCGAACAGCTCTGGCTGCGTCCCACCGAGCCACGCAGGGGCCGCAGGCCCTCCTTCAGCCGGGAGGCGATCACCGCGGCAGCCGTCACTCTGGCGGACGCGGAAGGACTCGACGCGGTCACCATGCGCCGGGTGGCCGCGGAGGTCGGAGCGGGCGTCATGTCGCTCTACAGCTACGCCCCCGACAAGGAGACGCTGCTGGAACTGATGGTCGACCACGTCAGCGGCGAGCTCACGGTCACGAACCCACCCAGTGGCGACTGGCGTGTCGATCTGAAGACCGTGGCCCGACTGCAGCGCGCTCACATGTTGCGCCACCCCTGGCTGCCCGCCGCCTTGTCCACCCGCCGCGTTCCGGGCCCCAACACGCTGAACTTCCTGGAACACGTACTCGCCGTCCTGCGGCCCACCGGGCTGGACGGTGCGGCGAAGCTAGAGGTCTTCGCCCAGATCACCGCGTTCGTGGCCGGGTACGTTGCCCACGAGATCGCGCAGGCCGCAGTCTCACGATCACCGGACCGGGCCGCAGCCGAGGGCCGCTATCTTGCCGCTGTCGCCGCCGACGGCTGCCATCCGGAACTCGCCGAAGCCCTTTCCGCCCCCGGACGTCCCCTCACCCCTGACGCCACCTTCACCCGGTTCCTCAACCGCCTGATCGACGGCCTCGATACTGACTGATGCGCCACAGCTGTGACTGGCGTCCCGCCCGCGGCGCCTCCGAGGAACAGACCGTCGGCTTGTCCACGGCCACGGCCGCTACGAGGGCTGCCGCCAGCTCCGTTTTCGGCGGCAGCCCGGCTATCCACCGAGTGGGGCCTGCGTGGGCAGCGCGCGGATCACAGCATGGCGGTCGGCGAGCTGCTGGCCAAGGTGAAGGTTCTCCATCGTGGCCTGGTGTAGGGCACCGACCAGTGCCTCGGCGTCGGCTTTGAACTGGGCGAGCTCCTCGGCGTCAGCGGCTCGCAGTTCCATCAGCCGGCGGATCTGCTCGCGCAGGCGCCTCTCACTGTCCGGAGTGCCACCCCGGGCGCGGACCTTGTCGTAGAACTCATTCTTCAGGTCGGTATGCCGCTGGGTGAGTGCGTTGCGCGGGACACCGGCTTCGACGGCAAGGGCGACGATCGTCAGGGCGCCGTTGGAGCGTTCGGGTGTGCCGCGCAGGATGCGGTCCATCGCGGCACGGATGCGGTCGCGCTCGTCTGCGACGGGGCTCATGGGGTCGGCTCCTGGGAGCGGATGCGATCGTTGTTGTGGCGGTCGGCGAGATCGCGGAGATGGTCGGCACGTCGGGTGAGCCGGTCGGCGAGCGGGCGGGGCACAGCCTCCGAGGCGGCCTGCTTCTCCAACATCTGTGCGCGCTGCACGAGTTCGTCGGCGTGGCGGTCGGTGCGTGCGATGTTCGCACACGACGGCTGGCAGCGGTCGAGGCTGGGGGCGTCGGTGACATCGAGGCGGTGACACAAGGCGCGGTCGCGGTTGTAGACGCACATCAGGAACGAGTGCGGGTTGTCGTAGACGGTCAGGGCAGGGTTGCCCAGGATGTCCCGGGCCTGGCGGTGCGTGCGGATAGAGCGGCGAAGGCAGGGGCCTGGGCCGCGGCGTGGATCGCTCGCCGGGCGGCCAGCCCTGAGATCCCGGTTCCGGCGGCGAGGTCGTCGTGGAGGGCGGTGAGGGTGTCGGCGGTAGCCCGGGCGGTTTCGATGTCGAGCAGCTCGTGGATGCCGCCGCGGCCGTGGGCTAGCCGGCACTCATTGCGGTGCGCATGTGCCCGTACTGGATAGCCTGGGCCACCAGCCCGCCCGGTCTGCGCGCGATGTGCCAGGCCAGCGACCGGCGGAAGCGCGCCACGCCGAGTGCCCCGAAGGGATCGTCAGGGATGACTTCGTGGGGACGGTTCAGGCCCACCGCGAGGTCGGAGGCCCATTCGATGAAGTCCTCGGTCCGGTTGCGCATCGCCTCGAAGCCGACGACCCGGCCTGGGCCCGCTCCGAGCCCGATGCCGCAGCTGAAAGCCCGTGGCGGTGTAGCAGTGGGTCCGGCATCATCCCCATGTGATTGTGATGCAAGCCGTTCTGGAGATCTCCGTTGCCGACGACTTCGCGCTCTGGCCGGTGGGCGAGCACGAGTCATATGGCTACCTCGTGCTGAACGGGGAGCTGACTCCGGCGGAGGTCGGCACGGCGGTTATGCGGATCGCTGACTGCAACGACTTCGAGCCGGAGGAGGTGCACGGGCCGTGCCCGACCGACCCGCTCGGCACATTCCTGCACGGGTTGCTCACCATGCCTGACTTGTTCGCCGCCGGCGGCTTCCGGGTGACCGACAACGCCACCGACACCGTCTTCGTCGAGCCGGGCTGCTGCAACGGCCTGGAGACCTGGCGGGACTGGCTGGAGGTACTCGACGGCACTGGCTGCTCCTACTTCGGCCACGATCCGTCCTCGATGACCGAACGTCTTGGCGACATTGTCCGGCTGGCGCTCGACGCCCACGGGACGGACGGCAGCCCGGTGATCGAGCTGTCGGTAGACCAGGTACGCAGGCTCGTCGCCGGCGCCCAGCAGGATTTGCAGGACTTCCTCAGCCTTGCCGGGACCTGGGCTGAACAACACCTGCCGGCCCACGCTGCCGCCGTCACTGCCGCCCTGGCACGGACACTGGACCTGGCGCCCACACCATGACCAGCTTCCTGACCCACCGAGCGCACGTGCACGACGCCCGCCCACCCCTCCGCCGCCGGCACAGCGCGTTGCGGACCTGCATCACCCTCTTTGCGCCGTATGGCTTCCGGGCGACGTACCACCACCTCACGCTCAGCGCCGCGATCCCCCGGCGGCTGGAGGCGGACCCGGACGCGCTGGTGCGGGCGGTGGAGGAATTGCATGAGGCGCGGGTGCTGTGGCTCGCGAGGGCGGAGGAGTACGCCGCGCAACGCCGGGCGGAGAAGCGGGCTGGGCGGCGGGCTGTACCAGACCCGCGACCGTGGTGGCTGCGGAGCAGGTGGGACGGCCCGGACCGCGTCTGGTACCAAGACCCGTTTCGCCATCCGTCGCTGCGACTGTCCGAGTACGTCCGGCGGCAGAACGCGATTCTGGACGGTGCCGAGCCGCCCGGCTGCCCGGCTTGCGGGGATGAAGGACCGCGGGTGCTGAGCTCGACCGGGCACGGCTGGGTCGAGCTGTGCCGTGGGTGCGCGTGGGTACTGGCGCCATGTCCGTGCGGGCAGCGGCACCGCTTCGTGCCGGAGACCCCGTTCAACTGGAACGGGATCTGCCAGCGGGCGCACATGAGCGATGACGGCACTCCGAACCCGCATTGGCCTGCGGACTAGCCAGTTAGATGCGGCACGGCGAACGCTCGGAAAATCAGATCCCGCCAGCTTCGCCGGAACCCGTGCGCGGACCGCCGCAGCCATTAGCCGTGGGTGTCGATCCAGCGGGCCAGGACCTGGGCGGTCGGGAGCACGGTGTCCATCGAACCGCGGTGCACGATGGTCGCCGCCTGATTAAGGGACGGCAGGCCGAGGATCCGGAAGGCGCCGTCCTGGAGAGGGGCGGAGACCTGGACGGCGGCGTGGACGCTGATCCTGCCGCCGCCCTCCGGGGCGTCCTCGTAGTAGGCGACACCGGGGCCCGTGGGAGTGATACCTGCCGCCGCCAGGCACCGGAACAGCTCGTCGTAGAGCGGCCCGATGACCGGGCCGATGTCCTCGGGCTCGAAACTCGCGGCGATTGCGGTCAGCTCCGCCACCCGGACGGAAGGGACGCTCTTGATGACGACGTCGTTCGTGGGCATGTGCCCCTCACTCTCGATCGCTCGGAGCCTCGCCTCGACCTGGACCAGCCGTGCTCCCGCGGCAGCCATTGCGGTCTCCAGTTCGGCTCGCCGCAGCCGCAGCATGCCGCGCAGTTCCTCGAGGCTGACCTTCTCATCCACGATGTCCTGGACCTGCGGGAGAGTGAATCCGAGGTCCTTGAGCGCGATGATCCGGTTGAGACGGGAGAGCTGAGTAGCGGTGTAGGAGCCATAGCCGCTGGCGGGGTCGACGTAAGCCGGGCGCAGCAGTCCGGTCGCGTCGTAGTGACGCAGCATCCGGACCGAGACGCGGCCGTGCCGGGCGAAGTCTCCGATAGTGAACATGATGTCTCCGAGCTGACCGCCTGACACGGTGTGAGGGTCAAGAAGCGACTTGGCGGCCGGGGCAGCGAAAACTCGGGGCTCATCGGCCCAGTTGCAGTGCCCACAAGCGAGCCGTCCGTGACGAGACATCGCCACATGAGACATCCGGAAGCCCAGAGCCGTTTCACATTATGTGAAACGCTCCTCGGAAGACAGAATCGGTGGCATGCCACGACGTACCCGCAAGTCGGTTCCGCCCACAAAACCCCTGCTCAGAACGCCCCTTCGGGTCGGCAACCTCGACGCAGCAGCGGTTGTAGGCGAGCTGCGCCAACTACATGAAGATGCCGAGGACCCGTCAATTGACAGGATGCCGGACGATGAAGAGCTCTTCCGGGCTCTCCTCTATCTGGAGAGGCAGGCAGGGGCTGTCAAGGACGACCAGGCGCGGCGCGATGCGGCAATCAAACGCGTGTGTCTTTGGCAGTACGTGCGTGAACAGACGGACATCCACCAGGCCAGGGCTGTCGCCGATGCACGGTCGGCAGGTGCAGAGTGGGGGGACTTGATGCCCGCCCTTGCTGTGAAGACACCGAGCGCGGCGTACAACAAGGCGACCCGACTGCGTGCTGCTGCGCTCGTAGCTCAAGGGGAGCCGGCGGTTCGACGTACGCCTGAAGCTGTCCTTGAGGCCGAGCGCAGGATTGAAGCCCGGGCTATGGCAACGCGTCGGGCTGAGGAAGAAGCGGCCCGACGCCACGAGCTACTTGTGCCAGTGGCTCAGCGACTCCTTGACTGCCGCAACGAACTGGTAGAGGACGAGGACGTGGAGTTCTGGCTGGAGCAGATCGAAGCGGTACTCCCCCACTGCACGACAGCAACACAGATGGTGAGCCTCGGGACCTATGTAGAGGCTCTGGTACGCGTCCTGCGAATGCTTAGTCGCCATAGCCCGCAAGCGGTGTGCGCTACTGATGAAGCGAGGTCGGCTTACGCAGCTGCGGCAGAGTTGCTCCGCCGGTGACTGAAGGCCGTCGTGGTTGGCACTGACCCGACTCGGGTCGCGGCGTCCGGCCGACCAGGTTCCTTCAACTCCCCTATGTCGGGGCTGTTCCGGAAGCCCCAGCGAGTGCCTCGAACCCACCCCTGCTGTGCCAGACAGAGCTGGCGGTTGAAGTCCTGATGTCCATGCCGGAGTCGGCGTCAGGCTGGATCCTGCATCCTCATCGAAGTAGCTTGCTCCAGCTGCCGACGAAGAGGCCCACGATGAACCAGGATGACGCCCTCAAGCAACTCAGCCACATGGCGCGGGAGAGGGCATTCGGTAGACGCGTAGGGTCCGACCGACTGATCCAGGCAGGGCTGGACGCGCTGGTCGCCGGCGTCGACAGTCCTTCGCTCGCCATGCTAGCCGGACTCCTGCGGAGTGAAGAGGCCGAAGCCCCTGGACTCTTCGATCAAGTGCTGAAGGAACTAGGGCTGATCTTCCGCCCGCCGGATGACCCACGAGCCGCAAAATGGGCTATGGCCTACTGGGTAGCTGAACAGATCGCCGATGGATCGCTCGATCCTGCGACCGGGACGCACCTCATCTGGACAGACATAGCATATGACCTTGGGTTTCCCGAAGACCTGGAGCCACTGGTCCACTGCGCGCACAACCTGGACGGCTGGAACGAAACGTGGTGCGTCTCCGTTGAGGAACTCAACAGGGAAGCGATCGAGGCCGCGAAGCAGCTCCTGAGCAAGAGAAAAGCGCACGAGCCCGAGGGCTGACTGTCGGCATGCGGCACCGGGGTGGTTCGTCTTCTACCCCGCATCTGTCGCTCAGCGTGCGTGCATCACAGAAGGTGAGCCCGAACCACGACTCTCGGACATGACCATTCACTGAAGCCGCAAGCAAGAGCGTGATCTTCGAAGGTCTCGGTCAACCGCTCGCAGACCGCCGGACCATGTTCGTCGCCTGCTGCAGCTAGATCTTCCAAGGGCCGCACGCCGACGGGTCCAATGCCGGTGAGCATTGCCCGCCCTTTCACTGACGGACAAGTGATACTGAGGGGCGTTCATGTGAAAGGGTGTCGCTTCTTGCGGGGCGGCCTTGCGTCTTCAGCGGTGACGGTCCCCCGCCATGAAGGTGCCCGCTGGAGGCCTCTACGCGCGGGCAGCGCGGTGGCGCCGACACGCGGCGACCTCCGCGGCCCGGGCCGCGTCTCAGCGTGTGCCTTACGGTCCGCGTTCCACAGCCCGCTGGGGCTGGCGCAAACGGTTCCATAGGGAGGCACAGCCGGTGTCCCGGTGGAAACATCGAGGTGTCAGAGTCACCCCCAAGGGTCTGCTTTGCGACGTCTGGCTATTACGGCGTAATAGCCCGGGTCGTCTCACTCTCCCACTCGGCCAGGGTGTCTTGACTCGGTGCCGTCCTGTCCCGCGGTCTATTACGGCGTAATAGTTGGGGCGTCCCTCGTGCTCGGTGCTTGGCACAAACTGCCCTTGGCAGGGTGACAACGGTGCTCCGCCGCACGATGCGGAGAAGTAGGATCTTGGGTGTGCGGCTCCGCTACAACTACCGGGCCTACCCGGATGCCTCCCAACGCCGTGCTCTGGCACGTGCGTTCGGGTGCGCCCGCGTGGTGTGGAACGACTGCCTGCGCGACCGGAAGGAAGCGCACGCGGCCGGACTGCCGTACGTGAAGTCGGCCGAGTTGTCCCGGCTTCGCATCACCCAGGCCAAGCGCACCGAGGAACGCGCCTGGCTCACCGACGTGTCGGCGGTCGTCCTGCAACAGTCTCTGCGGGACCTGGACACCGCCTACAAAAACTTCTTCGACTCGGCCAGGGGCAAGCGGCAGGGCTGCAAGGTAGGCCCGCCCCGGTACAAATCGAAGAAGGACACCCGGCAGTCGATCCGCCTCAACACCAACGCCTTCTCCCTTCAGGACAACGGCACGGTGTACGTGGCCAAGATCGGCAGTCTCAAGGTGAAGTGGTCGCGTCGGCTTCCGTCCGCTCCCACGTCTTTGACCGTCACCAAGGACAGCTCCGGCCGGTACTTCCTCAGCTTCGTCGTGGACACCGAGCCGGACGTCCTGCCCGAGGTGGAAGCGGAAACCGGTATCGACCTCGGCCTGTCCGCCTTCGCCGTCCTCTCGGACGGCCGAAAGATCGACAGCCCCCGCTTCCTGCGCCGGGCGGAGAAGAAACTCAGACGCCTTCAGCGGGAGCTGTCCCGCAAGGCCAAGGGATCGAAGAACCGGGCCAAGGCCCGTATCAAGGTCGCACGCCAGTACGCCAAGGTGGCGGACCGGCGCCGGGACTGGCATCACAAGGCTTCCACACAGATCATTCGCGACAACCAAGCGGTGTACGTGGAAGACCTCGCGGTGTCCGGCCTCGGCCGCACCCGGCTCGCCAAGTCCGTGCACGACGCGGGATGGTCCGCGTTCGTCGGCATGCTGGAGTACAAGGCAGTCAGGCACGGCCGCACCTTCGTCAAGGTGGACCGCGCTTTCCCGTCCTCACAGGTCTGCTCGGCCTGCGGGTTCCGGGACGGACCCAAGCCCCTGCACATCCGCGAGTGGACGTGCGGCGAGTGCGCCACCGTGCACGACCGCGACCACAACGCAGCACGCAACGTCCTCTTCGAAGGACGCCGTATCGTCGTCGCCGGACGGGCGGAGACGCCAAACGCCTGTGGAGTGCCGGTAAGACGGGCACACGTGCCCGCGCAGCGCGGTGAAGCAGGAAGCCCTCGGAAGAGTCGGACGACCCAGGCCGCAATCCCTGGACTTTAGGCCAGGGAGCACGTCAACCGCGCCCTCCAGCACCTGGACACGTTCACCTGGCGGGGACGGGACTTCGGGGCTTGGCTGGTCACGATCGCCCGCAATCTCGTCGCAGACCACTTCGCCTCAGCCCGCTTCAGGCTCGAAGTGACGTCGGGCAACCTCTTGGACAGCGGCGATACCGAGCGAAGTCCGGAAGACATCGGCATCGACAGCTTGCGCAACGCGGCGCTGGCGGAAGCTGTCGACCGGCTTCCCCACCGCATGCGACATGTGACCTGGCTGTGGGCCCTCGGCACCCCGACCGCCTACATCGCGCAGCAGCTGCGGATCACTCCCAGCACCGTACGGGTCCACCTTCACCAAGCGCGCCAGCGCCTTGCCTGTGACCCTCTCCTGGCGTCCCTCGCCGCCACTCCTTGATCGTCACGAACCAACGTGGGGTGTCTTGCCTCAACCGATCTGAGGGCGCGGCGCTGTGCCTGACCGGGACTGGCGCCTGGCGACTCGGTCATTGTGAGACACGAGGGCTCATCGGCCGGAGTGCCTTCGGTTTGCTGACGGTTGGTGTCTCGTCGGGTCGAGGCAGCTAGGGCAGGCGCCCTGACTCGACTGGGAACGGAGGGGTCATGTGCGCTGAACTACTGTCGTAAGACGGGCAATTACGGCGTAGGGGCCGAGCTGCTCGTCTGTCGGAGGCGTCCCAGCCTATTACGCCGTAATAGCTTCAGCCTGCCGGAACGTGTGCTCCCGGTTGAAGAGGCGGAGGAAGCCTGCCACCACAGACCCACCTCGGCGGCCGTCGGGCTGGTGCGGGAGGACCACAGCCACAGGGGCAGTGGCTCGGCGTCGCCTGGCGGCCTGGCGACCTCCAGGCGGATCAAGGTGCGCAGCGCGAGGGCGTCACTGGCCGCCGCGGCGCCATTCATAGCGCCACGCCGCGCCGAGGTAGCGATCCTCGCCCGGGTAGTCGGGTTGCGGCGGGCCAAGGCGGCGTGCCCCTTCCACGCACCGTTCGTCGTCGTGGAGGGCGAGCCCGTATACGGCGATGGTCTGGACCCGGCGGTCCGCGTCGTCCAGCAGAGCGGCCAGGGCATTGGTGAATACGGGGTCCCGGTCCTTGCCCTCGGCGACCGTGAGGCAGGCGTACTGCCGTACCGCTGCCTCCGGGTCGGTGATCAGCTCCAGCAGCGCCTTGCGGACGGCGTCGGAGAAGACAGGTGGTGAGGACCAGGTGCTGAACCCCTGGGCTACCGCCTGCCGTACTCGGGCGTCGCGGTGGCCGGCGTGTGGCAGGAGCGCTGCCTCCGCGCGGGGGCCGGGGTGTTCTCCGAGCGCGACCAGCACCTCGGTGAGCACGGCGAGATCCGTCTCCTTGGCCGACCAGTCGGTGAAGATGTCCAGGGCCGGGCCGGTGAACGCGTCCTCGTCGCTGCCGTCGAACAGATGGGTCAGTCGTAGGACCTCGGCACCGAACAATCGGCGGAACGGGTCGGGATGTGTGCGCAGTGTCGCGGCAGCCGTCCAGGTCTCCTTGTCGCGTCGGTGGGCCGGCAGGATGGTGGCACTTCCCCACGCGGTGTGGTCCTGGTCGGGGTGGGCCAACGTGCGGTCCATCAGTTCCTCGAAGGAGACGCGGATGCCGAGCAGTTCCTCCAGGCGCGTGAGGATCGCCGCATGCCCGTCCCGTACCGTCATCCCGCCGAGGGAGCACTCGTCGACGCTGTTGAACTCGTCGTCCTGGACCCGGGTACGGCCGACGGCATTTTCGGCCCCTGTGCGACGGCGCAGCTCGACTTCGATCCCCGTCTCGTGCCAGTGACGCGCAGGGTCCCGCATGTCCAGCAGCTCGGACTTGCGGTACCGTCCCCGCACCCTGTCATGCAGGAGCATCTCGACCAACGCTGGCGACCCCCAGTCGACCGCTGCGCGCAACGGGAGCGGACCGTCCGGCCCGCACCGCTCGGGATCGGCGCCGTGCTCGAGCAGCAGTTGGACGATGGGTGCGGAGTAGGTCCGGACGGCCAGCCAGAACACGGGCGTTCCGTGGGCGTCGCGCACGTCGGGGTCGCTGCCCTCCAAAAGAAGCCTTTTCACCAGGTCGGTGTCAGCGACACGAACCGCGGCTATCAAGGGAGACTCGCCGTCTACTGCGCCGCTCGAACTCGTACCCGTACCCATGGCTCTCCCCCGTCGCGTTCCCGCAGCTCGTGAGGTCTAGACGAGTCTTTCCAAATGCCTGCGGGCGCGAGGAGAGGGTGTCCATGATCGTTTGTGACGACGAACCTGGACACCCTCGTGACCGCACTCT
>NZ_JBIBKS010000033.1:0-69435 GCF_042959345.1 Streptomyces sp. NPDC007905 | reverse complement strand
TTCCGGCCGACCGTGGCCCACACATCGCCGCCGGTCTCCGCGTACCGCTTCGAGATCAGGCGGACCGAATCGCACGAGACCCCGACCCGGTCCGCAATCACCGCCCGCGGAGCGACCTCGCCGGCCGAGGTGTCCAACGCGAGCAGCACCCGCGCCCGCCTGATCATCGACGCGCTGCGGACCCCCGTCGTCGTCACACGCTCCAACGCCCGACGGTCTTCGGCACTCAAGACAACCGGATACTTCTTCTGCGAGGACACGGCACCCCTGCCCGGCCGAACGGAAGCATCAAGCGAAGCCTCCCCGACCCCAACTCCACCAACCAGAACGACACTTAGTCGCGACAGTCTACTAGAAGCCCCTGGTCCTCTTGGCTGCCCGGCGCTTACCGGCGGAGCCGACCCGCAGGGTCAACCGGGAGATCTCCGACCCCAGGTTGACACCGATGGCGATGGCCATGGCCAGGGAGGCCGCGTTCGCCAGCGACACGAGGCCCTTGTTCACCTCGTTCTGCGCCATGTTCAACAGCCCGAAGTACGTGGCGGAACCCGGCAGCAGGGGACCGATCGCCGCCGTCGTGTACGGCAGGGCGGAGGCGAACCGGTACCGGGACAGCAACTGTCCGAACAACCCCACCAGCCCCGCTGCCACGGCCGTGGACGCCACCGGTGAGATGCCCGCCGAATAGTGCATGGCGCCGTACACCGACCACGCGACACCGCCGTTGAGCGTCACCCACAGCACGGTGGACCGCTCCTGCTGCAGGAGCACCGCGAAGGTCAGCGACAGCAGCATCGAGGCCCCGATCTGCACCAGTGGCCGTTCGGAGATGCTCAGCGCCGTGTCCGGGTTCAGCTCGCCGCCCACCTTCACGCCGAAGTACAGGACGATCAGCACGCCGGTGACGATGCCGACGAAGAAGTACATGACCTCCAGCAGCCGGGCGGACGCGGTGATGTAGAACCCGGTCAGCCCGTCCTGCACGCCCGCCACGAGCGCCCGCCCGGGCAGCAGCGCGAACAGCCCACCGGTGATGACGGCGGACGCCTTCACATCGACGTGCGCCAGCGCGAACGCCACACCGATCGCCGCGGGCGGCATCGCGGCCACCGTGAACTGGTAGAACTCCGGCAGCCCACGCCCCGCGCACAGCCACGCCAGCCGGTCACCGAGCATCGCGCCCACCGCGGCCGCGACGAACACGATCAGGTCACCACCGACCAGTACGGAGGCCGCACCCGCGAGCAGCCCGCTCGCCAGGGTCAGTGCCCAGCCGGGGTAGGGGTGCCGGTTGCGGCGGATCTCCGCGAGCCGCCGGTAGGCCTCCTCCAGGGAGACGTGGGTCTCCGGGTCGGTCAGGTCGTCCACCAGCCGGAACACGGCCGCGAGCCGCGTGTAGTCCGTACCCCGCCGCCGTACCGTCCGCGACGCCGTGACCGGGTCCTCCACGAGTGACGGCTGGTGGGAGACCGACAGCAGCGTGAAGGTGACGTTGGGCTCGCAGCGGTCCAGGCCGTAGGACCGGCACACCGCGAACATCGCGGCCTCCACGTCCTCCGCGCCCTCGCCGCCCGCCAGCAGCAGCTCCCCGATACGCAGGGTCAGGTCGAGCACGCGCGGGATCGCGGGCCCGCCCTCCTCGGCGCGCTGCACGGGCTCGGGCGCCGGCCGCTCGGTCACCGGCATGCGCAGCATCGTGCGCATCCGGTCCTGCCAGGGCGCGTCCTTGATCAGGCTGACCGCCGGCATGCCCGTCGCAGGCGTGAACGCGGGCGGGGCGTCCTGGGCGCTGTAGGTGTTCGGCAGGCTGAACGCCGACCCTTCCGGCTCGGGACTCGGCGGCTGCGGCGTCTGCAGGCCCTCCGGCACGGCGAACTCGGACGTGGTCTCCGACTCACCGCCGCCCTTGAGGACTCCCAGGCCCTCGGGAATGGCGAACTCGGACGTGATCTCCGGGTCGTACGTGGTCCGTGCCTCGTCCGTCCGCGGCTTCCTGTCCTCCGTCTGCGTCACCTCGTACCGCTCCCTGAACTACACCTTGCGTAAGCCCCAGTATGCGCACGAGCACGCAAACGGGCCGCGCCACCCGGGACAGGGTGCCGCGGCCCGTGGAAGGCAAACCGGCCGGTCAGTGACCGCCCTGATCCTTGAAGCGCTTGTACGACCGCTCGATCTCCACCTCGGCGTCCGTGCGGCCCACCCAGTTGGCACCCTCGACCGACTTGCCGGGCTCCAGGTCCTTGTAGACCTCGAAGAAGTGCTGGATCTCCAGGCGGTCGAACTCCGATACGTGGTGGATGTCGCGCAGGTGCTCCACCCGCGGGTCGGTGGCCGGAACGCACAGCAGCTTGTCGTCGCCGCCGGCCTCGTCCGTCATACGGAACATGCCGATCGCGCGGCACTTGATCAGACAGCCCGGGAACGTCGGCTCGTCCAGGATGACCAACGCGTCCAGCGGGTCGCCGTCCTCGCCGAGGGTGTTCTCGACGAAGCCGTAGTCGGTCGGGTAGGCGGTCGAGGTGAAGAGGCGACGGTCCAGGCGGATCCGACCGGTCTCGTGGTCCACCTCGTACTTGTTCCGCGAACCCTTCGGGATCTCGATCGTGACGTCGAACTCCACCGGTGGCTCCTCCATGATCAACACATAGTTCTGGTGGTTAAGTGTCCCTCACGCAGGTGTGTGATCGCGAAAGGGGCTGGTGGTCGTGCCAGAGGTGAGGCCTTGGCGAGCCGCGAAACCGCACATGGTGCGGATCGCGAACGCCGTACGACCGCGTCTGGCGCGTGCCGCGGCGGCCGCGAAACCGCGGGTCGCGCGGCTGACGAAGGCGGTGCGACCCGGGCTTGCACACCTCCCCCGTCGCCGGAACGTCAGGACCTGGCAGTACAGCGCGGGCGCCGCCACCGCCGGGCTGGCGCTGGCCGCCGGTGTGGTGACCGCCGCCGGTCCCTGGGACGCCAACGGTCAGCGTACGGCCGAGCGGGACCGGGCCGCCGCCCTGGAGCGGCCAGGTGGCGCAGATCACGGCGACTCCGGTACGACCCCGAGGGCGCCCGGGCCCGCACCCAGCGCCGTTGCCGTCCTCGCGAGCCTGAGCGGGACCACGGACGCCGTCAGCACCAAGAAGGCCCCTACCGGCCAGAAGACCTTCACGGACGTCCTGGGGCCACTCCTGGGCGCCCCGGCGCTCGGCGGCACCCACACCGCGGCCGTCGTCGACGTCGGCACCGGCAAGCGGCTCTACGGCACCGGCGCCGACAAGGCACTCACCCCCGCCTCCACCACCAAGATCGCCACCGCCCTCGCCGCCCTGTCCGCCCTCGGCGCCGACCACCGCTTCACCACCCGCACCGCCCTCGAACCCGGCACCGAGGAACTCGTCCTGGTCGGCGGCGGCGACCCCACCCTCACCGCTCACCCGAAGGCCGACGGCTGGGCGAGCCTGCGCACGCTCGCCGCCGGCACCGCGAAGGTGCTGGGGCAGCGGGGCGTCCACAAGATCACGCTCTCGTACGACACCACGCTCTACTCCGGCTCCGCACTGCACCCCATCGGCGTCAACGACAACCTGGCCCCCGTCAGCGCCCTGATCACCGACGAGGGCCGCACCAACGCCTCCACCAGCGGCCCGGCCATCCGCGTGAGCGACCCGGCGGCCGACGCCGCGACCAAGTTCGCCGGTTTCCTCGACGACGCCGGCATCAAGACCACGGCTCCCGGCCCCTCCAAGGCCACGAGCAGCGCCGAGACCCTCGCCACCGTCTCCTCGCCCCCGCTGTCCACCCTGGTCGAGCGCATGCTGACCAACAGCGACAACGACATCGCCGAGGCCCTGGCCCGTCAGACCGCCCTGGCGAGCGGCAGGGCGGCGAGCTTCGACGGCGGCGCCGAGGCCATCGCCGAGCAGCTGAGAAAGCTCGGCCTGCCCATGTCCGGCGCCTCCTTCCATGACGGCAGTGGCCTCAACCGCGACGACAGGCTCACGGCGGACCTCCTCACCGCCCTCCTGGTCAAGGCCGGCGACCCGGGCCGCCCCGGTCTGCGCCCGGTCCTCACCGGCCTCCCCGTCGCGGGCTTCACCGGCACCCTGGCCCGCCGCTACACCAACGGCGCGGCAGGAGTCGTACGAGCGAAGACAGGCACCCTGACCGGCGTGAACACGCTGGCGGGCACCGTGGTCGACAAGGACGGCCACCTCCTCGCCTTCGCCTTCCTGGCATCGGGCACGGCGAACCCGCTGGAGGCCCAGGCAGCCCTGGACACCACCGCTACGGCACTGGCGGGGTGCGGCTGCGGGTAGCGGGAGCACGGGCTGGGTGGCCGCCGCTGGGGCCTGTCCGGCGGATCATGCCGGAATCGCGGGGCACGGCACGCCCGTCTGCGGCGTTGTCGTCGGTTGCCGACTCCCTGCGCTGGGCTGCGCTCGCGCGGGGGACCCCCATCGCATCGGCTCCTCCGCCTAGCCGCTGGACGCACCGTGCTCCGCTCAGCTGCACTGACAGGACGCCGTCGCCCTGAGCCGGCCTGATCCGCGACGACGGACCTGGCCTCGTCGCGCCTGGCACCCGAAGCCGGCCGGGCTGCGGCCGGGCGGAACAGGTGGGCACGGTCCCGCGGCGGCCCGCGGCGCCGGCACCGGACGGCCGGCACCGGTCCCTTCCCGCGCCAGGACCCCCGCACCACCGGCGCGGGCTGCACCCCACGCCACGGCCTGCCCCAAGTGGGAACGCTCACGTACGGTTGACACATGACGAGCTTCGGTGGCACCGCATCTCCCGGGATGGTCGACTGGAACCTCGCGGTGGCAACCGCGACACGGCTCGTGCGACCTGGCCCCGAAGTCAGCCGCGACGAGGCCAGGTCCGTCGTCGCGGAGCTTCGCCGGCACGCCAAGGCCTCGGAGGAACACGTCCGGGGCTTCACTCGGATGGGCACCGACGAGGTCCACGACACCCCCGTCCTCGTCGTCGACCGACCCGGCTGGGTGAGGGCCAACGTCGCCGGATTCCGGGAGATCCTCAAGCCCCTCCTGGAGAAGATGCAGGAACGCCGCGGCAGCAGCCCCGGCAGCGCCGTGTTCGGCGCCGTCGGCGGCAAGGTCACCGGCGTCGAAGTCGGCATGCTGCTGTCCTTCCTGGCCTCCCGCGTCCTCGGCCAGTACGAGACCTTCGCCCCCGCCACCCGCGACCTCCCGGCCGGCGACAACGGCGGCGGCCGCCTCCTCCTCGTCGCCCCCAACATCGTCCACGTGGAGCGCGAACTCGACGTCGAGCCACACGACTTCCGCCTGTGGGTATGCCTGCACGAGGAGACCCACCGCACCCAGTTCACCGGCGTGCCCTGGCTCCGGGATCACCTCGAGGGCGAAATCCAGTCGTTTTTGGCGGAGACCGACGTCGACCCGATGACCGTCCTCGAACGCGTCAGGGAAGCCGCCCAGTCCCTCGCCGGCGGCCGTCCCGAGGGCGAGGAGGACAACGGCGGTCACTCCTTCGTGGAACTGGTGCAGACCCCGGCCCAGCGCGAGATCCTCGGCCGCCTCACCGCCGTCATGTCGCTGCTGGAGGGCCACGCCGACTTCGTCATGGACGGAGTCGGACCACAGGTCGTACCCAGCGTCTCCGAGATCCGTGAGAAGTTCCAGCAACGCCGCGCCAAAGGCGCCTCCCGCCTCGACGTCGCCCTGCGCAAACTGCTCGGCCTCGACGCCAAACTCCGGCAGTACCGCGACGGCGAACGCTTCGTACGAGCCGTCGTCGACCAGGTCGGCATGGACGGCTTCAACCGCGTGTGGACATCCCCCAACACCTTGCCCACCAAGGCGGAGATCGCCGCACCGGCGGACTGGGTCGCACGGGTGCACCGCAAGGCCGAGTCGTGACCCCGTGAGGAGGTCGTGAAACGAATCCGGCCGACGGCAGGCGAACGCCCCTCCAATCACCCGTCCGAGGGACCGTGAGCCATGGGTAGGCGTGCAATGCTCGGGGAACGGCCCGCTTCTGTCACCATTTACACACTCTAAGTGACCGAGGCTTCGGGCTCACCCCCGACAACTTCATGAAGGGAACCGGACATGGGTCCCCATCCTGCGGTCGCGGCGATACGCCTGGCGGTCCGCCGCGTCCTCCACGACATCCTCACCGACCACAGCCGTACACCCGAAAATGCAGCGACAGCCGCTGCGGCGGCCACCGAAGAAGCCCGCGAACCGAGCCGGACCGAACGCCCGTCCCCGCTCGTGCTCGTCGCGTGCTCCGGCGGCGCCGACTCCATGGCGCTCGCCACCGCCCTCGCCTTCGAGGCCCCCAAGCTCGGCATCCGCGCCGGCGGCGTCACCGTCGACCACGGCCTCCAGCCCGGCTCCGACCTCCGCGCCGCGGAGGTCGTCCTCAGGCTGCGCGAACTCGGCCTCCACCCCGCCGAGTCCATCGCCGTGACCGTCGGCCGCGAAGGCGGCCCCGAAGCAGCCGCCCGCGACGCCCGCTACGCCGCCCTCGACGCCGCCGCCGAACGCCACGGCGCCGCCGCGGTCCTGCTCGGCCACACCCGCGACGACCAGGCCGAAACCGTCCTGCTCGGCCTCGCCCGCGGCTCCGGCATCCGCTCCCTGTCCGGCATGGCCGCGGTCTCGGGGGCCGGCGGCCGTTACCGGCGCCCCTTCCTGCACCTCGACCGGCAGACCGCCCGCAAGGCCTGCATGGTCCAGTCCCTGCCCGTCTGGGACGACCCGCACAACGCCGACCCCGCCTACACCCGCTCCCGGCTCAGGCACGAGGGCCTCCCCGCCCTCGAGAAGGCCCTCGGCAAAGGCGTCGTGGAGGCCCTCGCCCGCACCGCTCAGCTCTCCCGCGACGACGCGGACGCCCTCGACGCCTGGGCCAGCCAGGCCGAAGCCTCCGTACGCGACGCCTCGGGCCTGCTGGAGTGCGCCAAGCTCTACGCCCTCCCGCCCGCCGTACGCCGCCGCATCCTGCGCCGCGCCGCCATCGAGGCCGGCGCCCCGGCCGGATCCCTCTTCGCCCGCCACATCGAGGAAGTCGACCGGCTGATCACCGGCTGGCGCGGCCAGGGAGCCATCAATCTCCCGGGCAAAGTCGTCGCCCAGCGCCAGGGTGGCAGACTGGTGATTCGGCAAGGCTGAATCCCGACCACCGGAGCAACCCCTCCGACGGGCCGGACAGCCGGAGGCCGTGACAGCGGCCGTAAGTGCGGGACGACCGAAAGTGATGCGGGTGGACGCGAAAGACATGGGTGACGACCTCCAGCAGGTGCTCATCACCAAGGAAGAGATCGACGCGAAGCTGGCCGAGCTGGCCGCGAAGATCGACGCGGAATACGCGGGCAAGGACCTGCTCATCGTCGGCGTCCTCAAGGGCGCCGTGATGGTCATGGCAGACCTCGCCCGGGCGCTGTCCGCCCCCGTCACCATGGACTGGATGGCCGTGTCCTCGTACGGCGCGGGCACCCAGTCCTCCGGGGTCGTCCGCATCCTCAAGGACCTCGACACCGACATCAAGGGCAAGCACGTCCTGATCGTCGAGGACATCATCGACTCCGGCCTGACCCTGTCCTGGCTGATCAACAACCTCGGCTCCCGCGAGCCCGCCTCCCTGAAGGTGTGCACGCTGCTGCGCAAGCCCGACGCCGCCAAGGTCGCCATCGACGTCGAGTGGGTCGGCTTCGACATCCCGAACGAATTCGTCGTCGGCTACGGCCTCGACTACGCCGAGAAGTACCGCAACCTGCCGTTCGTCGGTACGCTCGCGCCCCACGTCTACGGCGGCTGAGCCAACAGGGCGAGCCCTTGTAAGACGATCGGGAACCCCAGCGGGTTTCGCGCCGTTGGAGCATGCAGAGGCGGGAATGCCAGCCGTCGATGCCGCTCCGTGCGGCTTCGGGCAACAATGCTGGGGTACCGTCAGAAGAACTGTCTTATCAAACTCACTATGGCAGGAGGGACGGGGCGGCACCGCTCCGTATGGATGGACGTGAAGCGATACTTCCGTGGGCCGGTCATGTGGATCGTGCTGGCCGTCCTTGCCGTGGTCGTGTTGATGCAGGTCGTCGGCTCGTCCGGCGGCTACAAGACGGTGGACACCGGCCAGGTCGTGGCGGCGATCAACGACAACAGGGTCGAGTCGGCCAAACTCACCACCGGTGACGAGCAGACCGTCAAGGTCACGCTCAAGGACGGTGTGAAGGTCGACGGCAGCTCGAAGATCCAGGCGAGCTACATCGGCGACCAGGGCGTGACCATCGCCAATACGCTGCAGACCAAGTACCAGGACAAGCAGATTCCGGACGGCTACACGGTGTCGCCGTCCAAGCAGAACCCGTTCCTCGGCGTGCTGCTCTCCCTGCTGCCCTTCGTCCTGATCGTGGTCGTCTTCCTGTTCCTGATGAACCAGATGCAGGGCGGCGGCTCCCGAGTCATGAACTTCGGGAAGTCCAAGGCCAAGCTCATCACCAAGGACACCCCGAAGACCACCTTCTCGGACGTCGCGGGCTGCGACGAGGCCGTCGAGGAACTCCACGAGATCAAGGAGTTCCTGCAGGAGCCGGCCAAGTTCCAGGCCGTGGGCGCCAAGATCCCCAAGGGCGTGCTCCTCTACGGCCGCCCCGGCACCGGCAAGACGCTCCTCGCGCGTGCCGTGGCCGGCGAGGCCGGAGTGCCCTTCTACTCGATCTCCGGTTCCGACTTCGTCGAGATGTTCGTCGGCGTCGGCGCCTCCCGCGTCCGTGACCTCTTCGAGCAGGCCAAGGCGAACGCCCCGGCGATCGTCTTCGTCGACGAGATCGACGCGGTCGGCCGCCACCGCGGCGCCGGCCTCGGCGGCGGTCACGACGAGCGTGAGCAGACCCTGAACCAGCTGCTCGTCGAGATGGACGGCTTCGACGTCAAGGGCGGCGTGATCCTCATCGCCGCCACCAACCGCCCCGACATCCTCGACCCGGCGCTCCTGCGCCCCGGCCGCTTCGACCGGCAGATCGCCGTCGACCCGCCGGACCTGCAGGGCCGCATGGAGATCCTCAAGGTTCACCAGAAGGGCAAGCCGGTCGCCCCCGACGTCGACCTGGCCGCCGTCGCCCGCCGTACCCCCGGTATGACCGGCGCCGACCTCGCCAACGTGCTCAACGAGGCCGCGCTGCTCACCGCCCGCAGTGACCAGAAGCTGATCGACAACAAGGCGCTGGACGAGGCGATCGACCGCGTGGTCGCGGGCCCGCAGAAGCGGACCCGGATCATGTCGGACAAGGAGAAGAAGATCACCGCGTACCACGAGGGCGGTCACGCCCTGGTCGCGGCGGCCTCACCGAACTCCGACCCGGTCCACAAGATCACGATCCTCTCCCGCGGCCGCGCCCTCGGCTACACGATGGTGCTCCCGGACGAGGACAGGTACTCGACCACCCGCAACGAGATGCTCGACCAGCTGGCCTACATGCTGGGCGGCCGCGCGGCCGAGGAACTGGTCTTCCACGACCCGACCACCGGCGCCGCCAACGACATCGAGAAGGCCACCAACCTGGCCCGCGCGATGGTCACGCAGTACGGCATGACCGAGCGGCTCGGCGCGATCAAGTTCGGCGGCGACAACAGCGAGCCCTTCCTCGGACGTGAGATGGCTCACCAGCGCGACTACTCGGAAGAGGTCGCCGCGCTGGTCGACGAAGAGGTCAAGAAGCTCATCGAGACCGCTCACAACGAGGCCTGGGAGATCCTGGTCGAGAACCGGGACGTGCTCGACAACCTCGTCCTGGCCCTCCTGGAGAAGGAGACCCTGGGCAAGGAGGAGATCGCCGAGATCTTCGCCTCGATCCACAAGCGTCCGCCGCGGCCCGCCTGGACCGGCTCCTCGCGCCGCACGCCCTCCACGCGCCCGCCGGTGCTCTCCCCCAAGGAGCTGGCACTGACCAACGGCGCGAACGGAGCGACGGCGGCGATCAGCACGGTCAAGTCCACGGCAGCGGAGTCCGCCCCGGTGACGGAGCAGACCCCGGAGGACCGCCCCGAGAGCTGACCTGCTTTCGGCCAACCGGCCCGGAATGAATGCCGCGACCCCCAGGTTTTAGCCTGGGGGGCGCGGCATTTTGGTATGCCCGCAGGTAAGACGTACAGGAACGAGGCATCAGATGACCGACCCCGTGACGCTGGCCGGTGACGGCTTCATCGGCGAGTTCGACGAGAAGCGCGCCGAAAACGCTGTTCGCGAACTCCTGATCGCGGTGGGCGAGGACCCTGGGCGCGAGGGCCTCAGGGAAACACCGGCGCGGGTGGCGCGGGCTTACCGGGAGCTCCTGGCGGGGCTGTGGCAGGAGCCCGAGGATGTGCTGACGACGACGTTCGATCTGGGGCATGACGAGATGGTCCTGGTGAAGGACATCGAGATCGTCAGTCTCTGTGAACACCACCTTCTGCCGTTCCACGGCGTGGCTCACGTGGGGTACATCCCGGCTGAGACGGGCAAGATCACCGGTCTGTCGAAGCTGGCGCGTCTCGTCGAGGTGTTCGCCCGGCGGCCGCAGGTGCAGGAACGCCTCACCACGCAGATCGCCGATTCGCTCATGCGAATCCTGGAGGCGCGTGGGGCCATCGTGGTCATCGAGGCCGAGCACATGTGCATGTCGGTCCGGGGTATCCGCAAGCCCGGCGCCAAGACCACCACTTCTGCGGTGCGGGGCCAGCTCCGGGACGCTACGACCCGCGCCGAGGCGATGAGCCTGATACTGGCGTAGTGACTTCAGGGCCGGCGGGCTCCGAGCTCCGGAGCCCGGACGGTACGGGCGAGGTGGACGGCCGTCGTCGAGGTGGCGCCGGCCAAGGCGCAACGGCACGGCCACCTGGCTCGCCGGTCCGGGTAGCCGTCAGGCCACCGGTTCGGCCCCCGTGTGGTTCTGCTCGTCGTCCTCGGGGAGTTTGCACACCCGCTCCAGGAACAGGGCCGCCGCTATCACGCCGATGCCTGCCAGGACCGAGAAGCCGGCGTAGATGGCCTGGTCGCGGCGGGCGGGGATGTCGAGGAGTTCCAGGAGGAAGACGCCCGTGCCGCCGTACATGCCGGCGACCAGGGCGGCCACGAGAGCGCTGGCCTGCCCGAAGACGACCGCTCGGGCGGCCATCAGGGGGTCGACCCCCTTCGCGCCGGGGCGGCGCTCGCGCTGGGCCTTGAAGCGGGCGCGCAGCGAGAGCGCCGTGGAGAGCAGGACCACTGCGATCAGGGCGAGGACGATGGGGGCGGCCAGGGGGATGCTGGGGAGCGTCCCGATCGAGTTCCAGAGGCGGGCGCCCGCCCAGGACAGGACTCCAGCCACGACGAACACGCCGGCCAGCACCCTGATGCGCAGCTCTCTCACGGTGTCCCTTCAGCTCCCCCGGACCGGTACCGGACTGTGGTCGTCTTGACCTTAACGACTACTCGGGCAGTCGGAGTTCCAGGTCCTTGCGGGCTTCGACGCCGTCGCGGGTGACGGCCGACAGCAGATCGGCCACGGTACCCCGGCCGGGCAGCTGTGCCTGCGGGTCGACGTCGTGCCAGGGCGCCAGCACGAAGGCGCGTTCGTGGGCGCGGGGGTGGGGGAGGGTGAGGTGCGGATCGTCGGAGGTGACGTTCGCGTAGGCGACGATGTCGACGTCGAGGGTGCGCGGTCCCCAGCGCTCGTCGCGGACCCGGTTGAAGGCCTCCTCGACGGCGTGGGCCCGCTCCAGCAGGGAGGAGGGGGGCAGGGTGGTCTTGAGGACCACGACGGCGTTGAAGTAGGAGGGCTGCGAGCCCGGTTCGACGCCCCACGGCTCCGTCTCGTAGACCGGGGAGACCGCCTTCACACGGACACCGGGAGTGTCCTCGAGGGCGTCGACGGCTCCCTGGAGGGTCTCCAGGCGGTTGCCGAGGTTGGAGCCGATGGAGATCACGGCCCACTTCGGGTTGCTCAGTGTCGTGTCGGCGGCGTCGACCTGCTCGACGACCGAGGCGGGCACCGGCTGGACGGTCGGGTCGCTGAGACCCTGGGCGAAAGGTCGGGTCATGCTCGGCTCCGGGTGATCGTGACGGTCACGTCGTCGAAGGGGACGGTGATCGGGGCGTCCGGCTTGTGGACGCGGACCTCGACATCCTGGACCTCTTCGTGCTTGAGACAGGTCTGGGCGATCCGCTCGGCGAGCGTCTCGATGAGGTTCACCGGTTCGCCCTCGACCACGGCCACGACCTCCTCGGCCACGATGCCGTAGTGCACGGTCTTCGTCAGGTCGTCGTCGGCGGCGGCCGGCCGGATGTCCAGGCCGAGGACGAGGTCCACGATGAAGGTCTGGCCCTCCTCGCGCTCCCTGGGGAACACACCGTGGTGCCCGCGGGCCTTCAGGCCGCGCAGCGCGACACGATCCACGCGAATCACTCCTGCAATCGTCGGGAACGACCGGTTGGTGTCGCGTGCGGGCGGCACGCCGGCCTCAGACGAATCTACCTGCGGGCACTGACACCGCCGGGTCACGGGAGCGTGTGCCCGGGTGGGTATCCGCAGACTTCACCGTGTGTTTTCCCTGGGGAACCCGGCCGCGTCATGGGCCGGTAGCCGCACATACCCCCGGGTTCGTGATTCCAACCACTTCTTGGTCCCTGTGGGGCGCGTACCCGCTCACGCGAGCGGGTTGTCGTCCGGATTCACGCCGTTCACTCCGCTTTGGTCGTTTTCGTCGTCCTCGTCGGTTTCGGTCAGTACGGGGGAGGCGTGGTGGGACCACAGTTTCCAGCCGGTGTGTGTGCGCCGGAACACGTTCGTGGCGACGACGAGCTGGCCGACCAGGGGGCCGAGTTCCGCGCCGTCCTCGGGGGCGGGGCCGCCGCTGAGGATGTTCTCGGTGCAGTTCACCAGGGCGGTGTCGCCGGTGACGGAGACGTGTACGTCGGTGAGGAAGAACTGGATGTAGTCGGTGTTCGCCATGATCAGCGCGTACGACCTGAGGACGTCCGCGCGGCCGGTGAGCACCGGCCAGCCGGGGTGGACGCAGGAGATCACGCCGGTGTCGGCCGGGTCGTGGTACTCCTCGTCGACGCCCAGGTCGGAGGGTGTGAGCCAGAGCGAGGACAGTTCCTCGAAGTCTCCGCGCTCCAACGCCTCGTAGAAGGCGGTGTTGGCGGCCTCCACCTGCTCGACGTCGGTGTGGGGGGCGCTCACCGGGCTCCTTCCGCCCCGTGTTCGCCGTCGGTCGCCGGTGTGCTCGGCGTCGTACGCGCCCCTTCCACGGCGCGCGCGACCCGTACCGCGTCGGCTGTGGCGCGTACCTCGTGCACCCGTACCGCCCACGCGCCGGCGTGTGCCGCGAGGGCCGAGACGGCGGCCGTGGCGGCGTCTCGCTCGCGGGCCGGCGGGGGTGCGCCCTGCGGGCCGGCGAGAACGCGGCCGAGGAACCGTTTGCGGGAGGCGGCGACGAGCAGGGGGTGGCCGAGGGCGTGCAGGCGGTCGAGGTGGGCGAGGAGGCCGAGGTCGTGGTCGGCCTCCTTGGAGAAGCCGAGGCCGGGGTCGACGACGATGCGGTCGGGGGCGATGCCGCCCGCGAGAACGGCCTCCACGCGCGCGTGCAGTTCGTCCACGACTTCGGCGACGACGTCCTGGTACATGCCCTTGACGTTGCCGCCGTCGAGGAAGCCGCGCCAGTGCATGACGACGAAGGGGGCGCCCGTGGCGGCGACCACGGGGATCATGGCGGGGTCGGCGAGGCCGCCGCTGACGTCGTTGACGAGGGCCGCGCCGGCCGCGAGGGACTGTTCGGCGACGGAGGCGCGCATGGTGTCCACGGAGACGACCACGCCTTCGGAGGCGAGGCCGCGGACGACGGGGATGACGCGCCGGAGTTCCTCGGCCTCGTCGACGCGGGTGGCGCCGGGGCGGGTGGACTCGCCGCCGACATCGACCAGGTCCGCGCCCTCGGCGACCAGGTCCAGGCCGTGTTTGACGGCGACGGTCGTGTCGAACCAGCGGCCGCCGTCGGAGAAGGAATCGGGGGTCACGTTGACGACGCCCATGACCGCGCACCGGTCCCATGCCGGTAGACCCGCCACTTCGCCGCGCCCGCTGAGGTTGTTCATACGTTCAGCGTAGGCCCAGGGCGGCACCGTGAACGCGCTGTGGCCCGGGCGGAGGCCCCTGTGCCGGAGGGGGTGGGGCTTCCGCCCGGGCCGGTCGGGGGCCGGTCCGGGAATGGGTGCCGGGACCGTGGGGTCCGGAGGATGTACGGCGACAGGCCGGGGTCAGGCGGCTCGGACGTCGCGTTCCGCGACGGCGTGCGCGCAGGGGCGCTGGGCGGCCGCCCAGCGCCGGCGCAGGAAGCGCGGCAGCGGCAGGGCGAGGGTGACGAAGCCTTCGGCCTGCATGGCGGCGAAGCCGATGCGGGGCAGGTCGGCGGGGGCGCGGTAGACGACGAAGCGCGGCTCCCAGCGCGGCTGGAACTTCGCGTTGAACTTGTACAGCGACTCGATCTGGAACCAGCGGGAGAGGAACACGAGCAGTCCGCGCCAGGCGCGCAGCACCGGGCCTGCGCCGATCTTCTCCCCACGGGCGAGGGCGGAGCGGAACATCGCGAAGTTCAGCGAGACCCGTGTGATGCCGAACTTGGGTGCGGCCTGCAGGGCGGCGACGATCAGCAGTTCGTTCATGCCGGGGTCGGCGCTGCGGTCGCGGCGCATGAGGTCCAGGGAGGCGCCGTCCTCGCCCCAGGGCACGAAGTGCAGGATCGCCTTCAGGTCGCCGTACTCGCCGGGCTGGTCCTCTGCCTTGTGGGCGGTGGCTATCAGGCAGTCGCCGTCGGCGGGGTCGCCGATGCGGCCGAGTGCCATGGAGAAGCCGCGCTCGGTGTCGGTGCCGCGCCAGTCCTCGGCGGCCCGGCGGATGCGCTCCAGCTCGGCGTCGCCGAGGTCACGGATGCGCCGTACCCGGGTTTCGTAGCCGGCCCGCTCGATGCGCTTGACCATCTGGCGCACGTTGCGCATCGCGCGTCCGGCGAGTGAGAAATCCGCCACGTCGACCACCGCCTCGTCGCCCAGTTCCAGGGCGTCCAGGCCGGTCTCGCGCGTCCACACCTCGCCGCCCGTCTCCGAGCAGCCCATGACCGCGGGGGTCCAGGAGTGGGCCTTGGCCTCGTCCATGAAGCGTTCGATGGCGCCGGGCCACGCCTCGACGTCGCCGATCGGGTCGCCGCTGGCGAGCATCACGCCGGAGACGACGCGGTAGGTGACGGCCGCCTTGCCGCTGGGGGAGAAGACGACCGCCTTGTCGCGGCGCAGCGCGAAGTGGCCGAGGGAGTCGCGGCGGCCGTGCTTCTCCAGCAGGGTGCGCAGCTTGGCCTCGTCCTCCTCGGTGAGGCGGGCGGCCGGGTGTTCGGGGCGGAAGGCCAGGTAGATGGTGGTGGCGGCGGTCAGCCAGCCGAGGGCGCCGAGGGAGAAGGCGACCGTCCAGGAGGTGTTCCCGGCGTAGTCCACGGGGCCCTCGAAGCCGAACAGGCCGTAGACGACGTGGGTCAGCCGATCGGCAAGGCTCGGGTCGCCGACCATGCGGTGGGGGTGAACGCTGACGATGACCAGTCCGAGGGCCAGGGAACCGGCGCTCATGAGGACGAAGTTGGCGAGCGCGCGCCAGCGGCTGCGCGGGTCGGGCAGGGCGGCGAACTCGTCGCGGTGGCGCAGCAGCGGCACGAGGAGCGCCGCCGAGACGAGCATGCCGATGAGCGAGTGCCGGTACACGAACTGGGCGACCGCACCGGCCGGCAGCAGGGCGACCGCGGCGCGCCACGCGCGGCGTTTGCGTCGTTTGAGCCCGTGCGCGAGCAGCAGCAACAGCACGCCCGCGCTGAGGGAGAGCGCCGCGGCGAAGGGCCCGAAGGAGCCGGGCAACACCTCGGCCATGGCGTGCATACGGCTGTGACGGAAGCGTGGGAACACGCCCGCCGCAATGTCCACCACGCCTACGAGGGCGCACGCCCTGGCGACCAGGGCGGGGGCGGCCTCGGGGCGCGGGCCGCGCAGTATGCGCCGCGCCCGGCTTGATCGGCTCGGAACCCCGCCCGACATTTCCCCATCTATCCTGACAGACATCGCATCCCGTAGTTCTGCGAGAGACCTTGAATCCGGTGCCGATTGGGGCATCCGGCGACATTGCGCCCTCTAGGACGGTGTCTCGGGGAGAGAGGTTCACTCCCCACCGGAAAGCCGGGTCAAAGGCCAAGGAAAGCCCCGGGCAAGCCCTCGCGACGATGCGTGGACGGCCACGGGCGGAAAGCGCAGGCAGGAAGCAGCCCATGGGTCTCACGAGCAACAAAGTGCTGGCGCTCGCGGTCGTGTTCGCCGCGGTGCTGTTCGTCGCCACGGTGTGGCTGTGGCCGCGGCTCGCCCGGCGGAGCTGGCGGGCCGTCAGCGGGCGGGTCGGCCTGCTCCTTGCCACCCAGCTGGCGCTCTTCACCTCCCTGGGGATCGCCGCCAACCAGGCCTTCGGCTTCTACGCCGGCTGGGCGGACCTGTTCGGCCGGGAGACCGACCAGGGCGTCGTCGTCAACCACTCGGTCAACGGCAGTACGGGCGGCCCGCTCCAGGTGCTCTCCACCGCCGCGGTGCAGGGCGTCAGCGGTTCGCGGCCGCAGACGACCGGGCAGATCCAGCGGGTCGGCATCGTGGGCCGCACGTCCCACATCGCCACACCGGCGTACGTCTACCTGCCGCCCGAGTACTTCCTGCCGCAGTACCGCACGCGTACGTTCCCGGCGGCCGTCGTGCTGACCGGCTACCCCGGTACGGCCCAGGCGCTGGTGAACAAGCTGCACTATCCGCGTGTGGCACAGGAGCTGGCCAAGGACGGGCGCATGCAGCCGATGATCCTGGTGATGCTGCGACCGACCGTGGCGCCGCCGCGCGACACCGAGTGTGTGGACGTCCCGGGCGGCCCACAGACGGAAACGTTTTTTGCGAAGGATCTTCCGGAGGCGGTACTGGCTCACTACCGGGTGGGCGGGCATCCCGGCAGCTGGGGTGTCATCGGTGACTCCACCGGCGGCTACTGCGCGCTGAAGCTCGCCATGCACCACCCGAACGTCTACGCGGCCGGCGCGGGTCTGTCGCCGTATTACAAGGCGCCGCTCGACCCCACGACCGGAGACCTCTTCCACGGCGACGGGAATCTGCGGAATCGCGCCGATCTGTGGTGGGTCCTGGCGCACAGCCCCGCGCCCGACACCTCGCTGCTCGTCACCAGCAGCAGGATCGGCGAACACAACTACCGGGACACGCTCAGGTTCATAGAGCGGGTGCGGGCCACGAACCTGACCCGGATCTCGTCGATCATCCTGGACAGCGGCGGGCACAACTTCAACACCTGGCGGCGGGAGATCCCGGCGACGCTGCAGTGGATCAGCGGGCGGCTGAGCGACCGCTGAGCCACCGGGTACCGTGATGCCGCGTGAAGCCTGCGGTGCGGCTGTCCCCGTGAAGCTGCGGTGTGGCTACTTTTTGCGGGGCGGGGGTCCGCGAACCGCCTACGCGCGGTAAGTTTCTGGCCATGCCACGTGGACGCCACCGCCATTCCCCGCCTCTGCACCGGCTGTTGCCTCCGTCGGCGATCGCCGCAGTCTCCGTCGTCTGCGCGCTGGGTCCCTGGGTGTTCTCCGAGGTCATCGTGTTGCGCACGCTGGCCGCCGGCGCCGCGGCGACGGCGGTCGTCGGCGCGGTCGTGATGCGCCGCTGGGACGCCCAGGCGGGCAGGCAGGTCGCCGACCTCACACGCGCGCGTGCCAGCGACGAGTGGCGCTACGAGGAGCGGGTCGCCGAACTGGAGACCGACCTCGAGGAGTCGCGCGAGCTGCGCACCAAACTGGAGCAGCGACTGCGCGCCAAGCGCGCGGAGCTGGCCGGGCTGCGCAACGAGCACGCGGCCCTGCTGCGCCGCTACGCCACGGCGGAGACCGAGCGGGCGAGCGCCCTGGAGGGGCGCCGGCTGCTGGAGATCGAGGCGGCCGTGCCGTCGGGCGTGCCCGCGCTGCCGCCCGCGCGCAGCGCCGAGCCCGAGGCCGCCGAGACGGCCGGGGCGGGCGGGAAGGAGCCCAGGACCGGCGCCGCGTTCTCCGCCGAGGGTGCCCAGCTGTTCCTGAAGGCCGCGGTGGCACTGTCCCGGCTCGACCGTGACGGGGCGTCAGCCAGGGCCAAGGACGAGACGGTCGAGCCCGAGTCCCTGAAGGCCGAGCCGGCCAAGGCCCAGCCCGCGGTCGAGCCGGCCACGGCCCAGCCCGCGGTCGAACCGGACACGGCCGGGTCCGCCGAGGCCCGGGGTGACGGTCCGGAGAACCAACCCGCGCAGGAGGCCGCTCAGGAGGGCGAGGCCCAGGGGAAGCCCGAGGCGGCCGACGGGCACGCGCGCGCGGCCGCCTCCTCGACCGCGCCGGAGCGGCCCGCCAAGTCCGCCGGCCGGCAGCCCTCCGGTCACTTCACCGTGCCGACCGCGGTCGCCGTCGTGCCGGCCGCGCCCGTCCGGCGCCCGGCGATCGAGGGCGGGTTCGACTTCTTCGGCACCCAGAAGCAGACATCGTCCGCCGCGCTGGAGTCCGTGCAGAACGAGGACCTCGCCGACGTCGTCGGCCAGGAGGCCCTCGCGCTGCACAAGGCGGAGACCGAGGCGCAGTTCAAGCCGGCCGACGCGGAGTCGCGCGGCGTCGGCCAGGTGATCGACCTGACCGCGCACGACGAGACGGAGCAGATCGACATCCAGGGACTGCGCACCGCGGCCTCCTGACACCTCACCAGGCACCGGGCCCGGCTCATCCCCGAGGGGTGGGCCGGGCTCACGCCATCCAGCGGTCCGGGCGGGCGTCCCTGCGGCCGGTACGGGACCGCTCCGCCTGGGCGCACAGCAGCCGCGCCGCGTCCTCGGCGTCCCACAGGCGGGCCGTGACGGTCTTGCCGGCCCCGGTGTCCACATGGACGTCGGCGAGCCGCCACAGACGCTCCCAGGGCCCCTGGGTGAGCCGTACGCTCTGGACCTTGGCGTGCGGAACCAGTGACAGGCGGCGGCGCAGCAGGCCGTGCCGGGCGGCGAACACCGTCTCGGTGACCGCGAGGCCGTGCCCGCGCCACCACACCGGTACGCACCACCCGGCCCGCCGCGGCGGCCGGGACAGCGACGCCGGTACGGTCACACCGGGCAGTATGCGCGCGATGACCGACTCGGCGACCGCGCGCGGGGCGACCGGCACCAGCACGGAGTTGTCGGAACCGGCCACGTCCAGCTCCACCCGGACCCAGCCCAGCCGCCGCCACAGCAGTGGCTCCACGATCCGCACGGTCTGCACGCGCCCCGGAGGCACTGTCTCGTGCGCGCGGTCGAGCAGCCCGTGGTCGATGCGCAGCCCGTCCGGGGACTCGGCCACCGTCCAGTCGTACTCGGTGACGAACCGGCCCGCGCTGCTCGCGCCCGCCGCGCCGAGCAGTGGCAGGCCCGCGGCGAGCACCGTCCACACGCTCTGGGTGGCGAGCCAGAGCACCGGCGGTACGACGAGGGCGGCGATCAGGGAGCCCCAGGTGGCGCCCGTCAGCACCAGGGAGAGCGCCAGCTCGCGCGGCGGCACGCGCAGCAGCTCGTGCGCCGGCGCCTCGCCGACTTCGTGCGCCGTCTCGGGCGCGAAGCCCGCCGCGCGCGCGAGCAGCTCCGCGCGCAGGGCACGCGCCTCCTGTTCACCGAGAAAGGCGAGTTCGTCCTTCTTGTCGGCTCCTACGACGTCGATCCGGAGCTTGGCCACGCCCGCCACGCGCGCGAGGAGCGGACGGGTGACGTCGACCGCCTGGACGCGTTCCAGCCGGATGTGCGCGGTGCGCCGGAACAGCAGCCCGGTGCGGATGCGCAGTTCGCTGTCGGTGACCGCGAAGTGGGTGAACCACCAGGACAGGAAGCCGTAGAGGCCGGCCGCAGGGACCAGCACGGCGAGCCCGACGAGGAGCATGGTGGAGGTCAGCCGCTGCAGCTGCTCCTGCGCGCCGTTCGGGTCGTGCACGGCCCATCCGGCGAGTACGGCGACCGGCGCCCAGGCCCGGCGGAAGGGCGTGACGGGGTGCAGCCGCCGCTCGGCGACGGTCGGGCGCGCCGGTGCGTCGTCGAGATCCGGCGCGGTCACAGGCCCGCCGATCGGGCCTGCCCGAGCTCGGTGAGCCGGTCGCGCAGCCTCTCCGCCTCGGCCGGGTGCAGACCCGGGATGGCCGCGTCGGTCGCCGCGGCCGCGGTGTGCAGCTGCACGCTGGCCAGTCCGAAGTACCGCTCCACGGGTCCCGAGGTGACCTCGACCAGCTGCATCCGCCCGTACGGCACCACGGTCTGCTCGCGCCACAGGA
Source organism: Streptomyces sp. NPDC007905 (assembly GCF_042959345.1). NCBI lineage: Bacteria > Bacillati > Actinomycetota > Actinomycetes > Kitasatosporales > Streptomycetaceae > Streptomyces > Streptomyces sp. NPDC007905. The sequence goes on along the minus strand of NZ_JBIBKS010000033.1, from coordinate 49,083 downwards.
CGCCGCGGCTGATCAGCAGGTCGTCGGCGCGCTCGGCGTACCGCCAGGAGCGCCAGTTGCGGCCCAGCAGCCGCCAGCCCCACGCGGCCAGGGCCAGGGGCAGCAGCGCGAAGGCGGCCCAGGCCGGTCCCGCGAGCAGGCCGGGCAGCAGCCCCGCCAAGAGGGCGAGCACGCCCGTCCACATCACCAGCAGCAGCCGCCGCATGCGCAGCAGGCCGGGCGGCAGCCCCCGCCACGCCTGCCCGTCCCCCGCCACCCCGGTCTCCTCCGGGATCCCCGTCTCCATGGCCTCAGCGTACGTAGGGGAAACTGGGTCCATGACTGCGACGGAGACCACGGTCGGCATCGGCGGCGCCGCCGAGAGCACCGACATGGTGCTCAACATCGGCCCCCAGCATCCGTCCACGCACGGCGTGCTGCGGCTCAAGCTCGTGCTGGACGGGGAGCGCATCCAGCATGCGGAGCCGGTGATCGGCTATATGCACCGGGGCGCCGAGAAGCTCTTCGAGGCGCGCGACTACCGGCAGATCATCATGCTCGCCAACCGCCACGACTGGCTGTCGGCGTTCTCCAACGAGCTGGGCGTGGTCCTCGCCGTGGAGCGGATGCTGGGCATGGAGGTGCCCGAGCGGGCGGTGTGGACCCGTACGCTCCTCGCCGAGCTGAACCGGGTCCTGAACCACCTGATGTTCCTCGGGTCGTACCCGCTCGAGCTGGGTGGGATCACGCCGGTCTTCTACGCGTTCCGGGAGCGCGAGGTGCTCCAGAACGTGATGGAGGAGGTCTCGGGCGGGCGCATGCACTACATGTTCAACCGCGTCGGCGGCCTCAAGGAGGACCTGCCGGCCGGATGGACCGCACGCGCGCGCGCCGCCGTCGCCGCCGTGCGGTCCCGCATGGACGTCTTCGACGACCTGGTGCTCGGCAACGAGATCTTCCGGGGGCGTACGCGGGGCGTGGGGGCGCTCGCGCCGGAGACGGTGCACGCGTACGGCGTGAGCGGGCCCATCGCGCGCGGCTCGGGCGTCGACTTCGACCTGCGCCGCGACGAGCCGTACCTGGCGTACGGCGACCTGCAGGACACCCTGAAGGTCGTCACCCGGACCGAGGGCGACTGCCTCGCCCGCTTCGAGGTCCTCCTGGAGCAGACCCACAACGCGCTGGACCTCGCCGACGCCTGTCTGGACCGGTTCGCCGAACTGCCGCCGGGCCCGATCAACCAGCGGCTGCCCAAGGTGCTGAAGGCGCCGGAGGGACACACGTACGCGTGGACCGAGAACCCGCTCGGCATCAACGGCTACTACCTGGTGAGCAAGGGTGAGAAGACCCCGTACCGGCTGAAGCTGCGCTCGGCGTCGTACAACAACATCCAGGTGCTGACCGAGCTGCTGCCGGGGACGCTGGTGGCGGACATGGTGGCGATCCTGGGGTCGATGTTCTTCGTGGTGGGAGACATCGACAAGTAAGGCCAAGTAAGGCCAAGTAAGGCCAAGCAGGGATCAAGCAGGCGCCGAGCAGGGCCGAGCAGGGTCGGGCACGCCTCAGGCGAGGGGGTCCGGGGCGAGTGGGTCCGGAATGCCAACCGGCTGGAGCAGCCAGCCGAAGTCGCCCAGCCCGCCCGGGGCGGTGAGTTCCGCGGCCTCGCCGGCGCTCGCGAGGGCGCGCACGTAGGCCGAGGGGTCCGTGGAGGCCAGCGCGAGTGGGGGGCGCGCGCCGGTGAGGTCCAGGGCGCGCAGAGCGGCGCGTTGCGTGAGCAGGCGTCCGGTGGGGAGCGTGCGCGCCTGCTCGGAGGGCGTGTGCGCTGTGTCGGGGAGCATGTCCGCATCAGGGAGCGTGTCCGCCGTACGAGGTGCCGCGCATGCGGCAGCGCACGCGTCCAGCGCGACGTGTGCCGTGATGTCGCACGACCCGTCCGGCACCGGAGCCGTCTCACGCCCCTCCCGGAAGCCGGTGAGGGTCCCGAAGGGGGGACGTGCGTCCGCGGTGTGCGCGTAGTCCACGGCCACCGCGAGCCCCCGCGCCACCGCGTCCACCGCCGCCGCCCACGCCCGGTCCCTGGGCAGCCCGATCTCCGCACGCAGCCCCTCCTCGGCCGGCAGCGGCCACCACCGCGCCAGCCAGTCCGCCTCCGCGCCCGACACCGGCTCCCCGAGCCGCTCGGTGCCGTCGTCCGCGACCAGCGCCAGCCGGGGCACGCCCGCCGCGTCCACCTCGGCGACGTCCACGGGCACGTTGTCCAGCCACTCGTTGGCGAACAGCAGCCCGGTGATCGCCTCCGGGGGTCGGCTGGACCAGGTGATCCGCTCGTCCAGGCCCGCCGGACGGCCGGCGACCTCGACGGCGTGCCCGCGCGCGCGGGCGGCCACGTCGGACGGCAGGGCGGCGAGCACGCCGGTGACCAGCTCGCCGCGCCCCGCGCCCATGTCGACGAAGTCCAGCGTCCGCGGTCGCCCGAGCACCTCGTCGACCCGGCACAGCAGCCGGGCCACGGCCCGGGCGAACAGCGCGGACGCGTGTACGGACGTACGGAAGTGCCCGGCCGGGCCCTCGGGCCGCCGGTAGAAGCCGCCGGGCCCGTAGAGCGCCTCCTCGGTCGCCTCCCGCCAGCCGCGTCCCTCGTGGCCGCTCTCCGCCGCCGCCTCATCCGTCACCGGGACAGACTAGGCGCACAGGTGATCAGGGCCTCCACCTTGCGGAGTACACGTCCCGCGTGCGGATCGGCCCTCCGGTTGACCCCTGCACGCATCCGGTTTCCCTACTCTGGGTTACGTGCAACGCCTCTATGACTTCCTCCGCAGGCACCCGACATGGGTCGACACCTTCTGGGCCGTCGTCCTGTTCGGGCTCTCCGGCGTGAGCGTGGTGAGTGTCAGCGGGGCGCACGACCACCACATGTCGATCGGTGCGGGGCTCGCGGTGTCCGCCGTCCTGTGCGTCGTCGTCGCCCTGCGCCGGCGCCACCCGGAGGCGATGCTGCTGCTGGCCCTCCTGACCGGGATGGTCCAGCTGGTGCTGGACATCGAGACGACCGTGGCCGACTTCGCCATGCTGGTGATCACCTACACGGTCGCCACGGTCGGCGCGCGCTGGGCCTCCCGGCTCGCGCTCGTCGTCAGCCTGTCGGCGGCGGCCCTGGCGCAGATCCGCTGGCCGGCCCAGCACAGCAGCCTGCTGGGCCAGCTGGCGATCGCGGTGTTCCAGACCGTGCCGTTCGCCCTGGCCTGGGTGCTCGGCGACTCCATGCGCACCCGCCGCGCCTACTTCGCCCAGCTGGAGGAGCGCGCCGCCCGGCTGGAGAAGGAGCGCGAGGCGCAGTCCAAGGTGGCGGTCGCCGCCGAGCGTGCCCGGATCGCCCGCGAGCTGCACGACGTCGTCGCGCACAACGTGTCGGTGATGGTGGTCCAGGCCGACGGCGCCGCCTATGTCCTCGACACCGCCCCCGACCAGGCGAAGAAGGCCCTGGAGACGATCTCCTCCACCGGTCGTCAGGCCCTCGCCGAGATGCGCCGCCTGCTCGGCGTGCTGCGCACCGGCGAGCACCAGGAGAGCGGGGAGTACGTCCCCCAGCCGGACGTCGAGCAGATCGACGAGCTCGTCGAGCAGTGCCGCAGCTCCGGGCTGCCCATCGACTTCAAGGTCGAGGGCACCCCGCGCCCGCTGCCCAGCGGAGTGGAGCTGACCGCGTACCGCATCGTGCAGGAGGCGCTCACCAACACCCGCAAGCACGGCGGGCCGAACGCGGGTGCGAGCGTGCGGCTGGTCTACTTCGACGACGGGCTGGGCCTGCTCGTCGAGGACGACGGCAAGGGTGCCCCGCACGAGCTGTACGAGGAGGGCGGCGCCGACGGCCAGGGCCACGGCCTGATCGGCATGCGCGAACGCGTCGGCATGGTCGGCGGCACCCTGGACGCCGGCCCACGCCCGGGCGGAGGATTCCGGATCAGCGCGCTGCTCCCGCTCAAACCGGCTCACTGACGCCGTCGCACACCCCCTGATGACACCTGTCACACCCCCCGTTGACGGCCCTGAAGCCGCTCAACGAAGACACGCAACGAAGACATGGAAGAGGACTCGATGACGATCCGCGTGATGCTCGTCGACGACCAGGTGCTGCTGCGCACCGGGTTCCGGATGGTGCTCGCCGCCCAGCCGGACATGGAGGTCGTCGCGGAGGCGGGCGACGGTGTCGAGGCCCTTCAGGTCGTGCGTTCCACCGCTGTCGACCGTTCCACCGCTGTCGACGTCGTTCTGATGGACGTGCGCATGCCGAAACTGGACGGCGTGGAGGCCACCCGGCGGATCTGCTCCGAGCCCAACCCGCCGAAGGTGCTGATCCTCACCACCTTCGACCTGGACGAGTACGCCTTCTCCGGGCTGAAGGCGGGCGCCTCCGGCTTCATGCTCAAGGACGTGCCGCCGGGCGATCTGCTGGCGGCCATCCGCGCCGTGCACAGCGGAGACGCGGTGGTGGCGCCCTCAACCACCCGGCGCCTGCTGGACCGGTTCGCGCCGATGCTGCCCTCCGCCGGCACGGAGCCCCGGCACAAGGAGCTGGAGCGGCTCACCGACCGGGAGCGCGAGGTCATGGTGCTGGTCGCCCAGGGGCTGTCGAACGGCGAGATCGCGGCCCGGCTGGTGCTGTCCGAGGCGACGGTGAAGACCCACGTGGGCCGCATCCTGACCAAGCTCGGTCTGCGCGACCGGGTGCAGGTCGTGGTGCTGGCCTACGAGACCGGGCTGGTGCGGGCCGGCGGCCATGGCTGACGCGCTGGGCTGTGGCTGACGCGCTGGGCTGTGGCTGGCGCCTCGGGCCGTGGCTGACGTGCTGGGCTGCGGCTGGCGCCTCGGGGCGTGGCTGACGCCCCGGGCCACAGCTGCGCCACCGGCCAAGGCTGACGCCGCGGGGCAACGGCTGACGCCGGTGGGATCCCGGCGAGCGGGGCGAAGACGTCGGAGAACGTCGTGCGCCACAGGAAGTCGGCCTCGCACAGCCGGTCGGCCAGGCCCCGGTCCAGCCGGGTCGACACGGCGGTCGCCCGGCGGCCCTGCAGCCGCGGGTGGTGGCCGGGCTCGCTGAGCGCGTGCAGCGCCATCCCCAGCTCCGCCGGCGGAGAGGGCACGACGGAAACCCTCTTCCACCTCTCGGCTTCGCTCGAGCCGGGGGCACCCCCATCGGCCGGCAGCCCGGTGATGTCGATGATCACGATCATGCCCCCATCGTGCATCCGGCCACTGACAGCGCCCCCGCCGATCGACGCCCGCCGTCAATCCACAGGACATCCGCCGTGAGCAGGAGCAACCTGAGGACACCGGGGCAGCCGCGGAGCCCGATCAGCCGCGTGAACAACCCTTCAGGTCAATACACCTGGCTAGGCCTTGTCCGGCAGACGGTCCACGAAGTCCCGCACCGCCGCGCGGACGTCGTCGGCGGTCCACTCCAGACCCTTGGCGCGGACGACGACCTCCGTGAACGCGATGCCGGGCCCCGGGTTGTCCCAGCCGTTCGCGAAGAGCATCACCGAGGTCTCCTCGGCCTGGCGCACGGCCGCCTCTGCCACCACGTCCGGCTCGTACGGCAGCCAGACCTGGAACTCGTGGGTGTGCGGCACCTCCGGGTGCACGCGGGCCCAGGGCACCCCGGCCGCCGCGAAGCCCTCGCGCAGCGCGGCGGCCACCACACGCGCGTGGCGCACGTAGGCGGGCAGCCGCGGCAGCTCACGATCCAGGCCGACGAGCGCGGACAGCGCGGTCGGGAACTGCTGGAAGATCATGCCGCCGTACCGGTGCCGCCAGGTCTTCGCCTCCTCCACCAGCGTCTTCGGCCCGGCGAGCGCGGCGCCGCCGAAGCCGCCGACGGACTTGTAGAACGACACGTAGACGCTGTCGGCCAGGCCCGCGATCTCCTCCAGAGGGCGCCCGAAGTGATCCGCGCACTCCCACAGGCGCGCGCCGTCGAAATGCACCACCGCATCGCGCTCCCGCGCCGCCTCGACGACCTCGGTCAGCTCGTCCCAGGTGGGCAGCACGAAACCGGCGTCCCGCAGGGGCAGTTCCAGCATCAGCGCACCGAAGGGCTCTTCGAGGTCGCGTATCTCAGCTGCCGTCGGCAGCTGGGACCCGCTGCCCACCCGGACCGGGCGCAGGCCGCTGACCTGGCTGAACGCGTGCCGCTCGTGTACCTCCGGGTGGGACAGGGGGTGCAGGGCCACCGCCGGGTTGCCGGTGCGGGCCGCCCAGCAGCGCAGGGCCACCTGCTGGGCCATGGTGCCCGTCGGGAAGAACGCGGCGGCCTCCGTGCCGAGCAGCCCGGCGACCCGCTCCTCCAGGGCCGCCACGATCCGGTTGCCGTAGACGTCGGCCGGCTCGTCCAGGTCGTACACCTCGGCCCCCGCCTCCGTCAGATGCGCGAGACGTTCCCGGATGGTCGATCCCCAGCCCCCGCGCGACAGCGTGCGCCGCGCCTGCCGCTGGGCGGCCGCGCGCCGCGCCCGCAACCGCTCCTGTGCCGATCGTTCCGCGCCCTGCTCGGTGTCCTGCTCGGAGTGCTGCCCGGCCGTGTCAGTCATGCTGGGGATCATGCCGTGACGCCCCGGGGAAGGGCACCGGGATTTCCGCGCGGCGGCCCGGTCGGGGCGTGGGGGAACCCACAGCCTGTGGACAACCGGCCGCCACCCCACCCGATAGCGTTAACATGACGAGAAATCGTCCGGTACCCAGAGCGGACTGGAACGGGAAGGCCGCCGTCGCGTGAGTACAGTCCACCAGCAAGACCTCAAGGACCGCCCCGCGCGGCTCACCGTCGGCGTCGTGGGCGCCGGTCGGGTGGGCCCCGCCCTGGCCGCGTCCCTCCAGCTCGCCGGGCACCGCCCGGTGGCCGTCTCCGGAGTCTCCGACGCCTCCCGCAGACGCGCCGAGGCGATGCTCCCGGACGTCCCGCTGGTGCCGCCCGCCGAGGTCCTCCGGCGCGCCGACCTCGTCCTGCTCACCGTCCCCGACGACGCCCTGCCCGGCCTGGTCGCCGGCCTCGCCGAGACCGGCGCCGTACGGCCCGGCCAGCTGCTCGTGCACACCTCCGGGCGGTACGGCGCGAAGGTGCTCGACCCCGCCCTGCGCGCGGGCGCGCTGCCGCTGGCCCTGCACCCTGCGATGACCTTCACCGGCACCCCGGTGGACGTCCAGCGCCTGGCGGGCTGCTCCTTCGGCGTCACCGCACCCGAGGAGCTGCGTCTCGCCGCCGAGGCGCTGGTCATCGAGATGGGCGGTGAGCCGGAGTGGATCAGCGAGGAGAACCGCCCGCTGTATCACGCGGCCCTCGCCCTCGGCGCCAACCACCTGGTGACCCTGGTCGCCCAGTCCATGGAGCTGCTGCGCACGGCCGGCGTCGAGGCCCCCGACCGGATGCTCGGCCCGCTGCTCGGCGCCGCCCTGGACAACGCGCTGCGCTCCGGCGACGCGGCGCTCACCGGACCGGTCGCGCGCGGGGACGCCGGCACGGTCGCCGCGCACGTCACCGAGTTGCGCAGGCACGCCCCGCAGACCGTGGCCGGCTATCTGGCGATGGCCCGAGCCACCGCCGACCGCGCCCTCGCCCACGGCCTGCTGAAGCCGGAGCTCGCCGAGGACCTGCTCGGCGTGCTGGCCGACGGATCCACCGGCACGAACGGCACCAACGGCACCGAGGGGAACGCCCGATGACCACCGCCTTGCTGAGCACCGCCGAAGAGCTGCACGCACGCGTGCGCCACGGCCGCCGCGCCGTCGTGATGACCATGGGCGCCCTGCACGAGGGCCACGCCACCCTGATCCGCACCGCGCGTGAGACCGTAGGCCGGGACGGCGAGGTCGTCGTCACCGTCTTCGTCAATCCGCTGCAGTTCGGCGAGGGCGAGGACCTGGACCGCTACCCCCGCACCCTCGAAGCCGACCTGAAGCTCGCCGAACAGGCGGGCGCCGACGCCGTGTTCGCGCCGTCGGTGGACGAGGTGTACCCGGGCGGCGAACCGCAGGTGCGCATCACCGCGGGCCGGATGGGCGAGCGCCTGGAGGGCGCCTCGCGGCCCGGGCACTTCGACGGCGTGCTCACCGTCGTGGCCAAGCTGCTGCACCTCACCCGCCCCGACGTCGCCCTGTTCGGGCAGAAGGACGCCCAGCAGCTGGCCCTGATCCGGCGGATGGTGCGGGACCTGAACTTCGGAGTCGAGATCGTCGGCGTACCGACCGTGCGCGAGGAGGACGGGCTGGCCCTGTCCAGCCGCAACCGCTACCTCTCGCCCGACGAGCGCCGTACCGCCCTGGCCCTCTCCCGCGCCCTGTTCGCCGGCCGTGACCGGCACGCCGCGCAGGAGGCGCTGCGCGCCCGGGCCCGCGAAGTGCCCTCCACGCACGCGCGTGCCGAGGCGCTGAGCGCCATCGGGGAGTCCCGCGCGGCCGCCGACGCGCACGCCGTGGCCACGGCCGCGCCCGGCGGCCCGGCGGCCGTCCGCGCGGCCGCACGCCAGGTCCTTGACGAGGCCGCCCGCCTCGAGCCGCCGCTGAAGCTGGACTACCTCGCCCTGGTGGACCCGTCGGACTTCACCGGGATCGGCGACGACTTCACCGGCGAGGCCGTCCTCGCCGTGGCCGCCCGGGTGGGGACCACCCGGCTGATCGACAACATCCCCCTCACCTTCGGATCCCTCGGAGCCGCCTCGTGACCAGCACAGGCATACGACTGCACGCACCCGCCCCCGGGTGGTCCATCTCCGCGGACGTGATCGTCGTCGGCTCCGGAGTGGCGGGCCTGACCGCCGCCCTGCGCTGCGAGGCCGCGGGCCTGACGACGGTCGTCGTCACCAAGGCCCGCCTGGACGACGGCTCCACGCGCTGGGCGCAGGGCGGCATCGCCGCCGCCCTGGGTGAGGGCGACACCCCGGAGCAGCACCAGGAGGACACCCTGGTGGCGGGCGCGGGCCTGTGCGACGAGGAGGCCGTACGGATCCTCGTCACCGAGGGCCCCGACGCCGTACGGCGGCTGATCTCCACCGGTGCCCACTTCGACACCGACGACGAGGGCGACATCCAGCTCACCCGCGAGGGGGGCCACCACCGGCGCCGGATCGCGCACGCGGGCGGTGACGCGACCGGAGCGGAGATCTCCCGCGCGCTCGTGGAGGCCGTACGCGCGCGCGGGCTGCGCACCATCGAGAACGCGCTGGTCCTGGACCTGCTCACCGATGCCGACGGCCGCACCGCGGGCGTCACCCTGCACGTGATGGGCGAGGGCCAGCACGACGGCGTGGGCGCCGTGCACGCCCCCGCGGTCGTCCTCGCGACCGGTGGCATGGGCCAGGTGTTCTCCGCGACCACCAACCCGTCCGTGTCGACCGGCGACGGCGTGGCGCTGGCGCTGCGCGCGGGAGCCGAGGTCAGTGACCTGGAGTTCGTCCAGTTCCACCCGACCGTCCTGTTCCTCGGCGCGGACGCCGAGGGCCAGCAGCCGCTCGTCTCCGAGGCGGTGCGCGGCGAGGGCGCCCACCTGGTCGACGCGGACGGGGTGCGCTTCATGGTCGGGAAGCACGAACTGGCCGAGCTGGCGCCCCGGGACATCGTCGCCAAGGGCATCATGCTGCGCATGCAGGAGCAGGACGCCGAGCACATGTTCCTCGACGCCCGGCACTTCGGCGCCGACATGTGGGAGCACCGCTTCCCGACCATCCTGGCCGCCTGCCGCGCCAACGGCATCGACCCGGTCACCGAACCCATCCCGATCGCCCCGGCCGCCCATTACGCCTCCGGAGGCGTGCGCACCGACGCGCAGGGGCGGACGACCGTGCCCGGCCTGTACGCGTGCGGCGAGGTCGCCTGCACCGGCGTGCACGGCGCCAACCGGCTCGCCTCCAACTCCCTCCTGGAAGGCCTCGTCTACGCCGAGCGCATCGCCGCCGACATCGCGGCGGCCCACGTCGAAAACGGCCTGGACGCGCGCGTGCCCGCACCGGTTCCGGACCCCGGAAAGCCCGCGCACCCGCTGCTCGCCCCCGAGGCCCGGTTCGCCATCCAGCGGATCATGACCGAGGGCGCGGGCGTGCTGCGCTCGACGGAGTCTCTCGAGAAGGCCGCGGACGAGCTCCAGCGGCTGCACACCGACGCACGAGACGCCCTGGACGAGAACGGCAAGACCGCCGAGCCTGGCGTCGACACCTGGGAGGCCACCAACCTCCTGTGCGTGGCCCGCGTCCTGGTCGCCGCCGCCCGGCTGCGCGAGGAGACCCGAGGCTGCCACTGGCGCGAGGACCGTGCCGAGCGAGACGACACGAACTGGCGGCGCCACATCGTCGTACGGCTCAATCCGGACCGGTCCCTGGCCGTCAGCACCACGGACACCGCAGTTTTCCCCCCTACCCGGCACCACCAGCGCCCTCAGGAGCAGTGACAGACGTGAGCACCGACGACCTTCCCCTCGCCCCGACCGGCGGCTGCGGCGACGGCTGTGCCTGTGGCGCCGAGGGTGACGAGGAGTACCTGGAGAGCGGTCTCGACCCCGCGCTCGCCGAGCTGCTGGCCGTCGCCGGGCTCGACCCCATCGAGGTCGAGGACATCGCCAACGTCGCCATCCAGGAGGACCTGGACGGCGGTGTGGACGTGACGACCGTCTCGACCATTTCCGAGGACGCGGTCGCCACCGGCGACTTCACCGCGCGCGAGGCCGGCGTGGTGGCCGGCCTCCGGGTCGCCGAGGCCGTGCTCTCCGTGGTGTGCACGGACGAGTTCGAGGTGGAGCGGCACGTCGAGGACGGCGAGCGCGTCGAGGCCGGGCAGAAGCTGCTGTCGGTCACCACGCGCACGCGCGACCTGCTCACCGCCGAGCGCAGCGCCCTCAACATCCTGTGCCGCCTGTCCGGCATCGCGACCGCCACGCGCGCGTGGGCCGACGTGCTGGAGGGCACCAAGGCACGCGTGCGCGACACCCGCAAGACCACGCCGGGGCTGCGCTCGCTGGAGAAGTTCGCCGTCCGCTGCGGCGGGGGCGTCAACCACCGCATGTCGCTCTCCGACGCCGCCCTGGTGAAGGACAACCACGTGGTGGCCGCCGGCGGCGTCGCGCAGGCCTTCAAGGCCGTGCGGGAGGCCTTCCCGGACGTGCCGATCGAGGTCGAGGTCGACACGCTGCACCAGCTGCGCGAGGTCGTCGACGCCGGGGCCGACCTGATCCTGCTGGACAACTTCACGCCCGGGGAGTGCGAGGAGGCCGTCGGCATCGTCGGCGGGCGGGCGCTGCTGGAGGCGTCCGGACGGCTCACGCTCGACACCGCGCGCGTGTACGCCGACACCGGCGTGGACTTCCTGGCCGTCGGCGCCCTCACCCATTCCTCGCCGATCCTCGACATCGGCCTGGACCTGCGCGAGGCGGAGTAACGGCCATGCTGCTCACGATCGACGTCGGTAACACGCACACCGTGCTCGGCCTGTTCGACGGCGAGGACATCGTCGAGCACTGGCGCATCTCCACGGACGCGCGCCGCACCGCGGACGAGCTGGCGGTGCTCCTGCAGGGCCTGATGGGCATGCACCCGCTGCTCGGGGAGGAGCTGGGTGACGGCATCGACGGCATCGCGATCTGCGCGACCGTGCCGTCCGTGCTGCACGAGCTGCGCGAGGTCACCCGGCGCTACTACGGCGACGTGCCCGCGGTGCTGGTCGAGCCGGGCGTGAAGACGGGCGTGCCGATCCAGTTCGACAACCCGAAGGAGGTCGGCGCCGACCGCATCATCAACGCGGTGGCGGCGAACGAGCTGTACGGCGGCCCCGCGATCGTCGTGGACTTCGGGACGGCGACCACGTTCGACGCGGTCTCCGCGCGCGGGGAGTACGTCGGCGGGGTCATCGCCCCCGGCATCGAGATCTCGGTGGAGGCCCTCGGCATCAAGGCCGCGCAGCTGCGGAAGATCGAGGTGGCCCGGCCGAGGAACGTGATCGGCAAGAACACCGTCGAGGCCATGCAGTCGGGCGTCGTGTACGGCTTCGCCGGGCAGGTCGACGGAGTGGTGAGCCGGATGGCCCGGGAACTGGCCGACGACCCCGACGACGTCACGGTGATCGCCACGGGCGGCCTCGCGCCGATGGTGCTGGGGGAGTCCTCGGTGATCGACGAGCACCAGCCGTGGCTGACCCTGATCGGCCTGCGCCTGGTGTACGAACGGAACGTCTCGCGGCTGTGAGGGACCGGCGCCCTCGCGGGGCGCCGGTTCTCGTCGCCCACGCGCGCGGGTGGCCCCGGTCGAGGGAAAGCCGTCAGCGACACGCGGCGACACATCATTCCGATCCGTCACTTTTGTCCGATTAGCGATAGCGTCGCCGCATGCCCACGCCATACGGATCCCGCGGCGGCATGGCGTTCGGTGCGGAGGAGCTGCGTGTGCTCCGCCGCGCTCTCGCCCTCGCCCTTCACCCCGGCCGAGCGTCCGCCGAGGACGTCAAGGAATGCTTCCGCCTCGCCGAGTCCCTCGACGAGGCGATGCGCGAGGGGGCCAGGCTGCGCGCCTTTCTCGTGGCCGACCTGGGCCGCTACCGCGCCGCCCTGCCGGGTACCGCCGCCGGCTACCTCGGCCTTCTCGAGGAGGCGCTGGGTGCCGGGCATCGGCCGACGCCGGACGACCTCGCCGCGCTGCGGGCGCTGCGCGGCGACCCACGGGCGGCCGCTCTGCTGGACCGCTGCCAGGCGCTGGCCGAGCAGGACGTGCGGGCCCGCTTCGCGCAGGGCGCCCGCACGGTCCCCGCGCCCGCCGTACCCCCCTCCAGAACGCGCCTGCTGGCCCTTCCCGGCGACGCGGGCGAGGCCCCGGCCACTCAGGCCGAGGAGCCGGAGAAACCCGCTCAGAAGCCCGCTCCCAAGCCCGGCCAGACCCCGCCCGGACGCCCCGCCGAGCGCCCGGCCGCGGAACCGGCGGCCCCGAAGCGGCCCATTCCCACGCCGGGCGAGGTCTTCCCCCGCCGCAAGCCGCCCACCTCGCCCACGGACCCGGCGGAACACACCGAGTCGCGGCAGCTCGCCGCCGGCTGAGCGGCCGGTTCGCCCACCCCGCCCCTTTCGCCCCGGACCGCCTGGCTACCCTGGATCCATGGACTACGTCTCCGCACTCGTGCCCCCGGTCGTCATGGCCGCGTTCTTCATCGGTGTGGTCAGGGTGATCGTGAAGACCCAGGGCGGGGCCGCCAAGGCCAAGGAGGACGCGGCCGTGGACGCCGCCCTCGCGCGGACGGAGGGCGTCCGCGAGGCATCCGCCGGCGGCGACGCCTGACACCGGGCCGGTCCGCCGCCGGCCGACGACGCCTGGCAGGGCGTACGACTCCTCGCACCCCGGTGCTCTCCGAGTCGTACGCCCTTTTTGTTCGCGTTTGCAGCCTAAGTGCACGTTCCGGCACGCCATTGACGGGATCTCCCACTATTGTTCTGAGCTGTGCCTCGCCCATTGGGAGAACTCGAAGACGCGGTCATGACGCGGGTGTGGAAGTGGAACCGCCCGGTGACCGTTCGAGAAGTCCTGGAAGACCTGCAGCAGGAACGGTCCATCGCGTACACCACCGTGATGACCGTTTTGGACAATCTCCATCAGAAGGGCTGGGTGCGCCGTGAGGCGGAGGGGCGCGCCTATCGATATGAGGCCGTCTCGACCCGGGCCGCGTACGCCGCCGCACTGATGAACGACGCCTGGTCGCAGAGCGACAACCCGGCGGCGGCTCTCGTCGCCTTCTTCGGGATGATGAGCGACGAACAGCGCCAGGCCCTCAGGGACGCCGTACGCATCGTGCAGGGCCCGGAAACCGGGGAAGCCCCGCAAGCCCCGCGGGCCCCGCAAGAGGAGAACCCCGGCTCGGCGGGGGAGACCGCCGGGCGATAGCGTCCGCTCATGGCAGCAGAGCGTCCCGAAGTCACCGCAAAAGCCATCACCGTCCGGCGGGCCCGGACCAGCGATGTCCCGGTGGTGCGCCGCCTCCTCGACGCCTACGTCCGTGACCGCATCCTGCTCGACAAAGCCACGGTCACGCTTTACGAGGACATCCAGGAGTTCTGGGTCGCCGAACGCGACGACAACGCCGAGGTGGTCGGCTGCGGCGCGCTGCACGTCATGTGGGAAGACCTCGCGGAAGTCCGCACTCTCGCGGTGAAGCCCGGCCTCAAGGGCGCGGGTGTCGGTCATCAGTTGCTGGAGAAGTTGCTGCAGACCGCGCGCTGGCTCGGCGTTCGGCGCGTTTTCTGTCTGACCTTCGAAGTGGACTTCTTCGGGAAGCATGGCTTCGTGGAGATCGGGGAGACACCGGTCGACACCGATGTGTACGCGGAGCTGTTGCGTTCCTATGACGAGGGCGTCGCGGAGTTCCTCGGTCTCGAACGAGTGAAACCGAACACCCTGGGCAACAGCCGGATGCTTCTGCATCTGTGATCGTCATTGACCCGGTGCCTCTATGTCCGAAACGCGCATGTTTCCGGACCGGGGCGGGCCCCTGGGTCTCTCCCAGGGGTTTGTGTTTTTCCGGCAAAAGCGGTTTGCTTTCCGGCGTACTGCAGTACTGCATATAACAGGGGCGGCGAAACGGCGGACGCCGCGGACCCTTGACCCTCACGTTATCGATGAAAGGAAATCCGGTGGCACAGAAGGTTCAGGTCCTTCTTGTCGATGACCTCGACGGCGGCGAGGCGGACGAGACCGTGACGTTCGCGCTGGACGGCAAGACGTACGAGATCGACCTCACGACTGCCAATGCGGACAAGCTGCGCGGCCTTCTCGAGCCCTATGTGAAGGGCGGTCGTCGTACCGGAGGCCGTGCCGCGGGCGCACGCGGAAAGGCGCGTGCCGCTTCCGGTGGCAGCCAGGACACGGCGGCCATCCGCGCGTGGGCGAAGGAGAACGGTTACGAGGTCAACGACCGCGGCCGTGTTCCCGCGTCCATTCGCGAGGCCTACGAGAAGGCCAACGGCTGATTTCGCCGGCAGGCGGGCGGGCGGGCGCTCGCGCGCCGCAGCCGGACCCGGTGGCACCACGCTGCCACCGTGTCCACCAGTCGTACGAGATCGGGGGCGCCTTTCGGGCACCCCATGGCCGGCAACGCCGGCAGCGAGGCCTCGACCTCGCCCCCCGGGCCGGGGGGCCGCAGCCATACGGCGGCCCCCTGCAGGGAAACGGCGCGGGCGGGGCCCCCGGGACGCGGCTGAGGTCCGCCGCAGGCCCCCTCGGGCGCGACCGGCGCCTCCATCAGGTCTCCCGTGCCCAGGGCCCGCACGTCCAGCGCAAGCGGTCCCCATTCCAGCCAGTCCAGCACCCCCGGCAGTTCCTCCGCGCTGCCCGCGGCCACCAGCAGTCGCATCCGGTCGCCCCGTAGGGCCACCGGAGAGCCAGGCGCCAGGTGTCTGAGCGCCGCCGCGCCCGCCTCGGCCGGCACGTCCAGGACGTCGAACCGCAGCCCCGTGACCAACCGCAGCGGCCGTCCGGGCACTGTCGCCCACCCCAGATCGTTCTCGTACCAGTGCCGGGCCCGGGCGTCCGGGCCGTCCGGAGGGCCGGAAGCCTCCGGATCGAGCGGGCGACGAGGAAGGGGGACCGCGGAGGTCGCGAGGACCGAGCCAGCCATGCCACGTGCAACCGCCGAAACGAGCCGCAAGTTACGCTTCGTGCCTTCACGATTGCGCAGAGTGCCCGAAAAGGGGGCGCGCGGGGGCTCGGGGAGGCGCAAGGTTGTTCGCCCATAGCGGAGGGAATCGGGGCGCGCGGCATGGAGTGTCAGTCCCTGCGGGTAAGACATCCCTAGTGGGAGGGGGCGACGCGCGGGAAGGGCCGTCTCACGTTCGCCATCGGCGTAGTGGCGAGTGGGGTAACTGCCTGGCCTGCGGGAACATCGTCTCGCACCATCGGGTTGGAGCAGATGTCGGCGTTCGGGGTCAGGAGGCCATCGACGGTGTCGGCAGTTGGAATGAGCGGTCCCCGCTTGCGGGACTAAGCTGCGGAAGGACAGGGAGGGGAAGTTCCCCCCACTGCCTGACCGCTCTGAGGAGCGATTAACGATGTTCGAGAGGTTCACCGACCGCGCGCGGCGGGTTGTCGTCCTGGCTCAGGAAGAAGCCCGGATGCTCAACCACAACTACATCGGCACCGAGCACATCCTCCTGGGTCTCATCCACGAGGGCGAAGGTGTCGCCGCTAAGGCCCTGGAGAGCCTCGGCATTTCGCTTGAGGCGGTCCGCCAGCAGGTGGAGGAAATCATCGGCCAGGGCCAGCAGGCCCCGTCCGGGCACATTCCCTTCACCCCCCGTGCCAAGAAGGTCCTGGAGCTGTCGCTCCGCGAGGCCCTTCAGCTGGGCCACAACTACATCGGCACGGAGCACATCCTGCTCGGCCTGATCCGTGAGGGCGAGGGCGTCGCCGCCCAGGTCCTGGTCAAGCTGGGTGCAGACCTCAACCGGGTGCGGCAGCAGGTCATCCAGCTGCTCTCCGGTTACCAGGGCAAGGAGACGGCCGCCGCCGGCGGCCCGGCCGAGGGCACGCCCTCGACCTCGCTCGTCCTGGACCAGTTCGGCCGGAACCTCACTCAGGCCGCTCGTGAGTCCAAGCTCGACCCGGTCATCGGGCGCGAGAAGGAGATCGAGCGGGTCATGCAGGTGCTGTCCCGCCGTACCAAGAACAACCCGGTGCTGATCGGTGAGCCCGGCGTCGGCAAGACCGCCGTCGTCGAGGGCCTCGCCCAGGCCATCGTCAAGGGCGAGGTGCCCGAGACGCTCAAGGACAAGCACCTCTACACGCTGGACCTCGGCGCCCTGGTCGCCGGCTCCCGCTACCGCGGTGACTTCGAGGAGCGCCTGAAGAAGGTGCTCAAGGAGATCCGCACCCGCGGCGACATCATCCTGTTCATCGACGAGCTGCACACGCTGGTCGGTGCGGGTGCCGCCGAGGGCGCCATCGACGCGGCTTCCATCCTGAAGCCGATGCTGGCCCGCGGTGAGCTGCAGACCATCGGTGCGACCACGCTGGACGAGTACCGCAAGCACCTGGAGAAGGACGCGGCCCTGGAGCGCCGCTTCCAGCCCATCCAGGTCGCCGAACCGTCCCTGCCGCACACGATCGAGATCCTCAAGGGTCTGCGCGACCGGTACGAGGCGCACCACCGCGTCTCCATCACGGACGAGGCCCTGGTCCAGGCGGCCACCCTGGCCGACCGCTACATCTCCGACCGCTTCCTGCCGGACAAGGCGATCGACCTGATCGACGAGGCCGGTTCCCGGATGCGCATCCGCCGGATGACCGCTCCGCCGGACCTGCGCGAGTTCGACGAGAAGATCGCCGCCGTCCGCCGGGACAAGGAGTCCGCGATCGACTCGCAGGACTTCGAGAAGGCCGCCTCCCTGCGCGACAAGGAGAAGCAGCTCCTGGCCGCCAAGGCCAAGCGGGAGAAGGAGTGGAAGGCCGGCGACATGGACGTCGTCGCGGAGGTCGACGGCGAGCTGATCGCCGAGGTCCTCGCCACGGCCACCGGCATCCCGGTCTTCAAGCTGACCGAGGAGGAGTCCAGCCGCCTGCTCCGCATGGAGGACGAGCTCCACAAGCGGGTCATCGGCCAGGTCGACGCCGTCAAGGCGCTGTCGAAGGCGATCCGCCGTACGCGTGCGGGTCTGAAGGACCCGAAGCGTCCGGGTGGTTCGTTCATCTTCGCCGGCCCGTCCGGTGTCGGTAAGACCGAGCTGTCCAAGGCGCTCGCCGAGTTCCTCTTCGGTGACGAGGACGCGCTGATCTCCCTCGACATGTCGGAGTTCAGCGAGAAGCACACGGTGTCGCGTCTCTTCGGTTCGCCTCCCGGCTACGTGGGCTACGAGGAGGGCGGCCAGCTGACCGAGAAGGTCCGCCGCAAGCCGTTCTCCGTCGTCCTCTTCGACGAGGTCGAGAAGGCGCACCCGGACATCTTCAACTCGCTGCTGCAGATCCTGGAGGACGGTCGCCTGACCGACTCCCAGGGCCGGGTCGTGGACTTCAAGAACACGGTCATCATCATGACGACCAACCTCGGCACCCGGGACATCTCCAAGGGCTTCAACCTGGGCTTCGCGGCTTCGGGTGACACGAAGACCAACTACGAGCGCATGAAGAACAAGGTCCAGGACGAGCTCAAGCAGCACTTCCGGCCCGAGTTCCTCAACCGCGTCGACGACGTGGTCGTCTTCCCGCAGCTGACGCAGCAGGACATCCTGCGGATCGTCGACCTGATGATCAGCAAGGTGGACGAGCGCCTGAAGGACCGGGACATGGGCCTCGAGCTCTCCCAGTCCGCCAAGGAGCTGCTGTCGAAGAAGGGTTACGACCCGGTGCTGGGCGCGCGTCCGCTGCGTCGCACGATCCAGCGCGAGGTCGAGGACACGCTCTCGGAGAAGATCCTCTTCGGCGAGCTGCGCCCCGGTCACATCGTGGTCGTGGACACCGAGGGCGAGGGCGATGCCGCCACCTTCACCTTCCGGGGTGAGGAGAAGTCGGCGCTGCCCGACGTCCCGCCGATCGAGCAGGCGGCCGGCGGTGCCGGGCCGAACCTGAGCAAGGACGTGTAAGCGTCCCGACCGGGTGAATCGAGTGAAAGGGGCCGGTGCTTTCGGGCACCGGCCCCTTTCGCATGCCCGGAAAGACTCCGGTTACGACAACTGCCCGTCGTAGTCCGGCAGTTTGAACGTCTTCTCGGCGTGGCCGCCCGACAGGTCGGTGGCGCTGTTCCCGATGTTCGCGATGATCGTGTAGCCCTTGTTCTCGATGTCGGCGCGCTGGGCCGTCTTGTAGGCGGCGACGTCCTTGAAGAGGTCGAAGAAGCCGCGGACATAGAGACCGGAGACGTCGTAGCCGTCGTACTCGAGGTTCCACTCGGTGGGGTCTTCGATGATGCCCGGGCGGGCCGTGACGAAGAACAGCGAGACGCCGTGCTCCTGGGCGTACTTGGCGACGTTCAGCACCGGCTTGTTGGCCGGCTGCGGGTAGCGGAAGCCGAAGTCGGTCTCCAGCGTGGTGTTGTCGATGTCGAAGACGATCGCCTGCTTCTCACCGGGCCCGGCGGCCGCGATGCGGTCCTTCAGGTACGGCAGGGCCTGGTCCATGACGGTCTGGCAGTCCTTCTGCCAGGTGGTGTAGTCGACCTTGGCGGAGGTGGTGCTGCCCGTGCTCGGGGCCGTACCGGCGGCCTCGGCGGGGGCGGCCAGCGCGGCGAGCGCGGCCACGGAGACGGCGGTGACGGATATGCGGCGCGCCCAGGGGCGTCTGGTCATCGGTGGGGGTCCTCTCACGTCCGTACGCTGCACGGCCTGAACGGTGAACTGTCAGGGGCATGATCTTTGGTGAGGGTGGCGCGAGGGGAACCGTAGGGTTACTGGAGGGTAGGTGCCTAGAGGTGTGCGTCACATTTATCCGGCCGCCGGTTTAGCAGGCCGGTGATATGCCGCACAGGCGAAATGTCCGTTACTAACCCTGATAGTGGGACTTTCTATACGGACAAAAGGGCATTTTCGCCCCGGAACCCTCGTAAAACACCGACTTCGAGGCTCGTGTCCATGAGTGGAGCCCCTGTCAAGAAGCGGATGATTTCTGGTTTCTGTACTAATTGACGCCGTAGATGGGGGATTTGGGTAGGGATGGGGTTTCGGGTTACCAATGACGGGTCCCACCGGCGAACGTCTGTGCGCCGGGTGGCCGTTCCGTCCCCGAGTCCACGAGGTCCCGCATGTTCCAGCGCTTCATGTCCCGCTCTTCCCGTACGTCCTCGCTCCGCAACCGCGTGACCGTCCTGGCCGCCGGAGTAGGCGCCACGGCCGTGCTGGGGGCCGGGGTTGCGAGCGCCGCCGCGCCGTCCGCCGGCTGGATCGACCCGGTGAAGAAGTACACGCTCTCCGCGAGCTTCGCCCAGGCCGGCAGCCACTGGGTCGCCAAGCACAGCGGCCAGGACTTCGCCGTGCCGAGCGGCACCGAGGTCCTCGCCGCGCACGGCGGCACTGTCGTCAAGGCCGGCCCCAACGGCGCCGGTGACGGCCCCGCGTACGGCAACGCCATCGTCATCAAGCACGGCAACGGCACCTACTCGCAGTACGCGCACCTGTCCCGGATCGACGTCAAGGTCGGCCAGATCGTCAAGACCGGCCAGCACATCGCCCTCTCGGGCAGCACCGGCAACTCGACCGGCCCGCACCTGCACTTCGAGATCCGGACGACCCCGAACTACGGCTCCGCGGTCAACCCGGTCGACTTCCTGCGCGCCCACGGCGTCACGGTCTGAGTCAGCCCTCGCGGCGGGCGCCCTCGTGCGCCTGCGTGACGAGGTCCAGGGCGACTTCGAGAACGGCATCGCGCCTCTTCTCGAGGTCGCCTTCGATGTCCTGCATCACGAACATCCCGGCGTGCAGCGTGAACATCGCGCTGATGCAGCGGACTTGCTCGACCAGGGGTGCGTCGGGGTCGATGAAGATGTCCCTGAGATCGCGCATGCGGTCCTTGAAGGCGTCGCCGATGCGCAGTTCCCGCACTGTCGCCTGGTTCTCCTGCATGAAGCGGAAGAGCGGCTCGGCGCCGGCCAGGGCCTGGCTGTAGCGCCGTACCAGCTCGTGCTTGGTCTCCAGGGTGTGCGGCTGGGTCCTGCCCCACGCGATCAGTTCCTCGATCGGTTTCGTCAGGTCCTCGAAGAGGCTGACGATGATCTCTTCCTTCGTCCTGAAGTGGTAGTACAGGGCCGCTTTCGTGACGTCGAGAAGCTCGGCGATCTCGCGCAGGGAGGTCTTCTCGTAGCCCTGCTCGGCGAAGAGGTTGAGCGCCACGTCCTGGATGCGCTGGCGGGTGTTGCCGCGGCGCTGCTGCTTGGTGCCGTCCATGGTGACGCCCATCCTCGTACTCCTCGCGCTCCCGCGGAAACTTACTTGACGCCCGGCTAGTGACAGGTTACCTTCCCCAGTGTAGTGAACTAGCCGGGCGGCAAGTAAGTAGCTGTCGCCAGGGGGAGTGGGAGAGATGGCGGACACGCAGGCGGCCGTGAAGGGCCAGGCGAAGCCCGAGAGGCCGGAGAAACAGCCGAAGAGCGTACGGGTGGTCCTGCTCGCGCTCATGATCGCGATGATGCTCGCGATGCTCGACAACATGATCGTGGGTACGGCGATGCCGACGATCGTGGGCGAGCTGGGTGGCCTGGAGCGCCTGTCCTGGGTGGTGACCGGGTACACGCTCGCGACCGCGGCCTCGACCCCGGTCTGGGGCAAGCTCGGTGACATGTACGGGCGCAAGGGCGCCTTCCTCAGCTCGATCGTCATCTTCCTGATCGGCTCCGCGCTGAGCGGCATGGCCCAGGACATGGGCCAGCTGATCGGGTTCCGGGCCGTTCAGGGGCTCGGCGCCGGCGGTCTGATGGTCGGTGTCATGGCGATCATCGGTGACCTCATTCCGCCGCGGGAGCGTGGCAAGTACCAGGGCATGATGGCCGGCGTCATGGCGCTGGCGATGATCGGCGGCCCGCTGGTCGGCGGCACGATCACCGACAACTGGGGCTGGCGCTGGGCCTTCTACATCAACCTGCCGCTGGGTGCCGTGGCGCTGGCGCTGGTCACCGCCGTGCTGCACCTGCCGAAGAAGCGGGCCAAGGCGGGCATCGACTACGTCGGCGTCGTGCTGCTGACGGTCGGCATCACCTCCATCGTGCTGGTCACCACCTGGGGCGGCACCGAGTACGCCTGGACCTCCGCGCGGATCATGGAGCTGATCGGCATCGGCGTGGCCACGCTGGTCGGGTTCGTGTTCTGGCAGACCAAGGCCTCCGAGCCGGTGCTGCCGCTGCACATCTTCCGCAGCCGCAACTTCACCCTGATGTCCCTCATCGGCTTCGTCACCGGCTTCGTGATGTTCGGCGCCACGCTCTTCCTGCCGCTGTACCAGCAGTCGGTGCAGGGTGCCTCGGCGACCAACTCGGGTCTGCTGCTCCTGCCGATGCTCGGCGCGATGCTGGTGACCTCGATGGTGGCGGGGCGCGTCACCACCAACAGCGGCCGTTACAAGGTCTTCCCGATCGTCGGCGGTGTGCTGATGATCGTCGGCCTGTACCTGCTGTCGCTGATGGACACCGGCACCACGCGGCTGACCTCCGGCCTCTACATGGCCGTGCTCGGCGCGGGCATGGGCTGCCTGATGCAGATCACCATGCTGGTGGCCCAGAACAGCGTGGAGATGAAGGACATGGGCGTGGCATCCTCCTCCACCACCCTGTTCCGTACGCTCGGCTCCTCCTTCGGTGTGGCCATCATGGGCGCGCTGTTCAACCACCGGGTCCAGGACGTGATGGCGGAGCGGGCCGGCGCGCTGGGCAAGAACCTCACCGAGAAGTCGGCCCAGCTGGACGCGGCGAGCCTGGCGAAGCTGCCGGTGCAGGCGCGGGAGGCCTACCAGCACGCGGTGTCCGCCGGTACGCACTCGGCGTTCCTGCTGGGCGCGGTGATCGCGGTGGTCGTGCTCGTCGCCGCGCTGTTCGTGAAGGAGGTTCCGCTCAAGGGCGGGCCGCAGAAGTCCTCGGCGGACAGCGCGGAAGCCGCTCCGGCGCCGGTGATCGAGGCGGTCTGAGCGACTGCCCGAACCGAAGGCCCCCGGCTGGTGTCCGCCCCGGGGGCCTTCTTCGTGCCCGGCCAGGCGCCGGGGAGGAGGTTCCCCCATCGTCTGGGGGACCTCCCAGCGGTAGCTGGGGGAGGAACGCCCGCCCACCGCGGTAGCGGTGGGGGCAGCGCGCGTTCACCTTGTGCTGTGTCGTGTACAACCCTTTGTTCACCACTCGTGTCGTATGTCGCTGAAGCCTCGGTTCACCGACGGGAGCATGATTTGCGCATACGTACCTTCGCCGTGGTGGCCGCTGCTGCTCTTGCCCTTACGGGGCTGGGTGCTCCCGGTGCCGCTGCGGCGCCCTCCGGGCTGTGGGACGACTTCAACGGTGACGGCTATCGCGATCTCGCCATCGGCACGCCCAAGGCGAGCGGTGGCACGGTCACCGTCCTCTTCGGCTCGTCTTCCGGCGTCAGCCCCGCCCGGTCGGTGAACATCACCCAGAACACCCCGGGCGTTCCCGGTACCTCGGAGTCCGAGGACCAGTTCGGCGAGAACGTCACCAGCGGTGACGTCGACGGCGACGGCTACGCCGACCTGATCGTCGGCGCTCCCTCCGAGCAGATCACGGGTAAGCCGAGCGGCTCGGTGACCATCGTCTGGGGCGGAGTGAAGCCGTTCACGTCCGGCGGCACCGTGCTCACCGCCCCGAACGCCGAGGCCTTCGGGTTCGGGACGGGCGCCGCCTTCGCCGACCTCGACGGCGACGGCACCGGCAACCTGGTCGTCGTCGGTGCCAACACCTTCTGGTGGTACGCCGAGGGGAAGCCCACGCAGGACGGTGCGCTGGCGCCGGAGGTGGGGTTCCTGCCCGAGAACGTCCGCCTGGACGGTGTCGTCGCCGGTCACTTCTCCGGTACCGACGGCAGCGACTTCGTCCTGCACGGCCGGCGCACGGACAGCACCGGCACCATCACGGGCAAGTACGTGGGCCTGCTCCGCGGCGGTCCCGGCGACATCGGCTCCTCCTACTCGGTGCTGGCCGAGGGCAGCGCCGCGGGCGGCGCCGCCTGGGACCGGGCCGTCGCGGCGGGAGACATCAACGGCGACGGATATGACGACCTGGTCACCGGGAACACCGATGTGCCCAACGGCGGTTCGTTCACTGTGCGGTACGGCAAGGCGGCCGGACTGCCCGCCACGGGCGGGACATACACCCAGGCCAGCCCGGGTGTACCGGGAACCGACGAGAGCTACGACTACTTCGGCGCCGCCGTTGCGGTGGGCGACGCGACCGGCGACGGCTACGCGGACCTCGCGGTCGGCGCCTCGTACGAGGACGTCGACGGCCACCGGAACGTCGGCAACGTCGTGTTTCTCAGGGGCAGTTCGGCCGGACTGACCACGAGCGGGGCCCGCTCCTTCCATCAGGCCACGCCGGGCGTACCGGGCGCCGCCGAGGCCGGTGACCACTTCGGCTCCTCGCTGCGCCTGCGCGACATCAACGGCAACGGCAGGGCTGACCTGGCGATCGGCGCGTTCGGCGAGGACGTGGTGCCCGGAGGGTACGACGACGGGGCGGCGTGGGTGCTGCGCGGCACGACCTCGGGCCTGACGACGTCGTACGCAACCTCCTTCAACGCGACGGACTTCGGCTATCCGGTGGTGGAGGGCCGCAAGTTCGCGGATGTCCTCGCCCGCTGACCACACCGGTGCACACCGACTGCCGAACTGTCGGACCCCCCTGGGCACCGGCGACCCGCTGTCGGAACCTCAGGCGGTGCCCCCGGACAGCGGCAGCAGCGGGTAGCTGCCCGTGCTGGTGGGGGCGTGTTCCGGGAGCCAGAGGACGGCCACCGCGCCCTCGGCCGGGATGTGGGCGGGGGCACCGGCGGACCGTACGTTGCGGAAGGTCAGGCGGGCGCCCAGCACCCGGGCCTGGCCGGCCGCGATCGTCAGGCCCAGGCCGTGACCCTGGCCCGCGCGGTCCATGCTGCCGGTGCGGAAGCGGCTCGGGCCCTCGGCGAGGAGTTCCTCGGGGAAACCGGGGCCGTGGTCGCGGACCCGGATGACCCGGCCCTCGACGGTGACCTCGATCGGCGGTCTGCCGTGCCGGGCGGCGTTGGCGAGGAGGTTGAACAGCACCCGCTCGAGGCGGCGCGGATCGGTGGTGAGCTCCGACTCGTGCACCACCCGTACGACGATGTCCGGGTCCTTGGCGGCCACGCGCCGGGCCACGAACTCGCCCAGCATGATGTCCTGCAGCTCGGCCCGTTCCGAGGCGCCGTCCAGCCGGGCCACCTCCAGGACGTCCTCGACGAGGGTGCGCATCGCCTTCGCCCGGTCCAGGACCAGTTCCGTCGGGCGGCCGGGGGGCAGGAGTTCGGCGGCCGTGAGCAGGCCCGTCACCGGGGTGCGCAGCTCGTGCGCGATGTCGGCGGTGACCCGCCGCTCGGCCTCCAGGCGCTGCCGCAGCGCGTCCGCCATGGCGTCCACCGCGCGCGCGAGATCGTCGGTCTCGTCCCGTACGACGCCGCCGATGGCCTCCCGCACCCGTACGTCGGTCTCCCCCTTGGCGACCTGGCCCGCGGCGGCCGCCGCCTTGCGCAGCCGCCGCGACAACTGCCCGCCGATCAGCACGCCGAGCGCGCTGCCGCCCATCACGACCGCGATGGACCCGATGATCAGGGCCTGGTCGAGGTCCTTCATCACGTCCGTGGAACGGTCCGGAAAGCGGCTGTGCAGGGACAGCACATGACCGTCCTTGACCGGTACGGCCGCCCAGATGTCCGGCGGTCCTCCGCCGTGCTCCGAGACGTCGCTGGCCCGGCGGCCCTCCTGGACCTTCTCGCGCAGGGCGGCCGGCAGCTCGGGATCGTCGATCTTGATGTCGGGGAGGTTGGTCCGCTTGTACCGCTCGTAGTTGCCCTGGGCGACCTGGACACGCTCGTTGGCCAGGTCGCGCGCGTTGTCCAGCATCGAGACCCGGGCGGCGTTGTGCACGACCAGGCTGAGCGCAATCGCCACGAGCCCGGCGACCAGCGCGATCGCCGCGCTGAGCTTCCATCTGAGCCCGGTGCGCAGGCCCGCGCGTTCCACGCGCCGGACCGGGTGTCGAATGATCCCCCGCATGCCCCTGCCCCGCTCAGGCCTTCAACTTGTAGCCGAAGCCGCGGACCGTCTCGATGCGGTCCTGGCCGATCTTCTGCCGCAGCCGCTGCACATGGACGTCGACGACCCGGGTGTCCCCGCCCCAGCCGTAGTCCCACACCCGCTCCAGCAGCTTGTCGCGGGAGAGCACAGTGCCGGGCGCACCGGAGAACTCCAGCAGCAGCCGCATCTCGGTCGGGGTGAGCGCCACCGGCAGCCCGGCCCGGCGCACCTCCATGCCCTCGGTGTCGATCTCCAGGTCGCCGAAGGTCAGCGGGCCGCCGTTCAGGTGCGAGGGGGACACCTCCGCGTGCGCGGCCAAGCCGGCGTGGCCGAAGCGGCGCAGTACCGCCCGGATCCGGGCGACCAGGACGGCACCGTCGAACGGCTTGGTCACGTAGTCGTCCGCGCCCGCCTCCAGGCCGAGGACGACGTCGATGGAGTCGGCGCGCGCCGAGAGCATGATCACCGGCACGGTCGACTCGTCCCGGATACGACGGCACAGGCTGACCCCGTCCAGACCCGGGACCATGACGTCCAGCAGCGCGATGTTCGGCCGGTTCGCGCGGAACGCCTCCAGGCCCGAAAGGCCGTCGGGCATGGCCGTCACCGCGAAGCCGTCCCGCTCCAGGGCGAGCTGCGTGGCCTCGCGGATGACGTCGTCGTCCTCGACGAACAGGACATGGGTCTGGTCTGCCATCCCGGTGCTCTCAGTCCTCGGTGATGTGGTCGGTCAGTTGTCCGGTGTGGGCGTCGGGTCCCCGCCGACGGCATTGCTGTAGAACCTGTGGACGCCCTTGCCCTGGACGAACCGCCCCGCCTTCCACCGGTAGGGGATCACGTCCTCGCCGGACGGACTCGAGATGGGGTCGCCCTTCCGGTAGAACTGCTTGGTCACCGACAGGACGCCCTCCTCGATCTCCGCGTAGACCGGGGACTCCTCGCTCTTGAAGACATTCTTGTACGCGCCGTCGTCGTCCCGGTACACATACGAGCCGATGCCGACGGCGTCGGCGCAGGTCAGCACGTTGACGACGACGTCGTCCACCGAGCCGTCGGTCAGGTCGCCGTAGGAGACGTCGACGGGGTAGTCGTCGCCGCTGCACGGCTTCAGCTCCCGCTTGACCGCGACCGACACCGCGGGATCCCGCTTCACCAGCGCCACGGCATCCACACGCCGGTAGGAGTCGGAGGGACTCGGCACCGGTGAGGCGACGGCGCCCGCCACCGCGGAGGCGTGCGCCGGGCCCTCGTCCCGCGCGCCCGTCCCCCCGGTGCCGCAGGCGGCGACGAAAAGGGCGAGGGCGGCGAGCGCGGCCGCCGCCGCGATCACCGCCTGTGTACTGCCTCGGGCCCCCCTGGGCCCGGCCCCGGTCAGGCCGCGCAACGCTCCCGCTCCTCACGCTCCAGCGCGCGTGCGTCCAGATCGCGGGCCTCCAGCTCCTCGCGGAGCCGGGCGAGCGCCCGGTGCAGCGTGCTCTTGACCGTACCGGCCGACATGCCGAGGGCCGCGGCCGTCTCTTCGGTGGACATCTGCTCCCAGTGTCGCAGCACCACGACGCTGCGCTGCTTGGGAGCGAGCACCTTCATGATGTCCATCAGCAGGGCCCGGTCGGCGTGCTGCTCGGTGGAGTCGTCCACGGACGCGTCCGGCAGCTGCTCGGTCGGGACCTCCTCCAGCTTGCGAGCCCGCCACCACTCGGTACGGGTGTTGATCATCACCCGGCGCAGATAGGCGTCCGCGAGCCGCTTGTCGGCGATGCCCTCCCAGCGGCCGTACGTCCGCACCAGCGCGGTCTGGAGGAGGTCCTGGGCATCGACCGGGTCCGGAACCAGCCGGCGGGCGCTGCGCAGCAACGCGTCCTGCCGAGTGCGGACGTACTCCTCGAACTCGAGCACCTCGCCGTGCGCCATGATCAACCGCCTCCGTTCCCCGTGTACTCCGGCTCACGCCCGAAGTCCCGCTGTCCCGCTGTGCCGTGGTCTGCCGGGCACGAGTAAGAAGTTACGGAGCGGTTGTCACGGGGCTGTGCGGAGCAGCCTGCGGCTAGCAATCGGCTGTCCGTCGGTTGTGTAACGGAAGTAGGTGGGGGGTAAAGGGGGTGGTGACTATGTCCCCTTATGGGGCGCTTTGTTGGGCAGGGTGGTGCGCAACGAGGGCCCAGCGGCTGTGACTTGTCTGTACGTCAGGTCAGTGGCAGTCGGTACAGACCGCCGGGCAGCGGCTCCACGAGACCGTCCGTGACGAGTCCGTCGAGCGCGCGGGCGCGCTGCACCGGCTCGTGCCACACCCGGTCCAACACCGACTGCGGCACCGGCGCGTGCGCCTCCCGCAGCACGGCCAGCAGCTTGCCGCGTACCTGGCGGTCCGTGCCCGCGTACGTCTGCCCGCGGCGCGGCGGCCCCTCGTGCTCCGGCTTGCCCGCCAGCCGCCAGGCGCACTGCGCGGCGATCGGGCAGCGGTGACAGCCCTCGTTCTTCGCCGTGCACACCAGGGCGCCCAGCTCCATCGACGCGGCGGCCCAGCGGGCGGCGGTCTTCTCGTCCTCGGGCAGCAGTTCGCGGGCCAGGCGACGCTCGGCGGCCGTGGTGGCGTTCGGCGGGTACCGCACCCCCGTCACCGCGCGTGCCAGGACCCGGCGCACGTTCGTGTCCAGCACCGGGTGCCGCTGCCCGTACGCGAAGGAGGCCACCGCCGCGGCCGTGTACTCACCGATGCCGGGCAGCGCCAGCAGCTGCGCGTGGTCCGTCGGCACGTCCCCGCCGTGCCGCTCCTTTATGGCGACCGCGGCGCCGTGCAGACGCAGGGCGCGGCGCGGGTAGCCGAGCCGGCCCCAGGCGCGCACCGCTTCCCCGGGAGCCTCCCCTGCGAGGTCGGCGGGGCGCGGCCAGCGGGTCAGCCACTGCTCGTAGACGGGCAGGACGCGGCTCACGGGGGTCTGCTGGAGCATGAACTCGCTGACCATGACGCCCCACGGGCCCGCCTCCGGGCGGCGCCAGGGGAGGTCGCGGGCGTGCGCGTCGAACCAGGAGATCACGGGGGTGTGGAGCTTCTCAGTCATGGCCTTCCGATCCTGCCACGGGTCGGGCGGGCATGGTCGGCGACCGCGCGATTGCGGAGCGTTGCGTCGGGTTGCGGTGCGTGAAGGGTCCTTTCGCCTCGGACAGTTGCCGGGATGATGATCCGGAAAAGTTGGGCTCCGGGCGGCGGGTGGCGCAAGCAAGCGTGCCGATCTCTCGTACAGTTTGCGCCGTGGGATCTCTGCGCAATCCGGTCGGGCCGCTTCCCTCCTCCATCTACTGGCGACGGAGGGCCGTACTGCTGTCCGCGGTCGCCCTGTTGGCGCTGGTGATCACCTGGATCGTGACGTCCGGCGGCGGGGGCGGCAAGAACGGCGCCGACGGGCCCAACGGCAAGAATCCCGCGTCCACGATCACGCCGGGGCCCTCCCCGTCCGGGTCCGCGATCAGCCAACACCCGGGTGGGCGCGACGATTCCGGGGGCGGGGGCTCCGGTGGGAGCGGCTCCGGGGCGGCCGACGGTTCGGGTTCGGACGGCAAGGGCGGCTCCGGGGCGTCGGGGGCCGAGGGCGGTTCGGATGCGGGTTCGGGTTCGGGTGGCGGCAACGTCGGTACGGGCGACGTGCTGCCGGCGTCCTCCTCGCTGCCCAACTGCACCGCTGGAACGGCCACGTTGAGCCTGCGCAGCCTGCACAACTCCTACTCGCCGGACCAGACACCGACGTTCGAACTCACCGCGAAGAACACGTCGTCCGGCGACTGCAAGGTCGATCTCGGGCCGAAGAGCGCCGTGTTGACGATCACGCCGGCGGACAGCAGTGACGACTACTGGTCCTCGGCCGACTGCCCGAAGGGCGCCGCGAGCCTGGTGTTCCGGGTGCCCGCGGGGCAGAGCATCGCCTACGACGTGAAGTGGGACCGCAAGCCGAGTGCTCCGCAGTGTGCGACTCCTGCGGCGGGGTCGGCGAAGCCGGGGACGTATCTGCTGGAGGCCAAGGCGCCGGGCTTCGCGAAGGCCCAGGCATCGTTCGTGCTGTCGGCGGACTAGCCGAGCCAGGCTGCGACCGGGCGGGGGTGGGTCTTCGCCCGCCTCGCCGAAGGGCGCCGCCGTGTCCGCCCGTGCCCCCGGCGGCGGCCCGGCTGTGCGGCTACTCGCAGAGCGCCGTACGGCCGCTGCGGCACCTCATCAGACGTACCGCTCCAGAATCGACGACTCGGCCAGGCGCGACAGTCCTTCCCGCACACTTCTCGCCCGGGCCTCGCCGACTCCGTCCACCGTCTGGAGGTCGTCCACGCTCGCGGCCAGCAGCTTCTGAAGGCCGCCGAAGTGGTCCACCAGGCGGTCGATGATCGCACCCGGCAGACGCGGTACCTTCGCCAGCAGCCGGAAGCCCCGCGGGGACACCGCCGAGTCGAGGGTCTCGGGAGAACCCGTGTAGCCCAGTGCGCGCGCCACCGTGCCGAGTTCGAGGAGCTCCGCGTGGCTGAGGGCGTCCAGTTCGGACAGCGCCTCCTCCACCGTGCGGGAGCGCTTCGCCGTGGGCTCGGGAACGTAGTCCCGGACGACCAGCTCGCGGTCGGGCTCCACGCCGGCGATCAACTCCTCCAGCTGGAGGGCCAGAAGTCGACCGTCGGTGCCCAGTTCGACCACGTATTCGGCGATTTCGGTGGCGATGCGCCGGACCATCTCCAGACGCTGGGCCACGGCCGACACGTCCCGGACCGTCACCAGGTCCTCGATCTCCAGCGCCGACAGCGTGCCCGCGACCTCGTCCAGCCGGAGCTTGTACCGCTCCAGGGTGGCCAGCGCCTGGTTCGCTCGGGAGAGGATGGCCGCCGAGTCCTCCAGGACGCGCCGCTGCCCGTCGACGTACAGCGCGATCAGCCGCATGGACTGGGAGACGGAGACCACCGGGAATCCGACCTGCTTCGAGACGCGGTCGGCGGTGCGGTGCCGGGTGCCCGTCTCCTCCGTCGGGATCGTGGGATCCGGGAGCAGCTGCACGCCGGCCCGCAGGATCTTCGACAGGTCGGAGGAGAGCACGATGCCGCCGTCCAGCTTGCACAGCTCGCGCAGCCGGGTGGCGGTGAATTCGACGTCCAGGACGAAACCGCCCGTGCACATCGCCTCGACCGTCTTGTCGGAGCCCAGGACGATGAGTCCGCCGGTGTTGCCGCGGAGGACCCGCTCCAGACCGTCACGCAGGGGCGTGCCGGGAGCCACGGCGCTCAGCGAGGCGCGCATCAGGCCATCGGTACCGGCACTCCCACCGGACTTTCCGGGAGCTCCTGCCCGGTCGTTGGCTGCCACTGCACTCCTCCGGTCGCAGGTTCTGGGCACTGCCTTCGTGCGCACTCGGTTCGTACGGACGGGCGACACCTGGGCAAAGTCTACCGGCGGTCCTCCGCCTCCCGTGGGGCCTCTCGGCGACGGGAGCGCGGCAGGACCCTGAGCGCGTCCCCCATGTCGGCGACTTCCAGGACCTTCATCCCGGGCGGGACCTTGCCCGGATCGCCCGGCACCAGCGCGTGCGTGAAGCCCAGCCGGTGGGCCTCGGTGAGCCTGCGCTGCACGCCCGTGACCCGTCTCACCTCGCCGGCCAGACCCACCTCGCCGATCGCGACGAGGTTCTTGGGGAGAGGAGTGTCACTGGCGGCCGAGGCCAGGGCGAGGGCGATCGCGAGGTCGGCGGCCGGTTCCGACAGCTTCACGCCACCCACCGTCGCCGAGTAGATGTCCCGCTTGCCGAGCGCGCTGATCCGGCCGCGCTGCTCCAGCACCGCGAGCATCATCGACACTCGGGAGGTCTCCAGGCCCGAGGTGGTCCGGCGGGGGGAGGGGATCTGGGAGTCCACGGTCAGCGCCTGCACCTCCGCCACCAGCGGGCGGCGACCCTCCAGGGTGACTGTCAGACAGGTGCCGGGCACCGGTGCGTCACGACGGGTCAGGAAGAGCCCGCTCGGGTCGGCAAGGCCCGTGATGCCCTCGTCGTGCAGTTCGAAGCAGCCGACCTCGTCCGTGGCGCCGTAGCGGTTCTTCACGCCCCGTACCAGGCGCAGCCGCGCGTGCCGGTCGCCCTCGAAGTGCAGGACGACGTCCACCAGGTGCTCCAGCAGCCGGGGGCCGGCGATCGCGCCGTCCTTGGTGACGTGGCCCACCAGCAGCGTCGACATCCCGCGCTCCTTGGAGGCGCGGATCAGCGCGCCGGCCACCTCGCGGACCTGGGCCATGCCGCCCGGCGCGCCGTCGATCTCCGGGGAGGCCACCGTCTGCACCGAGTCGAGGACCAGCAGGGACGGCTTCACCGCGTCCAAGTGGCCGAGGACGGCGGCCAGATCGGTCTCGGCGGCCAGATACAGGTGGTCGTCGAGGGCGCGGATGCGGTCGGCGCGCAGGCGGACCTGGCTCGCCGACTCCTCGCCGGTCACATAGAGGGTCGGGTGCTCCTCGCTCGCCGCCTTGGCGGCCACGTCCAGCAGCAGGGTGGACTTGCCGACCCCGGGCTCGCCCGCGAGCAGCACGACCGCGCCGGGCACCAGCCCACCGCCGAGCACCCGGTCCAGCTCCGGTACGCCGGTCGAGCGGGCGGTGGCCTGCCGGCCGTCGACCTGTCCGATGGGCAGCGCGGAGCTGGTGACGCGGCCCGGCGCCGTTGTACGGACCGCGGGGGTGCCGTACTCCTCGACCGTGCCCCAGGCCTGGCACTCGGGGCAGCGGCCGAGCCACTTGGCCGTCTGCCAGCCGCACTCGGTGCAGCGGTAGGACGGTCGGTCCTTGGTGGTCTTGGTACGGGCAGCCATGCGGAAACCGTAGCCCGCGGCACTGACAACGTCCGCCCGGGGCGCATGTGGGTGATCCGGTATCGGCCATGACCCATGGGGTTCGAGCCACGGAATGAAGGGTTTCTGTCCCCTTATGAGGGATCGTTTCACCCGTACGGATTAAAAGTGCTCAAGGTACAAGAAGGGACACTCTGCCGCCGCCTACGGTCGCACGGGTGATGAGCAGCAGTTCTCAGACCACGACCCGCACCACCGGCGCACACCGAGCGCACCGGGAGGCGCGCGATCGAGCCGCCGCGCGCACGCTCGCCCAGCGGTCGCCGGCGCGCTACGAGCCGTACCTGGACGGTCTGTTCACCTACTGCCTGTCGGTGCTGTGCGACCACGACGCGGCCACCGCCGCCCTCGGGGACGTCCTGGCGCTGGCGGAGCGGCGCGGGCAGCGTGTCCCCCAGGCCGCCGACCGCAGGGCCTGGCTGTACGCGCTGGCCCGCTGGGCGTGCCTGCGGGGGCTCGCCGAAGCCAAGCAGAAACGTCAGGCCACCCACGCGGCGGGCCGTCCCGCAGCCGCCCACCAGACACCCGATCCGTCCGTCTCCCCGGAGGTCCAGGAACAGCGGCGCCGCGAACTCGCCCTGCTCGCCTGGCCGGAGGCGGCCGGCACCACCCCCGAGCAGCGCGAGGCCCTGGAGCTCGCCGTCCGCCACCACCTGGACGCCCACGAGGTCGCCGCCGTCCTCGGTATGGCGCCCGCGGCCGCCCGGGAGCTGCTGTCCTCCGCGGCCTGCGAGGTCGAGCGCACCCGTGCCGCGCTCGCCGTGGTCGAGGCCGGCGGCTGTCCGAGCGTGGCCCACCTCACCGGAGACAGCCGGCTGGTCCTCAGTACGGCCCTGCGCCGTGAGCTGGTCCGGCACGTCGACGACTGCCCGCGCTGCCGCCGTACCGCCGCGTGTGCCGTGCCCGGCCGCTGGCCCGGCGCCACGGTCACCCCGGCCGAGCTGCCTGTCCTGGAGGCGCCCCGCGCGGCCCTGCACGCCGCCCTCGCGCACCACCCGCGCGCGCGGGGCGCGGCCGTGCCCCGTTTCGACCGGCGCGGCT
The DNA here is from genome assembly GCF_042959345.1 of Streptomyces sp. NPDC007905. Taxonomy (NCBI): domain Bacteria; kingdom Bacillati; phylum Actinomycetota; class Actinomycetes; order Kitasatosporales; family Streptomycetaceae; genus Streptomyces; species Streptomyces sp. NPDC007905. The sequence goes on along the minus strand of NZ_JBIBKS010000033.1, from coordinate 15,475 downwards.
TCCCGATGGACCCCAAGGACCACGCGGCCCGGCGGGACCGCCTGCGGGCGCGTGCTGTCACCACCACCGTCGTCGCCACCGTCGTCGCGGCACCCGTGCTCGCCCTGTGGGCCGCCTACCGGGGCACGCCGACCGCCGACGAGGACGGCCGCGCGGCCACCGCGCGCGAGGCGCAGGGCCCCGACGCGCTCGGCAGCGACACCGCGGGCGGCTACGAGAACGCGGGAAACGCCAGCGTGAAGCCCGGCGGCGGTCTCGGCAAGAACGGCAGGCCGGATGTCTCCGTCGAGGTCGTCAGCGTCAAGGGAGGAGGCCGGAAGGGTGCAGGACAGCTCGCGGTCAGCGCGGGCAACGACGGCGACACCACGCTCGTCACCCTCACCGCATCCGGTTCCGGTCCGGTCCGCTGGTCCGCCTCCACCTCGGCGGCCTGGCTCTACCTCAGCCGGTCCACGGGAACCCTCGCCCCCGGCGACACGTTGACGATCAAGGTGTACGTCGACCATCTGCGCGAGCCGTCCGGCCACTGGCACGCACAGGTGGCGATCTCACCGGCCGGCGCAGTGGTCTCCATCGACGGCTACGGCACCGCCCCGAGCGGCCCCTCGACCCTGCCCCCGGCACCCGGTCCCCACCCGAGTTCGCCGCCCTCGACGCCCACGGACCCGCCGACCAGCCAGTCCCCGCCCCCGACCGACCCGAGCCCCAGCCCCACCGACCCGACCCCGTCCGAGCCGCCGAGCTCGTCACCCCCGCCCACCGATGACGGCAGCCCGAGCCCGGCGGACAGCTAGTAGTGCGGTGGCCGGAAAGGTGTGCCGGAAACCTCGCGGCGTCCGGTGCTGGGGTCACCCCCCCATGCCGTTCAGGCAGTGGGGAGCATCGCAAGGCGGAGCATCGCCCGCGTACGGGACGTGCCCGGGTGATGCGACAACGCGGCGAGGTGCCGTGCCGGGCGTCGCGAGCCGGTGAACCTTTCCGGTCGGCACTGGGTACTGCGGTTGCCCGGAGCCGGCCTGATCCGCCGGGCGGCCCCTAGGAGCGCGGCGCCGGATCCGCCGGGTGCGTTGCCACCAGCGGCAGCTGCGACGCCAGCCGCTGCTCGCACAGCTCGACCAGGCGGTCGTAGCCCGCCGGGCCCATGAGCTCGGTCAGCTCGGCCCGGTAGGAGACGTAGACCGGCTCGCCCGCGCCGTGCGCCGAGGTCGCCGACGTGCACCACCAGTGCAGGTCGTGGCCGCCCGGGCCCCAGCCCCTGCGGTCGTACTCGCCGATCGACACCTGCAGCACGCGCGTGTCGTCCGGCCGGTCGATCCAGTCGTAGGTCCGCCGGATCGGCAGCTGCCAGCACACGTCCGGCTTGGTCTCCAGCGGCTCCCGGCCCTCCTTCAGGGCCAGGATGTGCAGCGAGCAGCCCGCGCCGGCCGCGAAGCCGGGACGGTTCTGGAAGATGCACGAGCCCTGGAAGGGCCGGGTCTGCCGGGACCCCTCGTCGTCCTCGGAGATCCAGCCGTTCCGGGTGCCCTCGTCGTGGTTCTGCCAGAGCTCCGGAGTGAGCCGGGCCACGTGCTCGGCGACCCGCTTCTCGTCGTCCTCGTCGGAGAAGTGAGCACCCAGCGTGCAGCACCCGTCGTCCGCGCGGCCGGCCTGGATGCCCTGGCAGCCGCTGCCGAAGATGCAGTTCCAGCGAGAGGTCAGCCATGTCAGATCGCAGCGGAAGACCTGCTCGTCGTCCGCCGGATCAGGGAACTCCACCCACGCGCGCGCGAAGTCGAGCCCCTGCTCGTCGCTCACCTTCGACACCTTGGCGGATTTGGCGGCCTTGCCCGCCTTGTCCGTCTTTACAGCTTTCCCGGAGTTCGCCTTTTTCGTCTTTGGCACGCCTTCAGGGTAAGTGGCCCGGGGCCGCTCCGAGGACCGAGGACGTTGGATCTGGCAGTAGCGTTCCGTACATGAGACTCGGTGTCCTGGACGTGGGTTCGAACACGGTGCATCTGCTGGTGGTGGACGCCCACCCTGGCGCGCGCCCGCTGTCCGCGCATTCGCACAAGGCCGAACTACGGCTCGCCCAGCTGCTCGACGACAGCGGTGCCATCGGCGACCACGGCATCCACCAGCTGATCGACGTCGTGCACGAGGCGCTCCAGGCCGCCGAGGACAAGGGTGTCGAGGACCTGCTTCCGTTCGCGACCTCCGCGGTCCGGGAGGCCACCAACGCCGACGACGTCCTCGCGTGCGTGGAAGAGGAGACCGGCGTACGACTCCAGGTCCTCACCGGCGAGGAGGAGGCCCGGCTCACCTTCCTCGCCGTCCGCCGCTGGTTCGGCTGGTCCGCCGGAAAACTGCTGGTCCTGGACATCGGCGGCGGCTCACTCGAGATCGCCTACGGCATCGACGAGGAGCCGGACACCGCCGTCTCCCTGCCGCTCGGCGCCGGCCGCCTCACCGCCGGCTGGCTGCCCGGTGACCCGCCCGACCCCGAGGACGTCCGGGCCCTGCGCCGCCACGTCCGCGCGCAGATAGCCCGGACGGTCGGCGAGTTCAGCCGCTTCGGTGCCCCCGACCACGTGGTCGCCACCTCCAAGACCTTCAAGCAGCTGGCCCGTATCGCCGGTGCCGCCCGCAGCGCCGACGGGCTTTACGTCCAGCGCGAGCTCAAGCGCGAGTCCCTGGAGGCGTGGGTCCCCCGCCTGTCCGGCATGTCCACGCAGCAGCGCTCCGAACTACCGGGCGTGTCGGACGGCCGAGCCGGCCAGCTCCTGGCGGGCGCGTTGGTGGCCGAGGGCGCGATGGACCTGTTCGGCGTGGAGAGCCTGGAGATCTGCCCGTGGGCGCTGCGGGAGGGCGTGATCCTGCGGCGCCTCGATCACATGGGTTCGGACTGAGTGCCCACGGGACGGGGGTGTGCGGCGAGCCGCAGCGCGCCCGCACCCGCAAATGGCGAACGTCACAACGGCGAATAGGCACCCCACATCCGCACCACTCGACCCCGTAAGGTGACGGACGTGGCTGAACCAACGGACGTGAGCATCGCGCTGTCCACGGCCTCCGTGTATCCGGAGTCGACCGCGACGGCTTTCGAGACCGCCGCGCGCCTCGGTTACGACGGCGTCGAGGTCATGGTGTGGACCGATCCGGTCAGCCAGGACATCGAGGCCCTGCGCCGCCTGTCCGACTACCACGGCATCCCGATCCTGGCCGTCCACGCCCCCTGCCTGCTGATCACCCAGCGGGTCTGGTCCACCGACCCCTGGGTCAAGCTCCAGCGGGCCCGGGCGGCCGCCGAGAAGCTGGGCGCCTCCACCGTCGTCGTGCACCCGCCCTTCCGCTGGCAGCGGCAGTACGCCCGCGACTTCGTCTCCGGGATCTGGCGGATGGCGAACGAGACGGACGTGCGGTTCGCCGTCGAGAACATGTACCCGTGGCGCTACCGCGACCGCGAGATGCTGGCGTACGCGCCCGACTGGGACGTCACCAAGGACGACTACCGGCACTTCACGATCGACCTCAGCCACACCGCGACGGCCCGCACCGACGCGCTGGACATGATCGACCGCATGGGCGACCGGCTCGGGCACATCCACCTCGCCGACGGCCGCGGCTCGGCCAAGGACGAGCACCTGGTCCCCGGCCGCGGCACCCAGCCCTGCGCCGAGCTGCTGGAGCGCCTCGGGCGCGGCGGCTTCGACGGTCACGTCGTGATCGAGGTCAACACCCGGCGGGCGATGTCGAGCGCCGAGCGCGAGGCCGACCTCGCCGAGGCCCTGGCCTTCACCCGCAAGCACCTGGCCTCGGCCGTGAAGGTGCCCCGGCGATGACCGGCGCGACCGGAGCCCGCCGCCGCGGCCGTCCGCCGCGCACGGAGTCGGCGGACACCCGGGACCGCATCCTGACGGCGGCCCGCGAGGAGTTCTCCGAGCACGGCTACGAGAAGACGTCCGTACGCGGCATCGCCAAGGCCGCCGGGGTCGACCCGGCGCTCGTCCACCACTACTTCGGCACCAAGGAACAGGTCTTCGAAGCGGCCGTCGCGGTCGCCTTCGCCCCCGCCCTGAACGCCCCCGACGCGGTGGCCGCCGGTCCCCTGGACGGGGTGGGGGAGCGGCTGACCCGCTTCGTCCTCGGCGTCTGGGAGAACCCCGCGACCCGTGCGCCCCTCCTCGCGATCCTCCGCTCCGCCGTGAACAACGACACCGCGGCCGCCGTCTTCCGCCGTCTCGTCGCCTCCCAGCTGCTGCGCCGCATCTCCGCCCAGCTGGACCTGCCGGACGCGGAGCTACGGGCCGAGCTGGCGGCCGCGCAGCTGGTGGGCACGGCGATGATGCGCTACGTCATCAAGCTGGAGCCGCTGGCGTCGGCGGACCTGGAGCAGATCATCGCGCGGGTCGCGCCGGTGGTGCAGGGCCATCTGACGCAGCCCTGAAGCAGGCGGTTCGTGAAACGCGCGTCCCGCATTCCGGACAACCTTGTCCAGTCCTTGGAGGGGCGGCGTACGCTCGGAGAGAGTCAGAACTCTCTGGCGGATGGTCTTCGAAGGAGCGAGCGACGATGCCCGAGCTGAGGTCCCGCACAGTCACCCACGGCCGCAACATGGCGGGCGCCCGCGCCCTTATGCGCGCCTCCGGTGTACCCGGTGCGGACATCGGCCGGAAGCCCGTGATCGCGGTCGCCAACTCCTTCACCGAGTTCGTGCCGGGCCACACCCACCTGCAGCCGGTCGGCCGGATCGTCAGCGAGGCGATCAAGGAGGCGGGCGGCATCCCGCGCGAGTTCAACACGATCGCCGTGGACGACGGCATCGCCATGGGCCACGGCGGCATGCTGTACTCGCTGCCCTCCCGCGACCTGATCGCCGACTCGGTCGAGTACATGGTCGAGGCCCACTGCGCCGACGCCCTGGTCTGCATCTCCAACTGCGACAAGATCACCCCGGGCATGCTGCTGGCGGCCCTGCGCCTGAACATCCCGACGGTCTTCGTCTCCGGCGGCCCGATGGAGTCCGGCCGCGCCACGCTGGTCGACGGCACGGTCCGCACCCTCGACCTGGTCGACGCGATCTCCGACGCCGTCAACGACAAGATCTCCGACGAGGACATCCTCCGCATCGAGGAGAACGCCTGTCCGACCTGCGGCAGCTGTTCCGGCATGTTCACCGCCAACTCGATGAACTGCCTGACCGAGGCCATCGGTCTCTCCCTGCCCGGCAACGGCTCGGTCCTCGCCACCCACACGGCCCGCAGGGCGCTGTACGAGAACGCGGCCCGTACGGTCATGGACCTCACCCGCCGCTACTACGAGCAGGACGACGACACGGTCCTGCCGCTCAACATCGCCACCTTCCAGGCCTTCGAGAACGCGATGGCCCTGGACATCGCGATGGGCGGCTCCACGAACACGATCCTGCACCTGCTGGCCGCGGCCCAGGAGGCGGGCGTCCCCTTCGGCCTGGAGCAGATCGACGCCGTCTCCCGCCGCGTCCCCTGCCTCGCCAAGGTCGCGCCCAACGTCGCGAAGAACCGCACGTACTACATGGAGGACGTGCACCGCGCCGGCGGCATCCCCGCCCTGCTCGGCGAACTGCACCGCGCGGGCCTGCTCAACGAGGACGTCCACGCGGTCCACAGCCCCTCCCTGTCCGACTGGCTGAAGACCTGGGACGTCCGGGGCGGCTCCCCGTCCCCGGAGGCCGTGGAGCTGTGGCACGCGGCACCCGGCTGCGTCCGCTCCGCCGAGGCCTTCTCCCAGTCCGAGCGCTGGGAGGCCCTGGACGACGACGCCGAGAACGGCTGCATCCGCAGCGTCGAGCACGCGTACTCGAAGGACGGCGGCCTCGCGGTCCTCAGGGGCAACCTGGCCGTCGACGGCTGCGTGGTGAAGACGGCCGGCGTCGACGAGTCCATCTGGACCTTCGAGGGCCCGGCCGTGGTCTGCGAGTCCCAGGAGGAGGCCGTCCAGCGGATCCTCACCCAGGAGGTCAAGGACGGCGACGTCGTCGTCATCCGCTACGAGGGCCCCAAGGGCGGCCCCGGCATGCAGGAGATGCTCTACCCGACCTCGTACCTGAAGGGCCGCGGCCTGGGCAAGACCTGCGCCCTGATCACCGACGGCCGCTTCTCCGGCGGCACCTCCGGCCTCTCCATCGGCCACGCCTCCCCCGAGGCGGCCTCCGGCGGCACCATCGCCCTGGTCCAGGACGGCGACCGCATCCGCATCGACATCCCGAACCGCACCATCGAGCTGCTGGTCGACGCACCGGAACTCGCCCGGCGCGAGCAGGCCCTCGGCGGGGTGTACGCCCCGAAGAAGCGTGACCGCAAGGTCTCCGCGGCACTGCGGGCGTACGCGGCGATGGCGACCAGCGCGGACAAGGGCGCGGTGCGCGATGTGAGCAAGCTGGGCTGACCCGTCGACCCGGTACGGGGCCGCCTCCGGTGGGGGTGGCCCCTTCGTCGTCTCCCGGTCCGAGAGGAACTGACGTCCGTATCAGCGGTCCGGGTGGCCGTGGCGCCCTCGAGCCTGCCCGGCGGGAGGTCTCACCAGGCCGAGGGGTCCCTTCCGTCGAGGGCGAAGACCGAGCCGTCCGGGGCGGTGGCGTAGACGCGGGTGCCGACGACCAGCGGAGCCGGCAGTGCAGCGGGGACCTCTCCCGAGTTCGTGCCGAGCCGCGGCGGTGTCTGCGCGACCAGGCTGCCGTCGTCGGCGTCCATGGCGAGCAGACGCCCGTCGGCGCCCGTGAAGTAGACGTGTCCGGCGGTGGCGATCGGCGCGGAGCCACGGCTCACGGACGTTTCCAGATGCCACAGCCGCTTGCCGGTGCCGAGGTCGAAGGCGTCCAGTGAGCCGCCCGCGGCCAGGAGATGGACGACGTTGCCGCGTACGGTGGCCTGCGGTGCCGTGAGCGGGACGGGCAGCGCCACACGGCGCACCGCCTTCGAGGCCGGTGAGTACCGAAGGACCCCGTTCGTGACGGCGGCGGCGCGGTCGACGGACAGCAGGAACAGGGAACCGCCCTGGCTGCCGATGGGACGCAGCGATCCCTTCAGCCGCGCCTGCCAGCGTGCGGCACCCGTCAACGGGTCCAGGGCGGTGACCTGCGTGTAGGCGCCGTCCGCGGAGGGAGTGGACGCATAGGCCAAGGGGTCGCCGCTGTAGGAGGCCAAGGCCGGGATGTCACGACCGGGCACACGACGGTGCCACTTCGTGTTCCCGGATGCGGCGTCCACCCCCGTGATCGTCCCGTCCGTGCCGGTGACGAGGACCATGCCGCCGGTGAACCGCATCCCCCTGTTGCGGGGCATGTCCCGCTGCCAGCGCGGCAGGCCGGAGGCCGGGTCGAGCGCCTGCACCCGCCGGCCGCCGTCCGTCGGCAGCAACAGCAGGCCCCCCGACACGGCGGGCGCATCGCTCATCCGTTCCTTGGCGACCGAACGACGCCAGAGCAGCGTGCCGTCCATGGGGTCGAGGGCAAAGGCCACCCCGGAACGGAAACACAGCAGCTTCCCGGCCCCGTAAGCACATCGAGGCATGCCGGAACCGCTGCCGTCCGGTTTGGCGCGCCACGCGGCGAACCCGGCCGTCGCCGCGGCGTGCGTGGTGGTCCCCTCCGCGACGGGACCACCGCCGGCGTCCGGCCCCAGCAGCCCGGTGAGTACAGCGCCGACGGCGAGCGCGAGCGACCCGGCGGCAAGGATCGTGCGCCTGCCGACGTTCCTCCGTGACGCGGGCGCGCGTTCGGCTTCGGACGGCTGCTGCCTCGGCACGCCGTCATCAGTGCGCTGCGCCGGTATGAACGCCTGTGTGTCGTACGAGGCCGCCACCGACCGCAGCTCGCGCATCAACTCGTCCGGCGTCGGCCGCTCTTCCGGCTCCTTGGCCAGACAGCGCAGCACCAGCGGCGCCAGACTCTCCGGCACCGCGGTCAGATCCGGCTCGTCGTGCACCACCTGGTACGCGACGACATACGGACTGTCGGAGTCGAACGGCCCGCGCCCGGTGGCCGCGTGCACCATCACGGATCCGAGCGCGAAGATGTCCGCCGCGGACCCCACCTCCCGCGGCCGCCGGAACTGCTCGGGTGCCATGAACGGCGGCGTGCCGATCAGCTTTCCCGTCTCGGTGCGCAGTTCACTGTCCTTGGGCCGGGAGATGCCGAAGTCGATGACCTTCGGCCCGTCCTCCGCGAGCAGCACATTGCTCGGCTTGAGGTCCCGGTGCACCACGCCCACCCGATGGATGTCGCGCAACGCCTCCGCCAACCCGGCCATGAGCCGCCGCAACTGCGCCGGTTCCATGGGCCCGTTCCGCTTCACATGGTCGGAGAGTGTCGGACCGGGAATGAACAGCGTGGCCATCCACGGCCGTTCCGCCTCCGGGTCGGCATCCACGACAGGCGCGGTGAAGGCACCGCTGACCCTCCGGGCGGCGGCCACCTCCTGCCGGAAACGGCCCCTGAACTCGGGATCCCTGGCGAACTCGGCGTGTACGACCTTGACCGCGAGCCTCAACCCCGAGGTGCTGCGGGCGAGATGGACGACCCCCATGCCACCGGACCCCAGACAGGACTCCAGGTGGTAGTGACCGGCGTACTCGGGAAGTTCCGCTTCCGCGCCCGCTCCCGTGCTGCGCTGTGGCGCCATGGACCACCCCCGTGCTGTTCGTCGGCGCGCGCGACGCACGGAGCCTAGTCGATGACTCGTACGGGACAGAGGAGGCTTGCTAGCCTCCGCGTGCGAGTTGCGCACATGTGTTTCGTGACTTGCTTCAGGGGAATCGACGGGCCCCATGACACTCATGGGGCAAAGGGGGAGGTCTTTCATGTCTGTTGACCACGCGGAAGCAGCCGCGGGTGACGGCGGGCGCGAGTCGCTTGCCGCGGGAGCAACCGTGCGCACGTACGCAGTGGCGCCGGGCGTCCGCCTGAACGTCCGCAGCGGCCCCGGCACCAACTACAACCTCCTCTACGTGCTGCCCGAGGGGTCCCGCGTCCCGATCTTCTGCCAGACGCCGGGAACAGCGGTGACCGGCCCGTACGGCACGTCGAAGATCTGGGACAACATCGACAACGGCGAGTTCGTGTCGGACGCCTACGTGCAGACGGGCACCGACGGCTACGTCGCCTCCCGTTGCGCCTGAGATCCACCGCGACGGCTGCATCGCCCCGCGCTGTGGCCGACCCGCCCGGAGCCCGCCCCCGCCCGGAGCCCATAATCGTCCCGTGAGCGACGAAACCGGCACCCCGGACACCCCCGCGGGCTCCACGGGCGGCGGCCCCCGCCCCGAGCCCCTCCGCTTCTTCGGCACGTCCTGGGTGAACCACGACAACGGGTACGCGGCCCGCCGAGCCGGCGTGGCCGCCGGCTCCCTCGCCGCGGCCGTCGTCTCCTGCCTGGTCCTGCGCTTCGCCTACGAGGGCATCCAGATCGCCGACAGCGGTGCCTTCGTGACCGTGCTGGTCGTCGCCATGTTCGCGATCTGCAGCGCGCTCGCCTTCCGCAACACCTGGGAGGGCTTCGGCAAGCGGCACGACCCCCAGCGCCAGGCCTCCCTGCGCGGACTGCTCGCCATCGGCTTCGTCGGCTCCCTGCTCGCCTACTTCTTCCGCTCCCTCACCGAGGCCCCGGGCGAGAGGCTGCACCGCGAGGAGTACGACACGGCCCGCGAGGAGTACGAACGCCGCTCCTCCCGGCGCACCGGCAACCCGTCGAGGAAGAAGCGGCGCCGGTGAACCGCGACGGTCAGTAGTACCGGCTCATGACGGCGGTCGCCCACTCCGGCTGACGGGTCCCGCCCCGGGGCCCGAACTCCGCCATGTACGGCTTGATGTCCAGCACCGGCGTCCCGTCCACGGCATCGAGTCCCTCGACCTGCACGTCCAGTCCGTCCACCCGGACGACCCGGAGCGCGAGACGCCGATCCGGTTGGGCCGGTTCTTGCCGCGCTGGGCGAAGATGCCGACCTTCGGCCAGTCGGTGTTGCCGCGGGGATGCCGGGCCCCGGTCTCGATCCTCTCCTCCGGCACCCGGTCGAAGTGGTAGACGACCTCCAGGTGGGAGAAGGCCGCCAGCCCGGCCAGCGCCTCGGGCCCGAAGCGGTCGCCGTCGATGCGGATCACCGCGCGGACCTCACCCCACTCGTCGTCCCGGACCTCCGCCCGCCCGCCGACGACCCGCCCCACCGGATACGCCACCACGGCGTCCCCGACCGCACCGCCCCGCTCGGCCATGTCTCCCACCCGTCGTCAACCTGACGTTGTCACAAGGAACTCGACCCACGCCAGGGCCTGTTGCAGGCCCTGCGTGGGCCGCCCGGTCCCGGCGCCGCGGCCCCGGATATTCACTGTCGCCGTACCCCCCACCCCACGACCATGGCCGTATGACCACGACGCAGCCGCCCTCCCACGCCGCCCGCGCCCACTCCTTCAACGCCGCCGCGGCCCAGTACGCCGCGAACCGCCCCTCCTACCCGCCCGCCCTCCTCGACACCGTCGAGGAGCTGGCCGGCCGGCCGCTGTCCGGTGCCCGGGTCGTGGACGTCGGCGCCGGGACCGGGATCGCGACCGCACTGTTGCACGCCCGTGGCGCCGAGGTCCTCGCGGTCGAACCCGGTGAGGGCATGGCCGCCGAGTTCCGCCGCGTACTGCCGCACATCCCGATCGTGCGGGGCAACGGCAACGCGCTCCCCGTCGCCGACGCGCACGCCGACCTCCTCACCTACGCCCAGGCCTGGCACTGGACCGACCCCGCCCGCTCCGTACCGGAGGCGCTGCGCGTGCTGCGGCCGGGCGGTGCGCTGGCGCTGTGGTGGAACAGGGACGCGCTCGACATCGCGTGGATCGCCGAGGCCGCCGACCGCACGGGCCGGTTCTTCGGCGTGGACATCGCCGCCGAGAAGCGCAAGGCCGGGGACCGCCCCGAGCGTGCCGACCCCAGCGGCAGGCTCCGCTTCACCCGCCGCGAGGTCCGCTGGAGCCGCCGCATCCCGATCGACACCCACCTCGCCAACATCGGCAGCCACTCGGCCTTCCTGGTCTCTCCGAAGGAGCGCAGGCGCGCCTTTCTGGAGGAGGAGCGCGGCCATCTGCTGAAGGTCTTCCCGGACGGCATCGTCGAGGAGACGTACGACGTGCTTCTGCTCGTCGCGACCAAGCCCTGACCCGACAGCTCTCCAGCGGCGGCGGCCCGGTTCCTTCCGGGCCGCCGCTTTCGTTTGCCGCACACCGTCGCCCCCCTTGACGGCAGGGCCCGCCCGGCCGATTATTCATCGCATGATGAATTATATGCCCGACCCGCCCCACCCCGCGGCCCCGGACGCCGTCCACGCCGAAGGCCTCACCGTCGTCCGCGGCCCCCGCACCGTCCTCCACCACCTCGGCTTCACCGTCCCCCGCGGCCAGATCACCGGCCTGCTCGGCCCCTCCGGATGCGGCAAGTCCACCCTGATGCGCTCCATCGTCGGCACCCAGGCCAAGGTCACCGGCACCCTCGACGTCCTCGGCCGCCCCGCCGGCCACCCCGCCCTGCGCAGCCGCATCGGCTACGTCACCCAGGCCCCCTCCGTCTACGACGACCTGACCGTCCGCCAGAACCTCGACTACTTCGCCGCGATCCTCGACCCCGGACGCCCCGCCGCCGAACGCCGCCACGACGTCGAACGCGTCCTCACCGACGTCGATCTCACCAGCCGCGCCGACGCCCTCGCCGGCAACCTCTCCGGCGGCCAGCGCAGCCGCGTCTCCCTCGCCGTCGCCCTCCTCGGCACCCCCGAACTCCTCGTCCTCGACGAACCGACGGTCGGCCTCGACCCCGTCCTGCGCCGCGACCTGTGGAACCTCTTCCACGAGCTCGCCGCCACCCGGGGCGCCACCCTCCTCGTCTCCTCCCACGTCATGGACGAGGCCGAGCGCTGCCACCGCCTCCTCCTCATGCGCGAAGGCCGGATCCTCGCTGGGGGCACCTCCCGGCCGGAGGCTGGGGGAGACACACCCGACGCCCTGCGTACCCGTACCGGCACCGACACCGTCGAGGCCGCCTTCCTCCGCCTCGTGGACGAGGCAGCCACCGCGGACCGCACCAAGGAGACGACCCGATGAGCACGACGACACCCGCCGCCCCGGCCGCACCCACCAGCGCCCTGAACGCCGGCCGCACCACCGCCACCGCGGCGCGCGTCCTGCGTCAGCTCCGCCACGACCCGCGCACCATCGCGCTGTTGTTCCTCATCCCCTGCCTGATGCTGATTCTGCTGCGCTACGTCTTCGACGCCAGCCCGCGCACCTTCGACAACATCGGCGCCTCGCTGCTCGGCATCTTCCCGCTGATCACGATGTTCCTGGTCACCTCCATCGCCACCCTGCGCGAACGCACCTCGGGCACCCTCGAACGCCTCCTCGCCATGCCCCTCGGCAAGGCCGACCTCATCGCCGGTTACGCCCTCGCCTTCGGTGCCCTCGCCATCGTCCAGTCGGCCCTCGCCACCGGACTCGCGGTCTGGCTCCTCGGCCTCGACGTCACCGGCTCACCCTGGCTGCTTCTGCTCGTCGCCCTCCTCGACGCCCTGCTCGGCACGGCCCTCGGCCTCTTCGTCTCGGCCTTCGCGGCCTCGGAGTTCCAGGCGGTCCAGTTCATGCCCGCGGTGATCTTCCCCCAGCTCCTCCTCTGCGGCCTCTTCACTCCCCGCTCCGACATGCACCCCGTCCTGGAGACCATCTCCGACGTCCTGCCGATGTCGTACGCCGTCGATGGCATGAACCAGGTCCTCCACCACACCGACATGACGGCGACCTTCGTCCGCGACGTCCTGATCGTGGCCGGATGCGCCCTCCTCGTACTCGGCCTGGGAGCGGCGACCCTGAGGCGCCGCACCGCCTAGCGACCGTCCGTGTTCCGCCTGCCGGACAACCACCCGTACCCCGCCAAGCCGGTGCGAGGATGACTCCATGAGCCAGAAAGTCGCAGTCCTCGGCACCGGCAAGATCGGCGAAGCCCTGCTCAGCGGAATGATTCGCGGTGGCTGGGCCCCCGCCGACCTCCTGGTCACCGCCCGCCGCCCCGAACGCGCCGAAGAACTCCGCAACCGCTACGGAGTCACCCCGGTCGGCAACGCCGAGGCCGCCAAGACCGCCGACACCCTGATCCTCACGGTCAAGCCGCAGGACATGGGCGCCCTTCTGGACGAACTCGCCCCGCACGTCCCCGCCGGCCGTCTGGTCATCAGCGGGGCCGCCGGCATCCCCACCTCCTTCTTCGAGGAGCGCCTCGCCGCAGGCACCCCGGTCGTCCGCGTCATGACGAACACCCCGGCCCTCGTCGACGAGGCCATGTCGGTGATCTCCGCCGGCAGCCACGCCACCGCAGACCACCTCGCCACCGCCGAGGAGATCTTCGGAGCCGTCGGCAAGACCCTGCGCGTCCCCGAGACCCAGCAGGACGCCTGCACCGCCCTGTCCGGCTCCGGGCCCGCCTACTTCTTCTACCTGGTAGAAGCCATGACCGATGCCGGCATCCTGCTCGGCCTGCCCCGCGACAAGGCACACGATCTCATCGTCCAGTCCGCCATCGGCGCCGCCGTGATGCTCCGCGACAGCGGCGAGCACCCCGTCAAACTCCGCGAGAACGTCACCTCCCCGGCCGGTACGACGATCAACGCCATCCGTGAACTGGAGAACCACGGAGTCCGCGCCGCCCTCATCGCCGCACTGGAGGCGGCCCGTGACCGCAGCCGCGAACTCGCCTCCGGCAAGAAGGACTGAAAGCCGACGGCCCGGAAGGCGGCGGTCACCCCGCCGCCCCACGCCTAACGAGCGGTTGCGCTCACCGGCTGGGCCGCGGGTGGCAGCAGCCCGATCGCCCGATAAGCGGTATCGACGATCGGCCGAGCCATCGCCCGAGCCTTCTGCGCACCATCCCGCAGCACCCCCTCCACATACGCAGGATCCGCGCACAACTCCCTGTGCCGGTCCTGCACGGGCCTGAGAACCTCCACCACCGCCTCCGCGGTGTCCTTCTTCAAAGCGCCGTACGAGTCGTAAACGGCCGCCAGTGACTCAGGGTTCCCGCCCGTGCACGCGGCGAGAATCTCCAGCAGGTTCGCGACCCCGGGCCGCCCCTCCGGGTCGTACTCCACGTCCCGCCCGCTGTCGGTCACGGCCCGCATGACCTTCTTGCGCACCACGTCCGGCTCGTCCAGCAGATAGACGATCCCCGGCCCCGAGTCGTCCGACTTCCCCATCTTCGAACCCGGGTCCTGCAGGTTCATCACCCGCGCCGCCACCGCCGGAGGCGTCGCCTTCGGCACCGTGAACGTGTGCCCGTACCGCTGGTTGAACCGCACCGCCAGATCCCGGGTCAACTCCACGTGCTGCGTCTGGTCGTCACCCACCGGCACCTCGTCCGTGCCGTACACCAGGATGTCCGCCGCCATCAGCGCCGGATAGGTAAGGAGCGACAGCCGCACGCTCCCCCCGCGCTCCCGCTCCCGCGCGGCCTTCTCCTTGTACTGGATCATCCGGCGCATCTCGCCGTCCGTCGCCACGCACTCCAGCAGGTACGACAGCCGCGTGTGCTCATCGACATGGCTCTGCAGGAACACAGTGCACAGTTCGGGGTCGAGCCCCGACGCCAGCAGCAGCGTGGACGCCTGCCGGCTGAGCCTGCGCACGCGCGCCGGATCGTGGTCCACGGTCAGTGCGTGCAGATCGACGATGCAGAACAGCGCGTCGGACCGGTGCTGGTCCACCTCGGCCCAGCGCCGCATGGCCCCCAGGTAGTTCCCCAGGGTCAGGTGTCCGGTCGGCTTCACACCGCTGAAGACCCGCGTCATCTCTACTCCACCTCCTGGTCGAGACCGCCGTCCCGGCCGGCCCCCGAAGCCCTGGAGGGAGATACGAGAACGGCCGCCGAGGCGGCGGCCGTTGAGTGCATACGTGCGTACGGCCGCCGTCAGGCGGCCCACCACTGCTGGGTACACGTACGCGTAGTCACGCCCCCCAGAGTACGCCGGCGCAGGGGCCCGGGGCAGCGAGTTGACACACCCCGGCCCGCTCCGTACTCTTCTCCGAGTTGTCCGACGTGAGCGCCGACTCCGGTCGGTCCCCGGACAGCCATTCCGCAAGCACCACCCACTCATCGACGCTTCGGCGCCGACTGTTTTGGCGTGCGTATTTGCGAAATGAGGAATCCGCGTTCGAAAGGACGCAGCCCCCGATTAGCTCGGGAGCCGGGAATCCGCTAAAGTTTCACTCGTCGGAACGGCCCAACAGCCGCGAAGACAAACCCGCCGACTGGGAATCGGACGCCGAAAGGATCTGATAGAGTCGGAACCGCCGGAAAGGGAAACGCGAGAGCGGAAACCTGGAAAGCACCGAGGAAATCGGGTCGAGAAAAGATCTGATAGAGTCGGAAACGCAAGACCGAAGGGAAGCGCCCGGAGGAAAGCCCGAGAGGGTGAGTACAAAGGAAGCGACCGTTCCTTGAGAACT
>NZ_JBIBKS010000032.1:0-75556 GCF_042959345.1 Streptomyces sp. NPDC007905 | reverse complement strand
ATGAGCTGTTGGCGCGTCTGGGTGAGGTGTCGGCGGGTGATGCCGCTGTGGCGGGTAAGTCGGCGTTTCTGTTCACCGGTCAGGGGTCTCAGCGGTCGGGTATGGGGCTGGAGTTGGCCGCCGCATACCCGGTGTTCGACCGTGTGCTGAACGAGGTGTGTGCGGAGGTCGACCCGCGGCTTGGCCGTGCGCTGCGCGAGCTTCTCGCCGCTGATGGTGAGGTGCTGAACTCGACGGTGTTCACGCAGGTGGCGCTGTTCGCCATCGAGGTCGCCCTGTTCCGGCTGGCCGAGTCGCTGGGCATCCGCCCGGACTATCTGATCGGGCACTCGGTCGGTGAGATCGCGGCCGCGCATGTGGCGGGTGTGCTGTCCCTGGCGGATGCTGCGGAACTGATCGTCGCGCGTGGCCGGTTGATGGGTGCTCTGCCTGCGGGTGGGGCGATGGTCGCGGTGCAGGCCGGCGAGGCGGAGGTCGCTGCGTCTCTCGAAGGGTTCGAGGGTCGTCTGGAGATCGCCGCCGTCAACGGCCCGCTGGCCGTCGTCGTCTCGGGTGACGAGGACGCTGCCGAGGAGTGGCTGCCGTGCTGGGAGGGCCGTAAGACGACCCGGCTTCGTGTCTCGCACGCCTTCCATTCCCCGCGTATGGAGCCGATGCTCGACGAATTCCGGGCAGTGGCCGACAAGTTGCAGTACGCGGAGCCGCGTATCCCGGTCGTGTCCAACGTCTCCGGTGAGCTGGTGTCGGCGTTCGACGCCGAGTACTGGGTGCGCCACGTCCGCCGGGCCGTTCGGTTCGCCGACGGGGTACGGACGCTGTGGGACCTGGGCGCGCGCCGGTTCCTGGAACTCGGCCCCGACGCGGTGCTGACGGCGATGGCCCGCCAGTGCGTGGAAGACGACACCGAGGCGGCGTTCGTGCCCGCCCTTCGAGGCAAGCACGACGAGCGGGAGACCTTCGCCCGGTTCCTCGGACACGCCCACACCGCCGGTGTCGGCGTCGACTGGGAGGCGTTCTACGCAGGCACCGGCGCCCAGCGCGTCGAGCTGCCCACCTACGCCTTCCAGCGCCAGAACTACTGGCTCACGCCCTCGGCGGAGGCCGGGGACCTCGCGGCCGCGGGTCTCGACCGGATCGAGCACCCCGTCCTCGCGGCTGCCGTGCAGGTCGGTGACCGGGACGAGTGGGTCTTCACCGGCCGGATCTCCATCGAGAGCCAGCCGTGGGTCGGGGATCACGTCGTCATGGGCTTGGTCATCGTGCCCGGTACGGCGTGGGTGGAGCTGACCGCGGCCGCCGGCCGTCGTGTGGGCACGCCCGTCGTGGACGAGCTGGTGATGGAGGCGCCGCTCCTGCTGGAGGAGGGGACCACCGCCCAGCTGCGGGTCACCGTGGGTGCCGCGGACGAGGACGGCCGCCGCGAGGTGGCGGTCTTCGCCCGGCCTGAGGCCGATGACGACGAGGAGCAGGGCGAGACGACCTGCCACGCGCGTGGCTGGCTGGCCGCGGAGGACACCGCACCGGCGTGGGTGCCGCAGGAGTGGCCGCCCGCGCAGGCCGTGGAGATGACCGCGGACGAGCTGTACGCCGGAATGGCCGAACTCGGCTTCGACTACGGGCCGGTGTTCCAAGGTGTGCGTACGGCGTGGAAGGCCGGCGACGATTCCTACGCCGAGGTCGCCCTGCCCGGTGACACCGGCGGCGAGAACTTCGGTGTCCACCCGGCGCTGTTCGACGCCTCCCTGCACGCGGGTCTGCCTCAGGACGGGCCGAGGGACACGGCCGTTCTGCCGTTCTCCTGGTCCGGGGTGCGGACCGGGCGGCGTGGTCTGTCCCGGGTGCGCGTCCGTATGCGCCGGGTCGACGAGACCGCCTTCGGGCTCGACATCGTCAGCGAGCAGGGTGAGCCGGTGCTGAGCCTGGAGCGGCTGGACATGCGTCCGGTCGACCCGGCGCAGCTGGAGCGCCTGCGCCACGGCGGCCGGCAGCCGGTCTACCGGCTCGACTGGATCCCGCTCGACCTGGTCGCCCCGGTCGCGGGCGGCGCTGGTGAGCCCGTCCGGGTGGCGGTGCTTGCGGGGGCGGCCGCTACGGGCGAACCGTTTCCGGACCTCGCCGCGCTGGAGCGTTCCACCGCCGACGGGGGTCAGGCGCCCGCGCTGGTCGTCGCCACCATCGACACCCCGGACGGTGACACGGCCGAGGCGTCTCGGGAAGCCGCCGCCCGAGCCCTGGCTCTGGTGCAGCGGTGGCTGGCGAGCGAGCGGCTGGGCGAGTCCCGGCTGGTCGTCACCACCCGGGGGGCGGTCGCCGTGGGCGACGAGGCGCCCGGCCTCGCCCAGGCCGCGGTCTGGGGTCTGCTGCGCAGCGCCCAGTCCGAGCACCCGGACCGGTTCCTCCTGATGGACGTCGACCCGGACGGTGACGAGCCGGCCTGGGGTACGGTGCTCGACGCCGACGAACCGCAACTCGCGGTCCGCGGCGGCCAGGTGTTCGCGCCGCGGCTGAGCGCGGCCCCCACCGTCACCGACGACGCCTGGCACCTGTCCGTCACCCGCAAGGGGTCCCTCGACGGCGTGGAGATCACACCGTCCGGCGCCCGTCGGCCGCTCGCCGTCGACGAGGTGCGGATCGGGGTCCGCGCGGCGGGTGTCAACTTCCGTGACGTCCTGATCGCCCTCGGCGTGTACCCCGACGACGTGCCGCTGGGCGCCGAGGCGGCGGGTGTGGTGCTGGAGGCCGGCGCGGACGTCACCGAGTTCGCGCCCGGCGACCGGGTGTTCGGCATCGTCATGGAGTCCTTCGGGCCCGTGGCCGTCGCCCAGCGGCAGCTGCTCGCCCGGATGCCTGACGAGTGGTCGTTCACCCAGGCGGCGTCCGTGCCCGTTACCTACGCGACGGCCTACCACGGCCTGGTGGACCTGGCCGGGCTGCGCGCCGGGGAGCGGGTGCTCGTGCACGCCGCCGCCGGTGGTGTGGGCACGGCGGCCGTGCAGCTCGCGAGGCACCTCGGCGCCGAGGTGTTCGCCACCGCCAGCCCGGCCAAGTGGGACGTCGTGTGCGCCTCGGGTGTCGCGGCCGACCACATCGCCTCCTCGCGTGAACTGGGCTTCCGTGACGCCTTTCTGGATGTCACCGGCGGCGCCGGGGTGGACGTGGTGCTGAACTCACTGGCCGGTGAGTTCGTCGACGCCTCGCTGGACCTGCTGCCG
This sequence comes from Streptomyces sp. NPDC007905, assembly GCF_042959345.1. NCBI lineage: Bacteria > Bacillati > Actinomycetota > Actinomycetes > Kitasatosporales > Streptomycetaceae > Streptomyces > Streptomyces sp. NPDC007905. The sequence goes on along the minus strand of NZ_JBIBKS010000032.1, from coordinate 72,344 downwards.
CGCGGAGGCCGGTTCGTGGAGATGGGCAAGGCCGACATCCGGGACGCGGAGACGGTCGCGGCGGAGCGGCCCGGTGTCACCTACCGCGCGTTCGACCTGTGGGAGGCGGGGCCGCAGCGGCTGGGCGAGCTGCTCGCCGAGATCGTGGACCTGTTCCGCAAGGGCGTGCTCGAGTTCCCGGGGATCCGTACCTGGGACGTGCGGCAGGGCCGCGAGGCGCTGCGCCACCTGCGGGAAGGGCTCAACATCGGCAAGGTCGTGCTGACCGTCCCGGCACCCCTGGGCGCTGACGGCACCGTGCTGATCACCGGCGGTACGGGTGGCCTGGGCGGGCTCTTCGCCCGTCACCTGGCGACCGCGCACGGTGTGCGTCATCTGCTGCTGCTCAGCCGGCGTGGTCCGGCGGCCGAGGGTGCCGGTGAGTTGGTGGCGGAGCTGGCGGAGCTGGGCTGTGAGGCCCGCGTGGCTGCCTGTGACGTGTCGGACCGGGCGCAACTGGCCGCCGTACTCGGTGCGTTGGAGCACCCGCTGACCGCGGTCGTGCACGCGGCGGGTGTGCTCGACGACGGTGTGATCGAGTCGATGTCGGCCGAGCAGATCGAGCGGGTCATGCGCCCGAAGGTGGACGCGGCCTGGCATCTGCACGAGCTGACGGCCGACCGTGATTTGTCGGCGTTCGTGCTGTTCTCGTCCGTGGCGGCTCTGATGGGCAGCCCGGGGCAGGGCAACTACGCGGCTGCGAACGCCGCGTTGGACGCGCTGGCCGCGTCCCGCCGGGCGGCGGGACTGCCCGGCACCTCCCTGGCGTGGGGTGTGTGGTCGGAGGCCGCGGGCATGGCGGCCCAGCTCGGGGAGGGTGAACTGGCCCGTCTGGAGCGGATGGGCATGAGTGCGCTGACCGCCGAGACCGGCTTGGGCCTGTTCGACCAGGCGCTGGATGTGGACGCGTCGGTCGTGGCCCCGGTCCTGCTGGAGACGACCGCGCTGCGTGCGCAGGCGCGGGCGGGGATGCTGCCGCCTCTGCTGCGCGGGCTGGTCAGGATGCCGGGCCGTGCGGGTGAGGCGAGTGCGGGTGCGCTGGTGCAGCGGCTGGCCGGGGTGCCGGAGGAGGACCGCGAGCGGATTGTGCTGGAGCTGGTGCAGGCGCAGGTCGCGGCCGTACTCGGCCACGCCTCCGCCGCGTCCGTGGACGCCGAACGGGCCTTCAAGGACCTCGGTTTCGATTCGCTCAGCGCGGTGGAGCTGCGTAACCGGCTGACGCAGGCCACGGGTGTGCGCCTGGCCGCCACGCTCGTGTTCGATCACCCCACGCCGGCCGCCGTCGCGGAGCTGCTGCTGTCGGAGATCGTCTCCGACGCGGCCGACAGGCCCCGGTCCGAGGAGGACGAGATCCGCGCACTGTTGACGTCGATCCCCGTCGACCGGCTGCGCAAGGCCGGGCTGCTGGACACCCTGCGCGAACTCGCCGACAACGGCCCGCCCGAGGACGTCACCGACGAAGGGGACAGGGCCTCCATCGACGACATGGACGCCGAAGCCCTCATCCGGATGGCACAAGAGGACCTCGCATGACCGCAGCCGACAACGCCCGCGCCGCAATGAGCCTGGAGACGAAGGAATAGAGATGGCCACCGATCAGAATCAGCTCGTCGAGGCGCTGCGGAAGTCCCTGAAGGAGACCGACCGGCTCCGCCAGCTCAACAAACGGCTGCTCGCGCAGTCCAGCGAGCCCCTGGCGATCGTCGGCATGAGCTGCCGCTACCCCGGCGGCGTCACCGGCCCCGACGAACTGTGGGAGCTGGTCGCGTCCGGGCGCGACGCCATCACCGGGCTGCCCGCCGACCGCGACTGGGACCTGGAGCGGATCTACGACCCGAGCATGCGCCGCCCCGGCGCCGTGTCCACCAGCGGCGGCGGATTCCTCGACCGGATCGCCGAGTTCGACGCCGAGTTCTTCGGGATCAGCCCGCGTGAGGCGCTGGCCATGGACCCGCAGCAGCGTCTGCTGCTGGAGGCGTCCTGGGAGGCGTTCGAGCACGCGGGCATCGACCCGACCTCGCTGCGCGGCAGCGACACCGGCGTCTTCTGCGGCGTCGGCACCAGCGACTACTGCACGGTGCCCGCGGGCAGCGTGCCGCAGATCGAGGGCTTCCAGCTGACCGGCGGCGCGGCCAGCGTCTCCTCCGGCCGCATCTCCTACGTCTTCGGCCTGGAGGGCCCGGCGGTGTCCGTCGACACCGCCTGCTCCTCCTCCGCCGTCGCCCTGCACATGGCCACCCAGGCCCTGCGCGCGGGTGAGTGCTCCATGGCCCTCGTCGGCGGCGTGACCGTCATGTCCGGACCGTTCCTGCTGGCCGAGTTCAGCCGCCAGCAGGCCGTGTCCCCGGACGGCCGCTGCCGCGCCTACGCGGCCTCCGCCAACGGCACCGGCTTCTCCGACGGCCTCGGCCTCGTCGTCCTGGAACGGCTCTCCGACGCCAAGCGCAACGGCCGACGCATCCTCGGCCTCATCCGCGGCACCGCCGTCAACCAGGACGGCGCCAGCAACGGGCTCACCGCCCCCAACGGCCCCTCCCAGGAACGCGTCATCCGCCAGGCCCTCGCCAACGCCGGACTCACCCCCGCCGACGTCGACGCCGTCGAGGGCCACGGCACCGGCACCGTCCTCGGCGACCCCATCGAGGCACAGGCGCTGCTGGCGACGTACGGCCGTGAGCGCGACGGCGACCCGCTGTGGCTCGGCTCGATCAAGTCGAACATCGGCCACACCTCCCTCGCCGCGGGCGTGGCCGGTGTGATCAAGATGGTCATGGCGATGCGGCACGGCGTCCTGCCGCGGACCCTGCACGTCGACGCGCCCTCCCCGCACATCGACTGGGAGGCGGGCGACATCGAGCTGCTCACCGAGGCCCGGTCGTGGCCCGCGGGGGACAAGCCCCGCCGCGCCGCGGTGTCCTCCTTCGGCGTCAGCGGCACCAACGCGCACATCATCCTGGAGGAAGCCCCCGCCGAGGAGCCCGCCGACGCCGTCACCGAGCCCCGTCCGCTGCCGGCCGTCCCCGTGACGGTGTCCGGCCGCACCGCGGCCGCGATGCGCGCCCAGGCCGACCGCCTGCGCGCCCACCTGCTGTCCCGGCCCGAACTGTCCCTCGCCGACCTCGGATTCGCCACCGCGACCACCCGGGCGCACCTGGAACACCGCGCCGTGGTGGCCACCGCCGACCGCGACCAGCTGCTGTCGGGCCTGGCCGCCCTGTCCGTCGGCGACCCCTCGCCAGTGGTCGCCGAGGGCCGTGCCGCACCCGGTGCCAAGCCGGTGTTCGTGTTCCCGGGTCAGGGTGCGCAGTGGGAGGGCATGGCGGTCGAACTGCTGGATTCCTCGCCGGTGTTCGCCGCGGAGATCGCCGCGTGCGGTGAGGTCCTGGCCGAGTTCGTGGACTGGCGTTTGGAGGACGTGCTGCGGGGAGGCGCGGGTGCGCCGTCGCTGGAGCGGGTCGATGTCGTGCAGCCGGCTCTGTTCGCGGTGATGGTGAGCCTGGCGGCGCTGTGGCGGTCCTATGGTGTGGAGCCGTCCGCGGTGGTGGGTCACTCGCAGGGCGAGATCGCCGCCGCCTATGTGGCGGGTGGGCTGTCGCTGCGGGATGCGGCGCGGATCGTGGCGGTGCGCAGCCAGCTGGTCCGTGACCGTCTGGCGGGTGGGGGCGGGATGATGTCGGTCGCGCTGAGTGCCGAGCAGGCCGGTGAGCTGATCGCTGCGTTCGTGGGTCGTGTGTGGGTCGCGGCGGTGAACGGCCCCTCGGCCGTGGTCGTCGCCGGTGATGCGGATGCGCTGGACGAGGTGCAGGCGGTCTGTGAGCGCGATGGCATCCGGGCGCGGCGCGTGAACGTGGACTACGCGTCGCACACCGCGCATGTCGAGGCGATCGAGGCGGAGTTGCTGGAGGCGCTGGCGCCGGTGGAGCCGGTGAGTGGGCGGGTGCCGTTCCACTCCACTGTCACCGGTGGCGTGATCGACACGGCGACGATGGACGCGGCCTACTGGTACACCAACCTGCGCAGTCAGGTGGGTTTCGAACCGGCGATCCGCGCGCTCGTCGACAAGGGTGTGGGCTGCTTCCTGGAGATGTCCCCGCATCCCGTGCTGACGATGGCCGTCGACGAGACCGTCGCAGCCCACGGCCCCGACCACCGGGTCGGAGTGGCCGGCTCCCTGCGCCGTAACGAGGGCGGCCTCGGCCGGTTCCTGCTCTCGCTCGGCGAGGCGCACGCCGCCGGGGTGAAGGTCGACTGGGCCGCCTGCTTCACCGGTACCGGCGCCCAGCGTGTCGACCTGCCCACCTACGCCTTCCAGCACAAGCACTACTGGCTGGACTCCACCGGCCTCGCCGACGCCTCCGCGGTCGGCCAGGGCCCGGTCGAGCACACCGTCCTCGCCGCCGCCGTACCGGTCGGCGACCGCGACGAGTGGGTCTTCACCGGCCGCCTCTCCCACCAGGGCCTGCCGTGGACCCGCGACCACGCCCTGTTCGGCACGGCCACCCTCCCCGGCGCCGCGCTGGTGGAACTGGTCCTGTCCGCGGGCCGCCACGTCGGCTGCGACCTGATCGAGGAACTCGCCCTCGACACCCCCCTCCTCCTGAGCGACGACGCCGTGCGCGTCCAGGTCACCCTCGGCCGGGCCGACGCCGACGGCCGCCGCGACGTGGCCGTCTACTCGCGGCCCGACAGCGGCGAGGAGCAGTCCACCGAGGCCGTCTGCCACGCCCGCGGCCGCATCACCCCCGGCACCGACGCGCCGTCCGCCGACCTGGTCGCCTGGCCGCCCGCCGGGGCCGAACCGGTCTCGCTGGACGCCCTGTACACCTCCCTCGCCGACCTCGGCCTCGACTGCGGGCCGCTGCTCCAGTGCGCCCAGTCGGCGTGGACGCTGGGCGGCGAGGTGTACGCCGAACTCGCCCTGCCCGATGGCACCGAGCCCGGCGGCCACGCCGTCCACCCCGCCCTGCTGGAGTCCGCGCTGCACACCGCGCACCGCACCGACGCCGCCGCGGCACCGCTGGCAGTGTCCTGGTCCGGAGTACGGCTGACGGGCGACAAGGTCTCCCAGGCGCGGGCACGCATCGTCCCGGCCGACGAGGGCGTGCTGCGGCTCGACCTCTACGACACCGACGGCGCGCCCGTCGCGCACGCCGACCGGATCGTCGTACGGGCCGCGGACCCGGCCCTGTTCGGGCAGGCTCTGCGCGGGCAGAACTCGCTGTTCCGTCTGGATTGGGTCCCCGTCACCGCCGGTGCTGCCAAGCCGGTGCGGTGGGCCGCGCTCAGCGGGGCCGCCGGCCTGGCCGCGCTGGAGCAGGCCGTCGGGGACGGTGCCGCCGTTCCGCAGGTGGTGCTGGCCACGATCGACACGCCCGCAGAGGTGACGCCGTCGGCGGTGCGGGAGGCGGCCGGGCAGGCCGCGGCGCTGATACGGCAGTGGGCGGTCGTCGGGTCGCCGCTGGACGAGGCCACGCTCGTCGTGGTCACCCGCGGCGCGGTCGCCGTCGGCGTCGAGACGCCCGATGTCGCGCAGGCCGCCGTCTGGGGCGTCGTACGCGCGGCGCAGGCCGAACACCCCGGCCGTCTGCTGGTCGTGGACCTCGACGCGGACGCCGAGACGGAGCGGGAGTGGGGTGCGCTGCTCGGCCTGGACGAGCCGCAGCTCGCCGTACGCGACGGCAAGGTGCTGGCGCCCCGGCTCGCCCGGGTGTCCGGCACGCCGGCGGAACGGCCTCGGGCCCTGGACCCCGACGGCACCGTGCTGATCACGGGCGGCCTCGGCGCGGTGTTCGCCGAGCACCTGGTGACCCGTCACGAAGCCCGCCGTGTCGTGCTGGCCGCCGCGCCGGACGAGGCCGACCGGCTCACCGCCGACCTGGCCTTCCTCGGCGCGCGGGTGTCCGTCGCGCCCTGCGACGTCACCGACCGTCAGGAACTGGCCGCGCTGCTCGGCTCCCTTGAGCACCCCCTGACCGCGGTCGTGCACGCCGCGGGCCTGCCCGACTCCGGTCTGCTGGAGACCCTCTCCGGCGAGCGGCTGGAGACGGTGCTGAGGGCCTCGGTCGACACCGCCTGGCACCTGCACGAGCTGACCGCGGACGCGGACCTGGCCGCGTTCGTGCTGTTCTCCTCCTTCGCGGGCCTGGCCGGCCTGACGGGTCAGGCGGCCGCCTCGGCAGCGGACGCGGCCCTGGCGGCGCTGGCCGGCGTCCGCCGCGTCGCCGGGCTTCCCGCCACCGCGCTCGCCTGGGGCCTGTGGGCCGAGGGCAGCGGGCCCGCCGCGGCCGACCCCGGCCTCGTCGCGCAGACCGGGATCCTGCCGCTGCCCGCCGAGTTGGGCCTCGACCTGTTCGACCGCGGCCTGGCCGCCGGCGAGCCCCTGCTCGTCCCGGTCGAGCTGGACCCGGCCGTCCTGCGGGAGCAGGCCCGGGCCGGACTACTGCCCGCCGTGCTACGCGGCCTCGTCCGGGTGCCCGCCCGGCGCGCGGCTGCCGGCGGCTCCCTGGCACGCCGCCTGGCGCAGGTGCCGGAGGCCGAACGCGAACGCCTCGTGCTCGACCTGGTCACCGCGCAGGTCGCGTCCGTGCTGGGCCACGACTCCGCAGACGAGGTCGACAGCGAACGCGCCTTCAAGGAGCTCGGCTTCGACTCCGTCAGCGCGGTCGAACTGCGCAACCGGCTCTCCCGCGGCACCGGCGTTCCGCTGCCGGCGACCCTCGTGTTCGACCACCCGACGCCGCTCGCCGTCGCACGGCTGCTGCTGGCGCAGGCCGCCGGCACGGCGGACACCGCGCTCCCGGCCGCACAGCGACGTGCCACGGCCGTCGACGAGCCGCTGGCGATCATCGGCATCGGCTGCCGCTACCCGGGCGGCGTCACCTCCGCGGAAGACCTGTGGGAACTCGTGGCTGAGGGCCGCGACGTGATCGGCCCGCTGCCCACCGACCGCGGCTGGGACCTGGAACGGCTCTACAGCCCCGACCGCGAGCGGATCGGCACCACCTACGCGCGCGGCGGCGGCTTCCTCACCGGCATGGGAGACTTCGACGCCGAGTTCTTCGGCATCAGCCCCCGCGAGGCCGTGGCGATGGACCCGCAGCAGCGCCTGCTGCTTGAGACCGCCTGGGAGACGCTGGAGCACGCCGGGATCGACCCGACGTCCCTGCGCGGCACCGACACCGGCGTCTACGTCGGCATCACCGGCTCCGACTACGGCATCCTCGTGCCGGAGGAGTACGAGGGCTACCGCGTCACCGGCACCATGTCCAGCGTCGCCTCCGGCCGGATCGCCTACACCCTCGGCCTGGAAGGCCCCGCCGTGTCGGTGGAGACGGCCTGCTCGTCCTCCGGGGTCGCGCTGCACGAGGCGGCGCAGGCGCTGCGCGGCGGCGAGTGCTCCCTCGCCCTCGCGGGCGGCGTGACGTTCATGACGACACCGATCACGATGACCGAGTTCAGCCGCCAGGGAGCCAACTCCGCGGACGGCCGCTGCCGCGCCTACGCGGCCTCCGCCGACGGCACCGGCTTCTCCGACGGCCTCGGCCTGGTCCTGCTGGAGCGGCTCTCCGACGCCCGGCGCAACGGCCGGAACATCCTCGGCGTCATCCGAGGCACCGCCATCAACCAGGACGGCGCCAGCAACGGCCTCACCGCGCCGAGCGGCCCGGCCCAGGAACGCGTCATCCGGCAGGCCCTCGCCAACGCCGGACTCACCCCCGCCGACGTGGACGCCGTCGAGGGCCACGGCACCGGCACCGTCCTCGGCGACCCCATCGAGGCGCAGGCGCTGCTGGCGACGTACGGCCGTGAGCGGGACGGCGAGCCGCTGTGGCTCGGCTCGATCAAGTCGAACATCGGCCACACCTCCGGCGCGTCCGGAGTCGCCGGTGTCATCAAGATGGTCATGGCGCTGAAGAACGGCGTCCTGCCGAAGACCCTGCACGTCGACGAGCCGTCCCCGCACATCGACTGGCAGTCCGGCGAGGTGGAGCTGCTGACCGAGGCCAGGCAGTGGCCGACCGGCGGCCGTCCACGCCGGGCCGGTGTCTCGTCGTTCGGCGTGAGCGGCACCAACGCACACATCATCGTCGAGGAGGCCCCCGCCGACACCCCGCCCGCCGATACGGGCACGGGGACTCCGTCGGCCGCGACGCCGGTGCTGCTGTCGGCGCGCACCGAGACCGCGCTGCGCATCCAGGCCGAACGCCTGCGCAGGCACCTCCAGGACAACCCCCACCTCTCCCTGCCGGACGTCGGCCACTCGCTGCTGACCACGCGGGCCCGGCTGGACCAGCAGGCGGTGTTCGTGGCCGCGGACCGGGACGAACTGGCCGCCGAACTCGCCGCGTTCGCCGTCGGCGACGTCACCGAGCACACGGCCTCCGGCCGCCCCTCCGCCACCGCGAGGCCCGTGTTCGTGTTCCCCGGGCAGGGCGCCCAGTGGGAGGGCATGGCGGTCGAACTGCTGGACGCCTCACCGGTGTTCGCCGCCGAGATCGCCGCGTGCCGTGAGGCGCTGGACGAGTTCATCGACTGGGATCTCGAAGACGTACTACGGCAGACGCCGGGAGCGCCGTCGCTGAAGCGGGTCGACGTCGTCCAGCCCGCCCTGTTCGCCGTGATGGTGAGCCTGGCCGCGCTGTGGCGGTCCCACGGCGTGGAGCCGTCCGCGGTGGTCGGTCACTCCCAGGGCGAGATTGCCGCCGCGTACGTCGCCGGCGGGCTGTCGCTGCGGGACGCCGCCCGCGTCATCGCCGAGCGCAGCCGGATCGCGCACGACCGGCTGATGGGCACCAGCTGCCTGGCGTCGCTCGCCCTGCCCAGGGAGCAGGTCGAACAGCTGATCGGGCCGTACGGGGACCGCGTGACCGTGGCGGCCGTCAACGGGCCCGCGGCGGTGATCGTCGCGGGCGACGTGGACGCGATCGACACGCTGCTGGAGACCTGCGAGGACGAGGACGTCCGGGCCAAGCGGATCCCGGCCACCTACGCCTCGCACTCGCCGCACGTGGAAGTCGCCCGCGCCGAGATGCTGGAGGCGTTCGCCCCGGTCGAGCCGCGCAGCGGCACCATCCCCCTGTACTCCACGGTGGTCGGCGCGTTCGTCGACACCGCGACCATGGACGCCGCGTACTGGTACGCCAACCTGCGCAACCCGGTCGGCTTCGAGCCCGCCATCCGCGCGCTCGTCGAGGACGGCGCCGGCTGCTTCTTGGAGATGTCCCCGCACCCGGTGCTCGGCGTGGCCATGGAGGAGACCGTCGCCGCGACCGGCGCGCGCCGGATCGGCGTGGTCGGCTCACTGCGGCGCCGACAAGGTGGCATGCGGCGGTTCCTGCTCTCCCTCGCCGAGGCGCACATCGCCGGCGTGAAGGTCGACTGGGCCGCCTGCTTCGCCGGCACCGGCGCCCGGCACATCCCGCTGCCCACCTACGCCTTCCAGCGCAAGCGGTACTGGCCGAGCAGCCGCCCGGCCGCCGGCGACCCGACGGCCTCCGGCCTCGGCCGCGTCGGACACCCGGTCCTGACGGCGAGCCTGCGACTCGCCGACCGGGACGAGTGGGTGCTCAGCGGCCTGCTGTCCCACGAGACCCAGCCGTGGCTGCGCGACCACGCCGCCTTCGGCCTGCCCGTCGCGCCCCACACGACACTCGTCGAGCTCGCGCTGTCCGCGGGCCGCGACCTCGGCACGCCGTTGCTCGACGAGCTGATGTTCGAGGCGCCGCTGCTGCTGCCCGACCAGGCGGCCCTGCAAATCCAGGCCATCGTCGGCGCACCCGCGGCCGACGGCCGCCGCCCGGTGAGCGTCCACTCCCGCCCGGACGGCGACCAGCACGCCGAGACGACCCGCCACTGCACCGGCTGGCTCGCGCCGGACACCGCGCCCGCCGCCGACTGGACGGGCGCGTGGCCGCCCGCCGGGGGCGAACCGGTCCCGGTCGACGGCCTGTACGCCGCGCTGGCCGGCCTCGGCCTCGACTGCGGCCCCGCCCTGCAGGGCGTGCGGTCGGCCTGGCGCTCCGGCACCGACGTGTACGCCGAACTCGCCCTGCCCGAGGACCTCGGCGGCGCCGACTTCGGCATCCACCCCGCCCTGTTCGAGTCCGCGCTGCACAGCGCGCAGCCGGCCCTCACCGGCAGCGAGGCGCCGAAGCTGCCGGTCTCCTGGTCCGGGGTGCGGCTCGCCGCGACCGGCGCCCTGCGGGGCCGAGCCCACGTCACCGCCGACGGCGACACGCTGCGGCTGAACGTCTTCGACGAGGACGGCGCGCTCGTGCTCGGCGTCGACCGCGTCGCCTTCCGTGAGGCCGACCCCGCCCACCTGGAGGAACTGCGCCGCGGGCAGAGCTCGCTGTACCGCGTGGACTGGGTCGCGGTGCCGACCGCGACGGCCACACCGGTGCGGCTGGCCGCGCTCGGCGGGGCCGCCCGGGCGGTCGCGGACCGGTACGCCGACCTGACCGCCCTCGACAGGGCCGTCACCGACGGCACGCCCGCCCCGCAGGCCGTGCTCACGGTGATCAACACGCCCGCCGGGGCCGACGCCGAGGCGGTGCGCGCCGCGGCCGACGAGGCCTCCGCTGTCGTACGGCGCTGGCTGGACCGGGTGCCGTCCGGCCGGGACGTCCTGGTCGTGGCGACGACCCGCGCGGTGGCGGCCATGGACCGGGAGGTCCCCGACCCGGCTCAGGCGGCCGTGTGGGGCGTGCTGCGCGCCGCGCAGTCCGCGCACCCGGGCCGGTTTCTCGTCGTGGACGTGGACGGCGACAGCGAGCCCGAGTGGGGCGCGCTGCTCGCCGCAGACGAGCCGCAGCTCGCCGTACGCGCCGGTCAGCTCCGCGCACCGCGGCTCGCCCAAGTCCCGGCCAAGACCCCCGAGGGCCCGGTGCTGCCGGACTCCGACGGAACCGTACTGATCACCGGCGTCGACACTCCCGCCGGCGCGGCGGTCGCCCGGCACCTGGCCGAGCGGCACGGCGTACGGAATCTGCTGCTGCTCGGCGAGCCCGGCCACGCCGCCGACCGGCTGGTCGAGGACCTCGCCGCACTCGGTGCGACACCGCGCCTCGAGGCCCCCGACGCCGATCGGACGGCCGACCTGATCGAGTCCCTCCAGGTGCCGCTCACCGCGGTCGTCCACACCGCGGACGGACCCGGGGGACTGGAGCTGGCCTGGCGACTGCACACGCTGACCGAGCGGACCGGCCTCGACGCCTTCGTGGTGTTCTCCTCCTACGCCGCCCTCGGCGGCGTCGGTGACGGGGCCGAGGCCGCGGCGGCGGAAGCCCTGATCCGTGCGCGCCGCGCGGCCGGACTTCCCGGCACCGCGCTGGCGTGGGGTCCGTGGGCGGGAGACAGCGTGCCCGCCGGAACCGTCGAGCTGCCGGCCGAGCGCGCCCTGGAGCTGTTCGACCAGGCCCTCGCCGCGGACGCCGCCCTGCTGGCGCCCGTTGTGCTGGACCCGGCGGCACTGCGTGCACAGGCCCGCGAGCGGACCCTCCCGGCGCTGCTGCGCGGCCAGGTCCGCCTGCCCGCGCAGCGGGAGACGGGCGGCGGCTCGCTGGCCCAGCGACTGGCCGGCGTCCCCGACGCGGAGCGCGAACCCGTCGTACTGGAGCTGGTCACGACGCACGTCGCGGCCGTCCTCGGCCACCGTGCCGACGACGGGATCGACCCCGAGCGCAGGCTCAAGGAACTCGGCATGGACTCGATGAGCGCGGTCGGGCTGCGCAACCGGCTCGCCCAGGCCACCGGCCTCAGCCTGCCCGTCTCCTTCGTCTTCGAGCACCCCACCCCGGCGGAGATCGCCCGGCAACTGCTCAAGCAGGGCGGCTCCGGAACACCGGACACCGGGGCGGCCGAGCCCGCCGGTGAGACGCTCACCCGCCGGCTCCGGCACGCCGCCGAGACCGGGACCATGCCGCAGGCGCTGCGGGAACTGGTCGACACCGCGGCCTCCCGGCCCGTCTTCGCGTCGGCCGCCGAACTGCTCGCCACCGACGGGCGCCTGGCCCAGCTGGCCTCCGGACCGGGCCGGGTGAAGATCGTCTGCGTGCCGTCGTACGTGTACGTGGTCGGATCCGGCCAGGAGCAGTTCGTACGCCTGGCCGACCGCTTCGAGGGCGTTCGGGACGTGCACGTCTGCTCCCTGCCGGGATTCGGCACCGGCCTCGCTCCGCAGTCCGGGCAGGCCGTCCTGGAGGTCCTGGAGGACGGGATCCGCGCGGCCGTCGGCGACGCCCCGTTCGTCCTCGTCGGCTACTCCATGGGCGGTGTGGTGGCCCGCTCGCTGGCCGAGCGCCTTCAGACGTCCGGCGCCTCCCTGGCCGGCGTCGTCATGATCGACACGCTGGCACTCGACGGCGACGGCGAGGGTGACGGCGACGCTGCCGGCCGCGCCTTCGCGGACCTGCTGGCGCAGATACTCCGGCAGGAGCACCGTCCCGTGGCCATCGACGACACCAGCTGGCTGTCCATGGGCGCCTACCTGCGCCTGTTCACCGGTCCGCGCCCGGAGGCGGCGGTCTCCGCGCGGACTCTGATGATCCGGGCGGCCGAGCCGCTCGGCGGCGGAGCGGAGCCGGACGGTCCGCGGTGGGAGGCCGCCGACGACCACGTCGAGGTCACCGCCGACCACTTCGCCCTCATGGAGGCCGCCGCCGCGGCCACCGCGGACGCGATCGAAAGGTGGATCGAGGAATGAGCAGCAACGGACTGCGCAGAGGGATGTCGATCACGGTCATCCTCACCGGGGTGTTCATCTCCGCGGTGGACATGCTGATCGTGAACATCGCCTTCCCGAGCATGCAGGAGTCCTTCCCCACGGCGAGCCTGACCAGCCTGTCCTGGGTGATGAGCGCCTACGCGATCACCTTCGCCGCGCTTCTGCTGCCCAGCGGCCGCTGGGCCGACCGGTCCGGCACCAAGCGGGTCTTCCTGCTCGGCCTCGGGCTGTTCACCCTAGCGTCGGCCGTGTGCGCGGCGGCCCCGTCCCTGGAGGTGCTCGTCGCCACCCGGGCCGTGCAGGGCGTGGGCGCGGCGCTGATGGCGCCCAGCTCCCTGGGCCTGCTGCTCGGGCTGTTCCCGCCGGAGCGGCGCGGCATCGCCATCGGGCTGTGGACCGCGGTCGGCGGGGTCGGCTCCGCCGCTGCGCTGCCGCTGGGCGGCCTGCTGGCGGAGATCGACTGGCGCTGGGTCTTCGTGGTCAACCTGCCCCTCGGCATCGCGGCCGTGCTGATCGGCGTATGGTCGCTGCCCAGGTCCGCCACCGAGGACGGTCCGGTCCCGGACCTGCTCGGCATCGCGATCCTCGCGGCCTCCGTCGCCGCGGTCGTCGCGACCATCACCCAGGGGGAGACCTGGGGCTGGGGCAGCGCGAAGGTCGCAGGCCTGTCCCTGGCCGGCGCGATCGGGCTGCTGTGGACGGTGCGCCGCGCCCGGCGCCACCCCGCCCCGGTCCTCGAACCCGCCCTCCTGAAGATCCGTACCGTGGCGCTCGGCAACGTCGCGACCGGCTTCTTCTTCATGGGCGTCGGCGCCATGGCCATGTCCACGATCCTGTTCCTGACCCAGGTCTGGCGGCACTCCACCCTGCGCGGCGCCCTGGAGATCGCGCCGGGCCCGGTGATGGCCGCGCTCTTCGCCGTGCCCAGCGGCATCCTGGCCGTCCGCTTCGGGGTGCACCTCGTCGGGCTGGCCGGCGCCTCCGCCTTCGCGGCGGGCGGCATCTGGTGGACGTACGCCCTGGACGGCACACCCGACTTCCCGGCCCACTTCCTGCCCGGATCGATCATCGGCGGCATCGGCTTCGGCGTCATCCTGCCCGCGCTGGCCGCGGCATCGACGCTGTCCCTGCCGCCCGAGCGCGTCGCCACCGGCACCGGCATGGCCTCCATGTCCCGGCAGATCGGCATGGCCCTCGGCGTCGCCGTCGTCGCGGCCGTCCTCACCGACGCCCCGGACCTCTCCTCCTTCCGCGCCGCCTTCATGGTCATGGCCGGCGCCGGCCTCCTCAGTGGGCTGGCCCTGTTCGCGATCGGGCCGGTCAGGCGGCCGGCGGGCACGGGCGCAGACACCCCAGCGGATCACGTCCCCCACGCGGCAACGCGCTAGCGGCAACGAGACAAGGACAGAACGACAATGGACCACTCCCGCAACGCCCACGACGCGGCGGCCGCATCCGGCGGCAAGTGCCCGATCGACCACTCGGCGCCGGCCCCGCAGACGGTCGTTCCCTCCACCGCGCTGCCCGTGGTGGAGATGTCGCGGCTGCGTCAGGTGCTGGGCATCTGGGCCCGCCCGGAGCCCTTCCTGAAGAGCTGCCGCGCCAAGTACGGCAGCCGGTTCCGCGTGACGATCATCCCCGGTATCCGCATCCATGTGATCTCGGCGCCGGACGACGTCAAGCAGATGTTCCTGGCGCCCCGCGACGTGCTGCACACCGGCTCCAGCAACGGCCCCATCGAGAAGTGGACCGGCCAGAACGGCCTCGCCTGGCTGGACGAGGACGCGCACACCGCGCGGCGCCGCAGCGTCATGCCCAGCTTCCGCGGCGACGCCCTCAAGCGCGTCGAGCAGGCGGTCGTGCAGCTCGCCAAGGAGACGGTCGCGTCCTGGCCGCGCGACCGGGCCGTGTCGGTGCACCCCTATGCGCACCACTACACCACCAAGGTGATCATGGAGGTCCTCTTCGGCAAGCACCGCCCCTCCTGCGAGGACGCCATGTTCGCGGAGGTGATGAAGATGCTGGAGTTCAACTCCCGCCCCGCGACGATGAAGATGTTCCACCGCATGCCGACCTGGCGGGTGCAGGTGCTGCGCCTGATGCGGCCCAACGGCGTCAACGACTTCCTCACCCGCCGCGACCGGGTCCACGGCATGGTGGACGCGGCCATCGAGGAGCGGGTGCGCTCCGGTGCGCCCGGCGACGACCTGCTCGGCGTCATGCTCGCCATCACCAACGCCGACGGCTCCAAGCCGAGCCGGATCGAGATGCGCGACGAGATCATGACGCAGTTCCTCGCGGGTACGGAGACCACGGCCGCCGCCATCTGCTGGGCGCTGGAGTTCCTCACCCGGCACCCCGACGTCGTCGAGCGCCTGCGCGCCGAGATCGAGGAGGGCACGAGCGACGCCTACCTGACGGCGGTGGTCCACGAGGTGCTGCGGCTCGGCCCGCCGATCCAGCAGATCGTCCCCCGTGAGGTGGTCAAGCCGGTGGAGATCGGCGGCGTGCGCTACCAGCCCGGCGACCGCCTGTGGGCCAGCGCCTACCTGCTCAACCGCGACGAGCACAACTACCCGCAGCCCGACGAGTTCCGCCCGGAGCGCTTCCTCGGCTCCAAGCCCGCCTCGCACACCTGGATCCCGTTCGGCGGCGGCCACACCCGCTGCCTCGGTGACCGCATCGCCTTCGTCGAGCTCAAGGCCACCCTGACCGAGATCCTGACCACCCTCGACGTCGAGCGCGCCGACGCCGAGCCCGAGACGGCGCGCAGCCGCACGGTCGTCAACATCCCCAGATACGGCGCCCGCATGATGTTCCGGCCGCGCAAGGTGAAGGCGGGGACGGTCGGTTGAGACGGCGGATCGACGGCCGATCGAGGTGGCGGATCGAGACCGCCGGTTGAGATGGTCCGTTGAGACGCTCCGTTGAGGCGGCCGGTCGAGGCGGCGCGCGCACGGCTAGGTTGTTGTCCGCCGTGCGCGGCCGTCCGTTCTACGAGAAATGAGGTTGGCATGAGGCTCCCGAACTCCGCGTTCACCGAGCGACCGTGGAGGGTCCACGAGTTCATCAGGGATTTCGAGGTCGAGGACGTCTGGGATCTGGACACCCCCGGTGGTCCGGACGACCTGGCCCTCCTGGTCCGGCAGTTCGACAGCGACGGCAAGCACTTCGAGCCCTCGCCGATGTACAAGCTGCTGTTCGCGATCCGCTGGAAACTCGGAGCCGTCCTCAAGTGGGACGGGGCGGAGCACGGCCTCGGCCCGCGCAATCCCTCCCTGCGCGACCGGCTGCCGGACGACCTGCGCGACGGCCCCCGCGGCCCGGACCTGAAGGTGGTGCCGATGAAGTCGGTCTACCAGACGTCCGACGAGTGGGTGACCGAGGTCGTCAACAAGACCGTGCACGCGGCCATGCACATCGGCTGGGTGCACGACGGCAACGGCCGATACCACGCGCAGATGGCCGTGCTGGTCCACAAGAAGGGCCTGCTGGGCAAGGTCTACATGCCGCTCATCCTGCCCTTCCGGCGTGTCTTCGTGACGCCGAACCTGGTGAAGACGATCGGCCGTTCCTGGCACGCGCGCACCGCGCGCTGACAACGGGGCAGAACGTGGCCGCGCCGGGCGACCGGCGTGGCCACACGCATGTCCGCCCAGTCCCCGAAAAGCCCCCGATGCGTGCAGCCGGCTCGGAAATTCCCGGATTCGAAAGCGCACAGGTGTATCTGCGGAGTCCGTTCACGGATCGTGCAGGGCAGCCAAAGCGGTAGAGAGGGCTGGAGCTCTATGGGCGTGAACGAGTTCGGGGAAGGGCTCACCGGGGTGGATCGGAATGCCGTCGCCGTCATCGGAATGTCGTGCCGGGTTCCCGGTGCGAAGGACATCCGTTCCTTCTGGCAGTTGCTGAGGGAGGGGCGGGATGCGATAGCGGACGCGCCCGCCGACCGGTGGCCCAGGGACATTCCCGAACTGGCCCGCCACCCCCAGGGCGGTTTCGTCGAGGGCGTCGGCGACTTCGACGCGGGCTTCTTCGGCATCTCCCCGCGCGAGGCCGCCGGCATGGACCCGCGCCAGCGCATGGTGCTCGAGCTGAGCTGGCACGCTCTGGAGGACGCCTTCCTGCCGGCGGAGAACCTGCGTGGCAGCGCCACCGCGGTCTTCCTGGGCGCCACCGGGGACGACTACGCCTCCCTGGTGCACCGCCACGGCGGCGACGCGCTGTCCCACCACGCCATCGCGGGGCTGAGCCGGGGCCTGATCGCCAACCGGGTCTCGCACCAACTGGGCCTGCACGGACCGAGCCTGATCGTGGACACCGCGCAGTCCTCCTCCCTCGTCGCGGTGCACATGGCCTGCGAGAGCCTGCGCTCGAAGGACGCGGACCTCGCCCTGGCCGGCGGCGTCCACCTGAACCTCGTGCCGGAGAGCACGATCGCCTTCGCCCGCTCCGGGGCGCTGTCCCCGGACTGCCGCAGCCACACCTTCGACGCCTGCGCCAACGGATTCGTCCGCGGCGAGGGCGCGGGCGTGGTCGTCCTCAAGCGGCTGGCCGACGCCACCGCCGACGGCGACCCCGTCTACTGCGTGCTGCTCGGCGGCGCCGTCAACCACGACGGCCCCGGCGCGCTGACCGTGCCCAACGCCGAGGCGCAGAGCGCCCTGCTGCGCGAGGCCTGCCGCGATGCCGGCGTGGCCGCCGCCCGGGTGCGGTACGTCGAACTGCACGGCACCGGCACCCGGGCGGGTGACCCGGTCGAGGCGAGCGCCCTGGCCGAGGTGTACGGCGAGGGCCGCGACGCCGCGCAGCCGCTGCTGGTCGGCTCGGTGAAGACCAACATCGGCCACCTCGACGCCGCCGCGGGCGTCCTGGGCCTGATCAAGGTCGCCCTGTCGATGCGGCACGGCGAGCTGCCCGCCAGCCTCAACTACGACACCCCCAACCCGGACATCCCGCTGGACCAGTGGAAGCTGCGGGTCAACGCCGCCGCCGTGGCCTGGCCCGACGGCCCCCGGCTGGCCGGCGTCAGCTCCTTCGGCATCGGCGGCACCAACTGCCACCTCGTCGTCGGTGCCCCCGAACCGCACCCCGAACCGCGGCCGGCCGCCGAGGCCGCGCCCGGCACACCGGTGCCCGTGATGGTGTCCGCCCGCACCCCCCAGGCGCTGCGGGCCCAGGCCCGCGAACTGCGCGCGTGGGTGCGCGACGAGGCCGGCCTCGGCCCCCTGGACGTCGGCCACTCCACGGTGACCACCCGGTCCCCGCTCAAGAACCGCGGTGTCGTCCTCGCCGCCGACCGGCAGGAACTGCTCGACGGCCTCGCCGCGCTGGCGGAGGGCACACCGTCGGCGCGGGTCGTCACCGGCACCGCCGGCGAGGGCGGCGGCGTGGTGTGGGTGTTCTCCGGCCAGGGCGCCCACTGGGTCGGCATGGCCCAGGGCCTGTGGGAGACGAACGAAGTGTTCGCCGCCCGCATGGACGAGTGCGAGCGCCTGCTCGGCGAGTTCGCCGGCTTCTCGCTGCGGGAGGTGCTCGGCGACGAGGCCGCGCTGAAGCGGATGGACGTCGTCCAGCCCGCGCTGTTCGCGGTGATGGTGTCGCTCGCCGAGGTGTGGCGCGCGGCCGGCCTCCCGCCCGACGCGGTCATCGGCCACTCCCAGGGCGAGATCGCCGCGGCCACCGCGGCGGGCATCCTCTCCCTCGCCGACGGCATACGGCTCATCGTCAACCGCGCCCGGATCATCACCGAGAAGCTGTCCGGGCGCGGCCTGATGGCGGTGCTCGACCTGCCCGCCGACCAGGTCGACCAGACCAAGGTCTCCGTCGGAGCGGTCAACTCGCCCGCCACGGTGGTCATCTCCGGCGACCCGGACGCCGTACGCGAGGCCGTCGCCGACTGCGAGGCCCGAGGGATCCGCGCCCGGATCGTCCCGGTCGACTACGCCTCCCACTGCGAGCACGTCGAATCGATCCGCGACGAAGTCCTCGAAGGCGTCGCGGACGCCGCGACCACCGACACCGGCGTGGCGTTCTACTCCACCGTCGTCGCCGGACGCGTCGACCCGACCGAGCTGGACGCCGACTACTGGTACCGCAACCTGCGCGAGCCGGTGCGCTTCGCCGACACCGTCCAGGCGCTGACCGACGCCGGATACGGCGTGTTCGTCGAGGTCAGCCCCCACCCGGTGCTGGCGATGCACATCGCCGCCACGGCAGGCTCGGCCGTCGTGCAGCCCACCCTGCGCCGCCACGAGGACGAGACGCACCGCCTGCTGCTGTCCATGGCCGAACTGCACACCCGCGGCGTCGACCTGGACTGGAGCGGCACGTTCACCGGCGCCCGGCGTGTGCCGCTGCCGACGTACGCCTTCCAGCGCGAGACGTACTGGGTCGACGGGGCCGCCGTCCAGACCCCAGCCCCGCGACCCGCGCCCGCCACGGCGGCGTCCGAAGCGGCTGAAACCACCCGGGAAGCCACCGGGATGTCCGAGCAGGAGCTGTGGACGCTGGTGCGCGGCGAGGCCGCCGTGCTGCTCGGGCACGCCGACACCACCCGGATCGCCGCGGACAGCACCTTCAAGGAACTCGGCTTCGACTCGGTCACCGCGGTGCAGCTGCGCGACCGGCTCAACTCCGCGACCGGCCTGCAGATGCCCGCCTCGCTCGCCTACGACCACCCCACCCCCGCCGCCCTCGTACGGCACCTGCGCGAGCAGTTCACCGGCCCGGACGAGACACCGGCAGGCGCGGCGGCCGCCCCCGTCCACGCCGCCGACGAGCCCATCGCGATCGTCGGCATGAGCTGCCGCCTGCCCGGCGGCGTCACCACCCCCGAGGACCTGTGGCGGTTGGTCGAGGGCGGCGTCGACGCGATCACCGGCTTCCCCCAGGACCGCGGCTGGCGCATCGACGCGGACGCGGACTTCGTCCCCGCGGGCGGATTCCTCGACGACGCCGCCGACTTCGACGCCGGCTTCTTCCGGATCAGCCCGCGCGAGGCCCTCGTCATGGACCCGCAGCAGCGCCTCGCCCTCGAAACCGCGTGGGAGGCCCTGGAACACGCGGGCCAGGACCCGGCCCGGCTGCGCCGCACCAGCACCGCCGTGTTCATGGGCGCCATGGCCCAGGACTACCTGCCCCGCCTGCACGAGGTGCCCGGCAACCTCGCCGGCCACGCCCTGACCGGCGGCTCCGGCAGCGTCGTGTCCGGCCGGATCGCCTACTCCCTCGGCCTGGAGGGACCGGCCGTCACCGTCGACACCGCCTGCTCCTCCTCCCTGGTCGCCGTGCACCTGGCCGCCCAGGCGCTGCGCTCCGGTGACTGCTCGCTCGCCCTCGCCGGCGGCGTCACCGTGATGTCCACCCCCGGCATGTTCGTCGAGTTCGCCCGGCAGGGCGGGCTGGCCGCCGACGGCCGTTGCAAGGCGTTCTCCGACAACGCCGACGGCACCGGCTGGTCCGAAGGCGTCGGCGTGCTGGTGCTGGAGCGGCTGTCCGACGCCCGCCGCAACGGCCGGCGTGTGCTGGCCGTCCTGCGGGGCAGCGCCGTCAACCAGGACGGCGAGAGCAACGGCCTGACCGCGCCCAACGGCCCCTCCCAGGAGCGGGTGATCCGCCAGGCCCTCGCCTCGGCCGGACTGTCCCCGGACGAGGTCGACGCGGTGGAGGCGCACGGCACCGGCACCAGCCTCGGCGACCCGATCGAGGCCCAGGCGCTGCTGTCCGTGTACGGACGGGACCGCGAGGACCCGCTGTGGCTGGGATCGCTGAAGTCCAACATCGGACACACCCAGGCCGCCGCGGGCGTCGCCGGCGTCATCAAGATGATCATGGCGATGCGGGCGGGCCTGCTGCCCAGGACCCTGCACGCCGACGAACCCTCCCGCCGTATCGACTGGTCCTGCGGGGCCGTACAGCTGCTGGCCGAGCAACGCGACTGGCCCGCGGCGGACCGCCCCCGGCGGGCCGGCGTCTCCTCGTTCGGCATCAGCGGCACCAACGCCCACGTCATCATCGAGCAGGGCGACCCCGCAGACCCGGCCGAGCCCGCCGACACCCCTGCCGCGGACTCCCGAGGCGTGCTGGTGTGGCCGGTGTCGGCGCACAGTGCCCGGGCGCTGGCCGGACAGGCCGGCAAGCTGGCCGCCGCGCTCGCCGACGGCAGCGCCGCACACCCGGCCGACGTGGCTCGCGCCCTGGTCACCCGGCGCTCCGTCCTCGACCACCGCGCCGTCGTCATCGGCACGGACCGGGAGGAACTCCTCGCCGGTCTCGACGCCCTCGCCCAGGGGCGGCGCGACTCCGGCGTGGTCACCGGCCACGCCTCGGCGCCGCCCGGTGTCGGCGTCCTGTTCTCCGGGCAGGGCAGCCAGCGCCTGGGCATGAGCCGGGAACTGAGGGCGGCCTTCCCGGTGTTCGCCGAGGCCTGGCGCGAGGTCTGCGCGGAACTCGACCCGCTCCTTGAGTACCGGATCGACGACGTGGTCGGCGCCCAACCGGGCTCCCCGGCCGCCGCACTGCTCGACGACACCGCGATGACCCAGCCCGCGCTGTTCGCCTTCGAGGTGGCCGCCTACCGGCTCCTGACCTCGCTCGGCGTCGAACCCGCCGTGCTCGTCGGGCACTCCATCGGCGAACTGGCCGCCGCACACGTGGCGGGCGTGTTCTCGCTCGCCGACGCGGCCCACCTGGTCGCCGCCCGCGGACGCCTGATGGGGGCGCTGCCGCGCGGCGGCGCCATGGTGGCCGTCCAGGCGAGCGAGGACGAGGTCCGCGCCGCGCTGGCCGGACACGCGGACGCCGCCTCCATCGCCGCCGTCAACGGCCCCGCCGCCGTGGTGGTCTCCGGCGTGGCCGAGGTCGTCACCGAGGTCGCCGCCGCACTGGCCGCCGACGGACGCAAGACGACCCGGCTGCGGGTTTCGCACGCCTTCCACTCGCCACTGATGGATCCCATGCTGGCGGAGTTCCGGCGCGTCGCCGAGTCGGTCACCTATACGCCCGCACGCCTCGCGGTCGTCTCCAACGTGACCGGCGCCCTCGCCGAACCGGGCGAGCTGGAGCGGCCCGAGTACTGGGTGCGCCATGTCCGCGACGCCGTACGCTTCGCCGACGGGGTCGCCGCCGCCGTCGAGGCCGGCGCCGGGACGCTCGTCGAGGCGGGACCGGACGGCGTCCTCGCCGCCATGGCAGGCGACACCCTCGCCGACACCGGCGTGACAGCGATCCCCCTGGTTCGCAAGGGCCGTGCCGAGACCCGTGCGGCGGCCGAGGCCCTCGCCCGGCTGCACGCCGCCGGAGTCCCCGTCGACTGGTCCGCCTACCTCGACGCCGTCGGCTCCGCCGGCCGGCTCGTCGACCTGCCCACCTACGCGTTCGACCACCAGCGCTACTGGGCCGAGCAGGCCAAGCCGGCCGGCGATGTCGCGGACGCCGGTCTCGAACCGGTCGGGCACCCCTTCCTGGCCGCCGAAACCGAACTCGCCGGCGCCGGCCAGGTCGTCTTCAGCGGACGGATCGACCCCGACGCCGAGCCCTGGCTGGCCGACCACACCATCTTCGGCACCCCCGTGTTCCCCGGCGCGGCCGTGGTGGACCTGGCCCTGCGCGCCATCGAGAACACCGGCTGCCGCGCCGTCGAGGAACTCACCCTGCACGCCCCGCTGACCTTCGCCGACGGCGCCGTACGGGTACAGGTCCTCCTCGGCGAGGCGGAGCCGTCCGGCCGGCGCCCCGTCACCGTCCACTCCTGTCTGGCCTCCGGCGGCTCGACCGCCTGGACCCGGCACGCCGCGGGGTACGTCGTACCGAACGCACCCGCCCGCCCCGCCGCTGTGGACGACGTATGGCCCCCGCAGGAAGCCGCCGAGGTGGACCTGAGCGGCTTCTACCCGGAACTGGCCGAGCGGGGCTACGGCTACGGCACGGCCTTCCAGGGCCTGCGCGCCCTGTGGCGGCACGGCGACGAGGCCTACGGCGAGGTCCAGCTGCCCGAGCACGTACCGCACGCCGAGGACGGATTCGCCGTTCACCCGGCCCTGCTCGACGCCGCGCTGCACCCGATCCTGCCGATGGTCCTGTCCGACGACCCCGGACAGACGCTGCTGCCCTACGCGTGGGCGGGAGTCGCCCACCACGCCCCTGTCACCGGCCGTGTCCGGGTCCGCGTGGCCCGGATCACCGACACCGAGGTGTCGGTGACGGTCACCGCAGCCGACGGCGCGCCCCTGCTCACCGTCGACTCCCTGGCCCTGATGCCGGCCTCCGCCGACCAGCTCACCCGAGGCTCCCTCGCCGACTCCCTGTTCGCCGTGCGCTGGACCCCGGTGGAGCCGGGGCCGACGGGGGCGACCGAGCCGGCCGACCTCGTGCACATCGAGGCGCGGGCAGGCCTCGACACGCTCGAGGCGGCACGGACGTACGCCCGCGAGGCGCTGGAGCTGGTCCAGCGGCGGCTCAGCGACCACCACGACCGCCCGCTGGTCATCGTGACCAGGAACGCGGTGGCGGCCCTCCCCACCGAGACGCCCGACCCGG
Source organism: Streptomyces sp. NPDC007905 (assembly GCF_042959345.1). Lineage (NCBI taxonomy): Bacteria > Bacillati > Actinomycetota > Actinomycetes > Kitasatosporales > Streptomycetaceae > Streptomyces > Streptomyces sp. NPDC007905. The sequence continues at coordinate 49,045 of NZ_JBIBKS010000032.1, read as the reverse complement.
CCCTCGCCCCGGTGTGGGGCCTGGTGCGCTCCGCCCAGGGCGAGCACGCCGGCCAGTTCGTGCTCGTGGACACCGACGGCAGCGACGAGTCGCAGCGCGCCCTTCAGTCCCTCGACCCGAACGCGCCCGAGCTCGTGATCCGCCGGGGCACGGTCCACGCGCCCCGACTGACCCCGCTGCCCGCCCCGGCCGGCGCACGACAGACCTGGGACCCGGACGGAACGGTCCTGCTCACCGGGGCGACCGGCGGGCTGGGCGCGATGCTCGCCCGGCACCTGGTCGCCGAGCACGGCGTGCGCCACCTGCTGCTGCTCAGCCGCTCCGGCGGCGCCGACCTGGCCACCGAGCTATCCGCACTGGGCACCCACGTCACCCAGGCCGCCTGCGACGTCTCCGACCCCGAGGCGCTGGCCGAGCAGCTCGCGCGGATCCCCGAGGAGGCGCCGCTCACGGCCGTCGTGCACATGGCCGGTGTCCTCGACGACACCACCGTGGAGCTGATGACGCCCGAGCGGATCGACCGCGTGTTCGCGCCCAAGGCCGACGCCGCGTGGCATCTGCACGAACTCACCAAGGACCGGGACCTGTCGGCCTTCGTGCTGTACTCCTCGGTCGTGGGCGTCCTCGGCAACGCCGGCCAGGCCAACTACGCGGCCGCCAACGCCTTCCTCAACGCCCTGGCCGAGCACCGCGCGGCGGCGGGACTGCCCGCTCTCTCGCTGGCCTGGGGCCCGTGGGAGACCGGCATGGCCAGCACACTCGGCGACAGCGACCTGGCGCGCTTCCGCCGCCACGGCATGGCTCCGCTGCCTGCGGAGCGGGGCATGGCGCTGTTCGACGCCGCGCTCTCCGTGGACGAGACGCTGCAGCTTCCCGTGCAGGTGGACCGGAGCGCCCTGGAGCAGGACACCGTGCCAGCGCTGCTGCACAGCCTGGTCCGGCCCACGGCACCCGCCCCGGCCGGGCGGAGCGCAGCGGCCGAGCCGCAGGACAGCGGGGCGTCGCCCATGGCCGCCAAGCTGGCCGGCCTCTCCCCGGAGGAGCAGCGGGAGGAACTGGTGGCGCTGCTGCTGGAGACCGCCGCCGTCGTGCTGGGCTACCCGTCCGCCGACGACATCGACGCCGACATGTCGTTCCAGGAGATCGGCTTCGACTCCCTCAGCGGCGTCGAGTTCCGCAACCAGGTCAAGCAGGACACCGGCGTCCACATCCCGGCGACGGTGATCTACAACTACCCGACCCCCGCCGCACTGGCGGAACGCGTCCGGGAACTGCTGTTCCCCGAGCCGGAGCAGGGCGATCAGGAGACCGCCGGCCGCCCGGACGAGGCCCCACGGGAACCGGACGGCCTGGACGAGCTGGACGAGATCGACGACCTCGACATCGAGGCACTCGTACAGCGGGCGAATTCCGAATGATCACGTCAGTGCCCGGTGTGCCTGACCTGGAAGTGGTGGAGAGATGAAGTCGGAAGACCTCAAGACCGTCCGCACGTTCGTCAAGCAGCATCTCGACGGCCGTGACACGGAGTTCGACGCGCTCGACGACAAACCCGCGGACGTCTACGAGAGGTTCCGCGAGACCGGACTGGCCAACTGGTGGCTGCCCGAGGAACTGGGCGGGCGCGGGCTGACCCTCGAGGACAGCGTCGGTATCGTCAACGAACTCTCCTACGGCGACGCGGGAGTGGCGTTCACGCTTTTCATCTCGGTCCTCGGCACCAGCATCGTGCAGCTGTACGGCTCCGAGGAGCTCAAGGCCCGCCATCTCGGGCCCATGGCCGAACGCGGCTCCTTCTGCGCGACGCTGGGCAGCGAGCGGACGGCGGGCAGCGAACTCGCCAAGATCGAGACGGTCGTCGCGGCCGAGGGAGACGAACTCGTCCTGACGGGCGCGAAGTTCTTCTCCACCAATACCGACTTCGCCGACTTCCTCGTCGTCGTCGCCCGCTCGGCTGAGGACCCCGAGACGTACCACGCCGTACTGGTCCCGCGCGACACCCCCGGCGTGGAGATCGTGCGGCGCTGGGACGTCATCGGCCTGCGCGCCTCGCACACCTACCAGGTCAGCCTGCAAGGCTGTCGCGTTCCGGCATCGAACCGCCTCGACGGCCCGGGCCTGCGGCTGCTGGAGATCGGGCTCAACGCCAGCCGCATCCTGATCGCCGCCACCGCGATCGGGGTCGCCCGCCGGGTGCGCGACCACTGCATGACCTACGCCAAGAGCAAGCCCTTCCGCGACGGCACCCTCCTGGAGAGCCCCGTGTTCGCGCAGCGGCTCGGCCAGATGGAGATGCAGATCGACGTCATGAAGAGCCACTGCCTGCGCGCCGCACGCGAGTACGACGCTGTCATGGCCGCCCCCGACGCCGCCGCGCTCTTCCGCCGCCAGGGCACCCTGAAGTCGGCGCTCACCGCGAAGATGTTCTGCGGCCAGGCCGGCTGGGAGGTGGCCAGTACCGGCTCGGAGATGTTCGGCGGCCTCGGCTACACGCATGACCTGCCCATCGGCAAGCTGCTGCGCGACATCCGCTACGTCTCCCTCGTGGAAGGCGGTGACGACGTCCTGCGCGAACTCCTCTTCAGCCGCTACGTCATCCCCGTACCACGCCGCTCCTAGTGTGATGCGCCGGAAATTGCGGGCTTAAGTCTGTAGCCTGTTTTCATGTCTCGGGGTCCTCGTGCCGTCGAAGTTGTGCTGTCCGATGAGGAGCGCGCCGAGTTGCTGCGCTGGGCGGGCGGGGCGGTGGCGGCCCGTCTTGCCGAGCGGGCGCGCATCGTCTTGGCGTGCGCGGACGGGAAGCCGAATACACGTGTGGCGGCGGAGTTCAAGGTAACCGCGGACACGGTGAGGAAGTGGCGCTCGCGGTTTGCTGACCGGCGGTTGGCGGGGCTTGCGGATGAGCCACGGCCCGGCCGGCGCAAGTCGGAACTGGTGATCAGTGATGACGAACGGGCTCAGCTGACGCGCCTGGCGAGGCGCGCGAAGACCGCGCAGTTCCTGGCCCTGCGCGCGAGGATCGTGCTGCGGTGCGCGGAGGGCGCAACGAACAAGCAGGTGGCGGCCGAACTCGGCGTGAGCGAGCAGTCGGTGAACCGCTGGCGGGCCCGGTTCATCAAGCGGCGGCTGGACGGTCTGGTCGACGAGCCGCGGCCCGGTCGGCCGCCGTCTATCCTGCTCGACCAGGTCGAAGACGTCATCGTCGCGACGCTGGAATCCACCCCGGGCCAGGACACGCACTGGTCACGGGCCTCCATGGCCGACCGCACCGGGCTGTCGAAGTCCACCATCGGCCGGATCTGGAAACGGTTCGACCTCAAGCCGCACCTTCAGGATGCCTTCAAGCTCTCCACCGACCCGCAGTTCGTCGCGAAGGTCGTCGATGTCGTCGGCCTGTACCACGACCCGCCCGAGAAGGCAGTGGTGTTGTGCGTGGATGAGAAGAGCCGGATTCAGGCGCTGGACCGCTCTCAGCCGGTGCTGCCGATGATGCCGGGCATGCCCGAGCGGCGCACCCACGACTATCTGCGGCACGGCATCACCAGCCTGTTCGCCGCGTTCACCATCGCCGACGGCACTGTCATCGGTGAACTGCACCGCCGCCACCGGGCCATCGAGTTCAAGAAGTTCCTGGTCACGATAGACAAGGCGGTTCCCACCGGACTCGACGTGCACCTGGTGTGTGACAACTGTGAGCCACCCACAACACCCCCGAGATCAAGACCTGGCTCGGCAAGCACCCCCGCTTCCATGTCCACTTCATCCCGACCGGCTCCTCCTGGATCAACCAGGTCGAGCGGTGGTTCGGCCTGCTCACCGACAAACTCATCCGCCGCGGCGTCCACACCTCGGTGAAGGCACTGGAGGCAGACATCAGGGCCTGGATCAACCTGGATCAACTCGTGGAACGAGAACCCCAGACCCTTCACCTGGACCAAGACCGCCGACGAGATCCTCAAATCCCTCGCCGACTACCTCACCAAAGTCACTCCGCCAGCCACCGAGAATCAGCGAGAGACTTAAGCCCGCGATTTCAGGCGCATCACACTAGTACCCCAGCCATAGATCGTGATCTTGCTGGTGGGGAGAGCGGCGTCAGTCAGCGACGGCTGCTATTCCAGCCACGTCCCGTCGCGCATGATGACTCTGCCGCGCAGTTCCGGTTCGCCGCGCCAAGCGCGCACACTCTTCGGCACCACGCACACATACAGACAGGAACCTTCCTCCGCACGCGGGTCCCACCCGAACTTGGCGGCGAACGCCTCGGCCGCGTCTCCGGGCACGTCCTGGTCCAGGAAGCATTCCGCCTCACCCTGGAGAAGCACTACGTCGAAGGTGTCCGGCAGCGCCAGACGCACGCGCGGCTCCGCGCGGACGTTCCGCGCAGTCGCGGAAGTGGCACTGGTGCACATCCACACTGCTTGCCCATCCCACATGAACCACAGCGGCACCTGGTGCGGCCCGTGATCAGGATGTGCTGTCGACACCCATACATCCCGCTCGATGACGAGCCGTTCCAGAGTGTCGCGCCTACGCTCCGCCGCCTGGCGGCGAACAATCCCCGTGGTCTGCATGAGTACCGACCATAGCCAGCAGGCTCAAAGCGCGCATGAGGCGAGGGACCTACGCCCGGCGACCGATGAACCCCTCCGCCTCTGACTCGGGACGGCCAGTACAGGTCGGCTGACAGACGGGTACGGCCACCGCTGATCATCGTGTGTTGTGTGGACAAACGAAGAGACGGTGGCCGCGGGTCACAGCGTAGACCCGGCGCGCTGGCACGAGGTGTTCGAGGTCCTGGTGGGCCGGAGCGCGGCGAGCACGGCGAACACGACGGTCACCACTGGGTGATGAGCGGCGTGTCCGGTTCGTGCTGCCGCCAGGCGTCGGTGAGGCGGATGAGACGGGTAGGGGCGGCGATGCCGCGCACGGTTGCGATCTTGCCATCTGTGATGTCGAACGTCACGGCGCCGATGACTTGGCCGCCGACCACGAAGAGGATGGCGGGGGCGCCGTTGACAAGCGCGTAGTGGACGGCGGGCGTGCCGCCGGCAAGTCGCCGTTTCGCGGGTGTGGGTTTGAAGCCGGCCCGCGCGACGGCGGCGATGCGCTGCGCAGTGTCGAACTGCAGCAGCCTCTCGGTCAGACCGGCGCCGTCGGAGATCGCGGTCGCGTCGTCGGTGAGCAGCGCCACCAGCCGTTCGGTCCGGCCCGAGGAGGCAGCGGCGAGGAATTCCTCGACGATCCTGCGGGCGGATGCCCGGTCGCCGATGCCCCCGGACCCCGGTCCGACACCTGGGCCCGGGGCGCCCGGCGCCCGGCCTCAGCGGGCCGGATCGTCGCCCCGCGTCCGCACCCGCTCCTCCAGCCGCAGCAGACTGCGTTCGAGGGCGTCGCACACCCGCTGCTCGCCCGGGCCGGGGCCGGCGTTGAAGAAGGACAGGTGCACGGTCCGACAAGTACGCGGCGAAAACGCTGTCGTTCTCCACCGGCTACCACCTCGACGGCTCGATCAGCCAGTCGCGACACCACCCTGAACGGGTCTGCACGGCGCCGATGTTCACCGGCGCGTCTTTCGACATTGCAGCCTCCTTCCCTTCTCGAAACCGCTGCCGTCCTTCCCCATGCGCCGGGCTTTCCCCGGCTCGGAGTACTACGACGGCTCCGCCCCATCCCGGCCCGCTCAGCGGTCGGTGCGCTCAGCCACCCCTCCGGGCTGGAAGCCCGGCCGGGTGGCAAGACCCGAATGGTTCCCGTGTTCACTGTGATTCGCTCGACGGAGGAGGAGCCCGACTCTGCCCCTGCGGCATCACCATGGCTACCCCGCAGCATTTCGCCGTGGTCTCCCGGCCAGCCGTCCTATCCGGCCCAGGAGTTACCCGCCGATATCCGGTGGGTGCGCACCGCTCCCGGCCCATATCCGCCAGATTTGAGCCGGTGCAAGATGAAGGGACGTAAACGCCGGTTCCTCTCGTACTCCTTTCCGTCCCGCTCGCCGGACCCGCACCATCTGGCAGTACTGACACGTCCCGGCTTTGTCAGGGCCGCTTCCCGCCCTCACCGGCACCACCCGGATCAGACTGCCCTCAGCTCCACCGTCCTGCTGCGACAGGATCAGCGACGAAGGTCTCCCACCTCCGCTCGAATCAACAGCGCCTCACGGCGCACCGGTCGTTCCTTTCGGACGATCAGCCGCATGCCCTTCGGCCAGCCGTCCAGCAGCGTGCCAAGCAGTGGGAGCACCGCTTCGAAACGGGACTTCCCGCGTTCGTCGAGGTCGCCCGGGGCGGAGTGCGGTTGTTCCTGTCGGAGCATGAGGGCGACGCCCATCCGGACACGTTGGTCTACTTCCGCGTTCGTGATGTCGATGCCATCGCTTCCGAGTTCGGTGTGCAGGCGAAGGACGCTCCATGGGCGCGTGAGACCGAGCTCTGCGACCCTGACGGCAACCGGATTCGGATCGGCACGCCGAGGGAATGAACATTCGCCGGGGGTAACGAGTTCTGTCTCGACCTCGGCTGAGGGGCCGCGAACGTGACTTCGTCCGGTTCGACAGATCACGACAAGTTCTATGAGACGGACCCGGTGGGGGAGGCCGGCCGCGCGGCCGGTGCGGACCCCTGCGGCGGTGCGTACGCCTGGTGGGGCGTCGGCGGGGCCGTGACGCCGCCCGCGTCGCAGGCGACGCAGAGGAGGGCGATAGGGCGATGAGGTTGTGCGTATGGCCCCTACGGGAAGAGGAAGTTGACGAGAGTGGTGTCGACGAGCTGGGACACCGGCTTGAGCTGAGCGGACGTGGTGCCCACGCGGTTCTGGAAGACCGCGACGAAGCGTCTGCCGGTGGACCTTTCGTCGATGATCGCCGCTTCCGAGCACACGACCGCTCCCGTGTTCAGCGGCCCCTGCCCGACCTTCGAGAACACCATGTCGAAGTTCACCGTGGTGTCCTGGTCGAGCATGGAATGACGATTCAGCACCGCCTGCCGCAGCAGGGCCAGCATGGCTTCGTCGCTGTCCCCGTCGACAAGCGGGGTGTTCTGCGCACCGGCCAGACTCCGGCCGCCCAGAAAGGTGAACAGACGCGCCATCTGCCGGGCGGACGTCGCCTGCGCCACGGGCCCGGTGTCGTTGACGCACGGAATGCGCCGGGGCGTGAATCCGTTGGCGAAGTCGCCGCACAGCCACATGCCGTCGGCCGTCTCCGGGCTGCCGGTGGCGCTGTCATCGAAGAACCCCGCCGAGGCCGCGGCCTTGGTGAGATAGCCGAAGCCCAGCCCGTGGATCACCGTGCCGGCGGAAGTGTTGCTGCCGTTGGCGATCGCGTCCGACAGCTTGTCGGAGAACGCGGGAGTGAATTCCACGAAGGAATCTGCTCGCACGTCGAAAACGTCGTCCCAGCGCGGAAGCAGGGTGTTTCCCATGTCCACCCCTCGGAGCTGAGCCACCCGCTGCGCGTCGATGAGCGGATTGAACGTGTCGCGCAGCATGGTGATGACGTCGGCCGGAGGCGGTCGCGCGTCGAAGGAATCCACCAGTTCGTTCGCGGCGCGCAGCAGTTCGTGTGCCGCCCACACGGCGGTGGCCTTCAGCAGGCTCGCCGAGTAGTGGACCTCGAGTTCGAGCTGTCCGGTGAAGAAGTGCGGCTCCTGCTGGTTGAGGGCCACGACGACGACCGGCTCGCTGCCGAGCGCCTGCCCGGACGGGGTCTCCTTCGCGTCGTGGAACGCCTTGTCCAGACCGGCGTCCCGCTCCAGCAGGTCGTCCTTGAGATCCGGGAACAGCCCCACGGCCGCCTCCTCAGTGGTGGGGACCGTGCGGCCCGCCGTGAGGCCCTCCGTGCGGGCCGCCGTGCGGTCCGTCGTGGGGCCCGCCGTGGGGACCGTCATGCGGGCCGTCGTGCGGGCCGTGCGGCCCGTCATGTGGCCCATCGTGAGGCCCGTGCGGGCCAGGGTGCGGGCCGTCGTGGTGCGGTGATTCCACATCCACCGTGTCCATGTACACGACGCTGCCTTGCGTCCCCGACTCCGGGTCCTCGGGATGGTAGGCGACCGTGACCGCCTCCTCGACGACCAGGAGCCTCCGGGCCGCCCCGCTGTCCGGCCCACCGCCCGGAAGGGGCAGCTGCCCCGTGTAGTCGGAAGCGGAGAGGGAGACGTCGTCGACGCGGTCGAGTGGGGACGCGCTGTCCTCCAGGGTGAACCAGGCGACGGCGTCGTCGTCGAGTTCCGGATCGCGCTCCTGGAGGAACGCCGTCGCCCTGGCGGGACGCACGCCCGTGTCGGCCCCGCCGGGCACGGTGTAGTTGGGACCGGACAGCTGGACGAGCAGGGGATCCGTGCCGGCCACGGTGAGGACGCGCTCGGGGAGCACCCTCAGGTTGTCCGTGAGCACGATCTGCGACAGATGGTCACCCGGCAGGGAGTCGGGCTGGAAGCGCGTCAACGCCAGCCGGACGAACGGGAAGCAGGCGCCCCCGGTGTCGAGATCGATGTCGCAGAACCAGCGGCCGGCATCCCGGTCGAACCGCGGCTCGTAGCCGACGGCCGTGACCGTGAAGCCGGCGGTGAAGTCCGAGGGCTCCGGCAAGGGGAGGCCCGCCGCGACCGTCGCGGCGCCGGGGAAGGCGGACGCCGTCGGCGCGCTGACGGGCGCCGAGACGTGGATGGGGTCGCGGCCCATCACGCTGATGAAGGGGTACGAGGACTCCGGCGCGTCGCTCCCCTCGTCGCGGACCAGCACCCCGAGCAACTCGCCCTCGCCGGAGGAGAACCACGGCCGCTCCAGATAGACCCGCAGGCCGCCGAGTCGACGGCGGGTGAGCGTGCCGGGCAGGGAACCGGACGCGTCGAAGGACTGGGTAGGCACGACGTCGATCACCTTGGGCGCCGCCGGCTTGGCGCTGCTGAACACCGTGTGCGTGACGTCGACCGGCTGCTCACCCGGCCGGGACAGCAACTGCTGCTCGGGATGGTCCCCGAAATCGGCCGGGAAGCTGTCGGCGAACGGCGTGGTCGCCACCACGTGGTACCGCACCGTCCGGTGCTTCGTATCGCCGAACTCCTGCTTCTGCAAGGTCGGCGGAATGCTGCTGTCGCCGTCGGCGCGCGCCTGCTCGGCCGCCCGGGTGTTGAAGAACAGTGTGCCGCCGGCCAGGACGAAGGGGAGGGAGGCAGGGTCGTCGGGGACGTCGCTCCCCTCGAGCGGCGGCTTCGGCAGCGTCAGCCCGAAGACCGGCGCCGCACGGTCCTGCGGCGTACCGGGCTCCTCCTGCGCCGGGTCGTCGGTCACCTCGGTCCACTCCGCGAACAGATCGATCCGGTCGGTGCTCGCGGGGTCCACGCCGACCGTTCCCGACAGGTGCTCGGCGGTCTCGCCGTGATCACGCCCCGCGAGGTCCGGGATCTCCAGGACGGGCGCCATCAGGGGGTGCTGCACGGCATGGACCAGAGTGAGCTCGTACCAGGGCGTGAGCATCCAGTGACGGCCGCTCCGGGCCGCGTTCATGATGGCGGCGAAGCCGTCGCTGCTGTCGCCCAGCTCGTCGTGGCACCAGCGCAGCATGCCCATGATCCCTTCGTCGACGCGGACCTTGGAGCTGACCCGTACGACGGCCACCGCCGCCTTGGGCAGCGAGACCGTCAGCACGCGGGCGGCCGCGTCGAGAACCGGCGGCCCGGACCCCTCGACGACCCGCAGCCGCAACGACCGGGGCGTGTGCCACTGCGCACCGGCCCACGGCACCTCGAAGGGCTCGTCCCGCTGGTTCTCGGGCAGGCCCGGCAGCCCGTGGAGGACCACGCCCAGCGACAGTGGATCGGGCAGGTACGGCACCTGGATCGACTCCCCGGTGTGCAGCGTGTAGCCGCCGGGGTGCCCCGGGGTGTCGGGCGCCGCCCGGAAGCCGGGCAGCCCGGGATCGTCGAGACTGCCCGACTCCCGTACGGCGAGCTGGTACACCGCCTGCCGGGTCGTCGAGTTGCCGGAGGCGATCGCGTCGTCGAGCTTGCCGTGGCGTTCGACGCACTCCAGCGACGCCTTCGGAGCCACCAGATGCCGTTCGTCGACGGGCAGGTACGGCGGATGCGTCCCGCCGGCGACCAGCGGGGATGCGTTGAAGGCGGCGGCGTACGCGGCGGTGGACTGCCCGTCGTCGCTGCGGATCACCATCCGGTGCGCGCCGGTTCCCTCCAGGAAGGGGGAGCGCGGCAGCAGCAGGGGGGCCGGGACCGGTTCGTGCCGCCGGAAGGTCGTCCCGCCGACGGGCAGCGCCAGATCGTCCTGGTCCATCCGGTCCGTCGCCTGGTCCACGGTGGGGCCGTTGCCCGCCAGGTCGACGGTGCGGACACGGAGTTTGTACTGAGCACCGAAGCGCAGCCGAGGCAGGCTGCCCGGCTTCGGAGCGGTCTCGATCTCCAGTGGCAGCTTCGTGAATGCCTCATTGCGGACGGGCTGCGGTCCCGCCGTCGGGTCCGGTGTACCGGGGCCGCCGTTCGGGTCGTAACCGTCGACCATCACATTGCCCGGCAGGGGAGCCGACAGGGCCCAGCCGTTCCAGGTGACCATGTGCTCGTGCACATGGACGCGGCCGTCGGGCCCGTCCGGCTGCATCAGGCCGGTCTGCACGAAACCCTCGTCCGTGACGGGGGGAACGATGGGCGGAGTGCCCGCCTGCGCGCCGGGCGGGTTGTAGCTGACGATGCGTTCGTTCAAGGACCGCCACTTCCCCCGGTCGTTGACGTCGACCCGGTAGCCCCGCACCAGGTCCTCCGAGGTGAACGTGGTCAGGCCGTCATCGTCCCGCTGCCGGTGCTGGTCGGCGGCGTGCAGGAGATCGGACTGGAGGGCCTGTGCGTGGCCGGTGTGGACGAGGGCGAGGCCGGTGGTCCGTACGGTCGGCGGCGCGGCGGGGGCGGGTGAGCCCTCGGGCGGCGCATCGGCGGCGGCGGACGCGGCGAGCAGCTTCAGGTTCGTACCGTCCGTGTCGGTCTGCTCGATGCGGTACGTGTCGGGCCGTTCGACGCCGTCGTCACTCTCGCTGACGGGCAGCGCGAGCAGCCCGCGGGCGGGCGGACCCAGCGGATCGGATCCGGAGGCGGCGGCGCAGAAGTTTCCGTCCTGGTCCAGGACGTACAACGTGGCCGGCGTGTCCGGGACATTGGCGGAGTCCGGGAGCGCCGACGGGACGGTGGGGACGAGCACCAGGCCCAGCCCCCCATGGGTGCGCGGCAGCTGGTCGACCGGCAGGGCCAGGTCGATGACCAGGCCGAGGCGGCGCAGCAGCGCCGGATGGTCGCCGAGGGCGGTGAGCATCTGGTGGAAGTCGGGCTTGGGCTTATCGGGCCGCGGCGGCGGCTCCGGCAGCTTGCCCGCCCCGGTGGACCCGTCCCGTATCTGCGGATGGAAAGCGAGGAACTGCTCCTGGGCCGAGGAGAGATCCGGCTGTACGTTGCCGGTGGGGTCGTCGGCGGCTCGTGCGTCGGCGTCGGCGAGCTTCCCGGCGACGTTCTGCAGGGTGTCGGGCATGTCCTCGCTCGAGGGGAATCCGGCGAACCCGCTCATGGCCGCGGGGTCCGGCAGCTCGGTCGGCGAGGCCGACGCGATGTCGGCGTAGGCCCGACGGCCCGCTCTGGCCAGGTCCGCCGCCGCATAGGTCACTTTCGCCCGTGGCGCGTAGTCGTCGAAGGCGAAGGAATCCAGCGGGGTGTCCGGGTGGAAGAACCGCTTCCAGAGGTTCGAGTCGGCGGGATTCCCGGCGAGGGTGAGTGGGCCGAACGGCGCACCGGCCGCCGTGCTGCGCCCGGTGCCCTCGTCCACGGTCGCGGTGTCGAGCATGAACCGGGCGTTCGCCAGGAGCGCCGGCCAGTCGAGGAAGTCCTCGAACGGGGCGAGGGTCGCCCCCTGGCCGTCGCCGTCGACGCTCAGCCGGGGCGCCACGAACACCGATACCAGGGCCTGGGTCCCGTCGGGCGACAGGCCGGCCGGCAGGACGACCCACTGGATGCGCTGTTCGATCGTCACGAGTGGATTCCCCTTCGTCTCGTTCGTCCCGCGCGGATCCCGTGGCGCGCCCGGCTCAGGGGGCGAAGGCCAGGCAGTAGGTGTCCCAGTGGCCCGGCTTCACACAGTCGGCGAAGCTCGGGTCGCCCGAGCCGCCGAAGCGGCGTTGCAGTCCGAGGGAGACGGACTTGCTGAAGAATGCCACCTTCACACTGACGGTGAGGGTGCCCTCGCCGTACACTTCCGTACGGTTGCCGGACTTGACGTACGTGAGCTTCAGATAGAACTCCACGGACACGCTGACCAGACCCAGCACGGACAGATAGCCGCCGCAGCGCAGATACCCGGTGAGCTGCACCGCCTGATCGCTGTACGCGAAGTAGATCCCCGCCGTCAGATGGACGCCGCCGCTGGCGACCCCGAGATCGAGCGAGGTGTTGCCGCCGAACTCCAGTGACCCCTCGATGAGTTGGATACCGGCCGGGCTGACCGTCAGCGAGAAGAACCCGCCGCCGCCGAAGATGCCGACGCTCAGGTTGAACGGGTGGAACCGCTCGGCGACCGAGAAGCGGAAGGTGACCACCTGCCGGTCGTCGAACGGGATCCGCAGCTCCGCGCCGAGTGACACATTGCTCAGGCTGAAGGCGCCGAACTGCACGGCGGGAACGGCGAGGGTGTATCCCGCCTTGATCCCGCTCTGGTCGACGTCCACGTAGGCGCCCTTGCCGAAGCCATCCTTCGGCAGCAGTTCCTTGAGCGTATTGATGAATTCCAGCGCGCTCTTGAAGCCGACCTGCAGACCGGAGGCGTTGAGGACCGGCCGGCTGCCCGGCTTCGTGACGAACTCGATCCGGCCGAAGTCGACGGTCAGGAGGCCGGCGAAGTCCAGGCCGAAGCCGGTCAGTACGCCGCGTACGGTCGACTTCTGCGCGGCGTCCGGCGTGCAGACGGTGGTGGCCTCCAGCGTGAGGGAGGCGTTCTTCAGGTTGATCGCGGCGAAGTCGGCCCCGGGCACCAACGGGGTCCGGCCCTGATGGAGCGCGGGCGTCCACAAGTAGCGCAGTTCCCGGCCGTTCGCCAGTTCGCGGGCCCGCAGGATCGGCACGGGCAGCAGACCCCTCGCCAGCCGGTCGGCGATGATCTCGTCGGCGTGCGGGCCGGTCAGCTGGGCCAGACCGTTGATTCCGGCGGGCGCGACCGGCTCGAGCAGTTTGAACAGGTCGACCGAGCCGAGCAGTTTGGCGTCGCCGAAGATGTGCTGGAGCTGGTCCACGCTGACAGCGGTCGCGGCACCGGCGAAGTCCTGTGGCAGCAGCCCCGCCTTCGCCGTGATCGCCTGGACCACCGAGGACGGCTGCGCGAGACCGCCGGCCTTCTCCGCGGCGAAGCTCACGGCCAGCGGGTCGACCAGGTCGAGGAAGGCGGAGCTGGGACCCGCGGCGGCGAACCCGTTGGCGACGTAATCCCGGCGCAGGGCGACCTGCCGCTCGGCGGGCGAACCGGTGAGCTGTTCCACGGCGTGTACCCGGGCCGTGGCAAGCTGCATCTCCGGCAGTGCGCCCAGCGGATGACCGGACACGGGGGCCATCGTGAAGGTGAGCGACCCGACCGGCATGCTCGTGGCACCGGACTCCACGCCGTCCGGCAGCGGCGTCAGGGCCATGGTCTGGCCCTGGAGCGTGACCCGGCGAAGGTCCTCGGGAGCGGAGCCGTAGATCCCGGCCACGTCCACGCTGGAGACTTCGTTCAGCGTGAAGAACATCAGCGGCATGGTGAACGTGACGTGGCGCTGCTCGCTGTCGGTGCCGACGACGGTGAAGCGGAACGGCTCACCGGACCCCTCCAGCTTCACCTGGTGGGTGTTGTCGGCGGGGGCGAGCGGTGGAGTGATGGTGTCGGTGATGCGCAGCGCCGCGAACGGCATGCTCTGGCCCACATGGTGATAGTCGACTCCCTCCCCGTACGTCTGCTCGGGCTGGGTGACGGTGATGCGGTCCTCCCTCACCAGGTACGCGACCACCGTGCCGTCCCCTTGGGCCACGAACCTGCGCTTGGCGGTCTTCGTGCGGACCGCCGCGTGGCCCGAGCTCAGGAAGCCGCGTTCAACGACCCGTACGTACTGGTCCCGGCCCAGTTCCGCCTCGTGGTGGTAGCCCTGCAGAGAGATCCCCGGCAGCGGCGCGAAGTCGCCGCTCATCCGGACGCACGCGCCGAGCGGGGTGAGGATGAAGCGTTCGGCGCGCAGCGGCTCACGCTGGAATCCCTCGACCGGCACGCCGTTGAAGATCAGCTCGCCGGCGCTGGTGACCTTGATGAGGTCCCGCAGGTTGTCGTCACTGATGGGGGAGCTGATGCGCTGCGGAGTGTCCGTGAAGGCGGCGAATGCCTTGAGCAGCCCCTCGGCTCCGTCCTGTCTCGTCAACGCCGCGCGCCACAGCGGTGCGTGCCCGTCCTTGGACACCGGGCCGTGCACGAAGGACCATCCGCTGTCCCCCTCGGTCCCCAGCAGGAGGCGGGCGGGGAACTCGATCGCGGTGCGCGGCAGTCCGCCGAAGACGGAGATCTCACCGTCGTCGGGAGGTATGGACACCGGTACGGAGGTGTTCTGCAGGAGTTCCCAGGCCAGCAGCGCCTCCGAGGCGAGGTCGATGCCGTCCTCGCCGTCCGGGAGCAGCAACGCCAGCCTGCTCGTCCCGGCCGAGACCGCCGGGACCGTCGGCGGGAAGGCACCGCGCACGTCCGACTCGCCGACGTGCTGCGGCGGAAGCCCGAAGAGCAGCACCGCCGGTTCGTCCGCGTTCTCGCGCACCAGCCGGGAGCCGTCGCGCTCAAGGTTGATCACCGAAACATGCAGCAGGAGCATGTCCTCGACCCGCAGAATGGTGAACGGATCGGCAGTCATCGCGGCACCGCCTTCTGTCGGCCGTCCGTTCTCCTCAGTGTGGCAAACGGGTGAGGTGTATGCACCTTTTGTCGGCTTCGGGGCGGGCTCGGTCCGTGCGGTGCACCCGGGCTCGGTGCGGTCGTTCGCCGGTGAACGGCCTAATAGTGCTTCGTTACGTCGGGTGATCTCACCTGGTGGTGGGCATCTTCCTAGCATGAGGCTGGGGGAGGTGGAACGGCTCCGAGGTGAGTTATCGGGGTTCGTTGCCGATGTGTTCGGGTCACTGCCGCGGCGGGATCAGAGGCGGTGGGGCGAGTGTTACTGATCTCGGCTCGTTAGGGTGAAGTTTGCTGAACGTCCTGATGTGGGTGTGGTGTTGCCGGTAATCCGTGGTGCGTGAGATATGCGGATGGGGGCGGGCTGACGCCTGCAGCACGGCGGCGCCGGGAAGCGGTGCGGATGCAGGCGGCGGAGCTGTTCGCTCAGCAGGTCAAACCGCCCGAGGTGGCCCGGCAGCTGCGTGTGAGTGTGAAGTCGGCTTACCAGTGGCAGCAGTTGTGGCGGCAAGGTGGTGTCGACGCGCTGCTTTCCCGAGGGCCGAGCGGGGGCCGGTGTCGCCTGTCGCCGCGCTGTCTGGAGAAGCTCGCCGGGTATCTCGAGCAGGGACCGGCCGAGCACGGCTGGACTGAGGACCAGGTGTGGACGGCTGCACGCGTGGCCACGCTGATCGACAGGAAGTTCCACGTCTCCTACAGCGTCTCGGGCGCGACGAGGCTGATGCGCCGGCTCGGTTTCACTCCGCAGATGCCCGCGCGCAGGGTGGCCGAGCGCGACGAAGAGGCCGTGACCGGCTGGAAGGAGGCGACCTGGGTGGAGGTAAAAGGGCCCGGGCGGCCTGCGGGGGCTACATCTGCTTCGAGGACGAGGCGGGCTTCACACGTCGGCCGCCCAAAGGACGCACCTGGGGCCGGCGGGGCCGCACCCCGGTCGTGACGGTGAGCGGGCGGCGCTCGGGGCGCCTGTCTGTGGCCGGGCTGATCGCCTGGCGCCCGGGCTCCCGCACCCGGCTGTGCCACCGCCTGCGCAGGCACCCCGCGGGCAAAGGCAAGCGCCTCAGCATCGGCGAGCGTGACTTCATCGTACTGATCGACGGCGTCCACCAGCTCGTCAAGGCGCCAATCGTGCTGGTGTGGGACCGGCTCAACACCCACGTCTCCCACGCCATGCGTGAGCTGATCGCCGAGCGTGAATGGCTGACGGTGTTCCTGCTGCCCGCGTACTCACCCGACCTCAATCCCGTCGAGGGCGTCTGGGCACACGTCAAACGCAGTCTGGCCAACCATCGCCGTCGTCGCCCTCGACCGCCTGCAAGCGCCGCGATCCCGGCGCCCGTGGGCACCGCCCGCCGACGCCCACGCGGCGTCGGTGTCGAGGCCGACGGGCGCGGGGTTGAGGTACTGCTGGAAGAGCGCCGCAGGATTCGCCCGCCAACCTCGCAGATCGTCGACAGCCACTTGGTCCGCGAGCTGGGGCGGAAACAGGAAGTCGAACCGGTCGGCGACCGCCGGCCACAACTCCTGCAGGACGCTGGGCAGTTCGCAAACGGCTCGGCTCTCGAACGGAACGGAGACCTCGTCGGTGCACTTGATCAGTGCGCGTGCCATGGGCTCTCCTCGGACGGTGGGAGCAGTGCGCCGTGCCGAGCGCGGCTCCCGGCACGGCCGGGACTCAGGCGCACCTTGAAATCCCTCATCGCTCCGGTGGACCGGCAGCGCGCACAGAAAAGGAGCGGTTGCGCGCGTTCACCGCCCGGAGGAGACTGGGTTTCGGGCCCATGAGCCGCATCAGAGCCTTCCGGCCTCGCCTCTTCCTTCTCGTTCCCCAAGGGGCTGCTCCGCGACTGCGGAGACATATCGGCACTCCTCCAAGAGGGCGCATTGCCATGCCATTCGGCAAGATCCAAAGAAACCCCGAAGCACCGCCTGCAGGGCCACGGCCCCGTTCCGGTCAGGACATCGACCGTGAAGCAGCCGAACGGCTCGACGAAATCCGCCAGTACTTCAAGGATCTGTACGCCGGCCGTGACGTCGTCACCCGTACGACAACACCCTCTGGCCAGGAACTCGACTGGGTCCCCCTGGAGTCCCAAACCGTGGGTGTCATAGCCGAACAGCCTCCCCTGGAGCCGGTGGTGGCGCCGCCGGACCCCTCACGCGTCGGCTATCACGTGCCCTTCGAGCTGGTGAACGCCCCTGAATCGACGGGGCCGCCCGGAACCGTGCCGCTGGTGCGCAAGCCGTTGGACCGCATCACCCCGGCGGGTGACCTGCAGGACTACTTGGCCAAGGGCATACGCGCCAAGCGGATTACACCGCCGGACGACCCCGGCACAGCACCGCCCGCCGCGGCGGACGCCGTGCACAAGTACGCACACGCCTACCAGGTGGTGCCGAATTTCGGCACCGAGGGATTCATCAACACCTGGCGCCCGTTCGTGCAGTGGTCGAACGAATTCTCCCTGGGCCAGTTGTGGGTGGTGAACGGCAGCGGATCCGGGCTGCAGACCGTCGAGGTCGGCGCACAGACGTATTTCGACATCTACGGCGACTGGAACCCGCACCTGTTCATCTTCTACACCACCAACGGCTACACGCAGGGCGGCGACAACCTGGGCGGCTACAATCGTGATGTCGCCGGCTGGATACAGAACTCGTCCGTGGCCTTCCCCGGCATGCGCGTATCCGAGAGCATCCTGAACGGGGATCAGTACGACCTCTTCCTCAAGGTCACCCTGTTCCAGGGGAACTGGTGGGTCCAGGTCGGGAACGAGTGGATGGGCTACTACCCCGCGAGTCTGTACAACGCTGCGGGATTGCAGAACCAGGCCGCCACCGCCGACTGGGGCGGCGAGATCGTCGACGACACGGTCAACCACCCCGAGCCGACCTCGACCTGGATGGGCAGCGGACACTTCCCCGCCGAGGGCTGGCAGCACGCGGCCTACATGCGCAACCTTGCCCACCAGATCGACGCCAATGGCACCATGACGGCCCTGCAGGGCTTCCCGTCGGCGACCAACCTGAAAGCCTATCAAATCACCGCTGACTTCTCCGGGAAGTCCAGCTGGGGATCCAACTTCTTCTGGGGCGGCCCGGGGGGCGTGGCCTGACATGCCGCCGAAGGACGAACGCCCGGCGGTCATTCCGTCGGAAGTCGACCCGGACATCGAGTGCGTCCGCGTCGACGACCCCGGCAGCCTGGCCGAGCCCCCCGGCGACCTCACCCCCGCCACCGGCCCCAAGCCGTGCCCCGACGGCTACCTGCCCCGCCGACGCCGCCGCGACTACCACCTCGACGGTAAAAGGGCCGTCACGGACACCCCACCCGTACGCAACCCTGCCGACACGGACAACGGCACGCGTGGACGAGGATGATTCGGATCACCTGAACGGCGTGCATTGCGCCAGAACTCAGGAGCCAAGCCATGCCAGACATAGTCTTCGCTGACGGCGACAACCCCATCACACCGGACAAGACGATTGTCCATGACAACGAGGCCTTCCGGGTCCAGTGGGCGGCACGCAACATCAGCACTCAGGATGTCCCTGCGTTCGTCGACCGCCTGTTGATCCAGAGCATTCCTGAAGGCTGCCCCGGATCCGACAGCACCGATCATGACGTCGTCTTCGACAGCGATACGGACGCCGACCCGAACGATGTCTCCGAGCCGGACCTGCCCATCGGTCAGGCCGGACCCCTGATGAACCCTTCGGTCGGACCATTTCCTACCGGTTCCTACCGATTGACCGTGACCCTGGCCAACGACCTCGGGGTGGGAAAGACAACATTCAACTGCATCGAAATCGTGGACGCAGTCTGACCGCACGAGCGGTCTGTAGCCAAAGGAGGGATCATGCCCTACGGCGGAGCTGCCGCTGGTCCGACGTGCCCTGGAACAGCGACTGTTGGAACCAATGCGGTACTGAACAGTTCCCATTGGTACGAGATCGTCAACGACACGGATGAGGAAATCCTGGTGGACATCCTCATGGAGCTGTCCGATTCTGACGGTAACCACACGTCCGAGTCCCACTCCAACGAGGTAGTGCCCGCGCAGAGCGATATCACTGTCGACAGCGCGCTCTCCATCGTTGCACTGTACTCATCGCCGGGTCCTATATCGGTCACCGCTTCGACGACGATCAGCGGTGCGGTGGCTACAAGCGGCTCGAACAGCTGCACTTTTTCGGTCGCGGCAGACCAGCCGCTCGTGGAACCGCCCCAGATGGTCCCAGGGCGGCGGCTCTTCCGTAGCGCGCGCCGCCGAAGCTCAGCGGCCAGGTCCGGCAGGCGTCTCCTCCACCGCTCGTGACACAAGGCGTCGGGCGGTTCACAGGCCAGAAAGGTTTGCAGGACGGGGCCACCACCAAGATGCTGCGACGGCAGGACGGGCGGATGGGGCGATGTGCAGGCACTGGCTGTCCCACGACATCACCAGTTGCGCGGTGCTGTGCCCGTGCACATGCGCGTTGGTGACCAGTTCCGACACGACCAGCAGCACGTCGTCGGCCGTGTCCGGGTGACGACTCGTCCATCCCAGCTCGTCCAGATGGGCCCGCGCCCAGTCACGCGCCGTTGTGACCTGACTGTTGAGCGGCAACGAGCGGGCCCAGCCCACCGCGCGCAGCGAACGTCCATTCATGTCTTCCTTGCCCCTGCAGACTGTTCCCTTCTTCGGCGTGGGCGCGGACACGCCGAATGCGTGCCGGTCGGCGGTGCGGCCCACTCCGCGTGCCGCACCGCCTGAGGGAATTGCGGGCAAGGGTCCCGCAAGGGGCGGGTCTTCCCAACAGTGAGGCATGAACACGGCGCGTCGCATCCGCCGCCGCGCCGAGTACTGGGCCTGCATGCAGGACCAGCTTGGCTCGGTCCCCCCAATCTCCGGCTTGTACCTGAAAGACCGTCACACGGGTGCAGTGGGGGTCGTGGTCACCTGTCGAATGACCCGCAGAGCGTGGTCGAAGGTCACGCTCGAGTACAGCAAGCGCGTCGTGGCCCGGACGGGTAAAATTTTCACTTCATCGCACCCGACTCGGACGCGGTCTGCCTGGACGCCGCCTGCGGCACGGGTATCGTCGCCCGCGCCCTGGCACCCCGGGTACGGCACGTCACCGCCCTGGACACGACGCCGGAGATGCTGGCGCAGGGCAAGGGGCAGGCGGACGCGGAAGGTGTCGCCAATCTCGTCTTCCAGAAGGGCGACGCGGCCGCGCTGCCCTTCCTGGACGGCTCCTTCCCCCTGGTCGTGTCGCGCTTCTCGCTGCACCACGTCGCCTCCCCCCAGGGGGTCGCCGCCGAGTTGGTGCGGGTATGCCGCCCCGGCGGGCGGGTGGTCGTCGCCGACATGGTCGCGCGCCCTGATCTTCCCGGCTACGCCGACAGGGGTTGATGGCGATGACGTGGTCCAGGAACGGGAACATGCCGAGGTCGTCGATCCGGCGCCGTAGCGCGGCCTGGGCCGGGGTGTCCGGCAGGAACAGTCCGTGCAGCGCGTAGAACATACGCAGACCGACCAGCACCTCTCGCGCGCGCACCAGCTCCTCATCGCTCGCCCGCTGCACTCGAGCCACCATGTCCGCGTTCTGCTGGAGCAGTCCCCAGTCCAGCTCGGGCCCCTCGCCGCGCTTGGCCGCGCTCAGCATCTGTGCCCAGTCCTCGGCCGTCAGCCCGGTTACTCGCCGGATGGGTATGTTCTCGTCCGTCGTGAGGTTGACCACGACAGACCGGGCGGAGCGGCTCCGCTGTCAGCGGTTGCTCGTGGTGCCGATGTCGACGATGTGGTTGTACCGCTCGACCAGCACGAAAAGCTTGATCTTCTGCGTCGTCTCCCCGCTGCCGAAGGTCAGGGTGACGATGACCTCATGGCCGTTACCCACGGCGCCGTTGTCGGTCACCGTCCACTTCCGCGGGACGTTTTGAGCACGCAGGACACCGTCCGCCCCGTGCTTCTTCTCCCAGGCCGTCAGTCGCTTGGCGAAGTCGGGCGTCAGGTAGTGCTTGCGGAGCACCGTCTCCAGTGTGGCGTCCGGGTCCGTGTAGTCGCCGATCGCGTCGATGTACGCGCCGTAGAAGTCGGCGACCCGGGTCACCACTTGGCCGCTCGTGCCGCTGACGGACTGCGGTGCGGCGGCGGACGACTTTGCGGGGGCATGGACGGATGCCTGTGCCGACACCTGTGTCGACACACCGAGTCCGACAGCCAGGACGAGGCCGGCGGCGACGGCCGCGCGACGGCCCGGACGGCGGTGTGCGGGGGACTTCCTGTTCATGTGTATCTTCCTTTTCTGTTCCATATGTGGTTGCTCTCGGCCCGGTGTCTTCGTGCCGGGGCCGTCGTGTGGCTATCGCCTTTTCGGGTCGGCGGGCGCTGCCCCGGAGTCATGAACATCTGCTGCTGCGCGGACCCATTCCCCCCTGCCGAGGCTCGGAGCGCGATCGACGACGCCAAGTCCTGCCGAATCGCGCCGAATGACCCTGTCAGCGGTCGATTGGCCGCCCTCCCCACCCCCGTGGCGGAGGGCGGCCCCGGTCATGCGGTCAGCGGAGCTTGTCCACGGCCCGTGACGGCCGTCTTCTTGGAGGCCTTCACCGGCGCATGCCGGAAGTCGCGAGACGGGTGTCAAAGACGCCCCAGGAGGTCACCGGTGCAGGCCGTATCCGTGCCTGCCCTCTTCGGCAGGCAGCGTGCCGTAGTCCTTCAGCGTGGCCCCGGTCTCCGGGCCGGCCTTCTCGATGCGTGCGCACAGGACTTGATGTCGTCGCTCGGCCGCGAGAAGCGCCCCTTCACCACAGCCGTCCTGGACAACTGCACGCTGACCTGACGGACGGTCGCTCCTGTCGAGTTCGGTGCGGAGCTCCCGGTACCAGGTCCGGGCTGTCGCAGCCCAGCGCCATGCGTAGACAGCGGTCCTGTTCCACCGCCTCCGGTACGCAGGCGGTGACCTTGCCGACCGTTCAGGACGAGCTTGGATGCGACGGGAGTTGGGCCGCCGTGAGGAAGCCGACGCCTTGGCCGCGACGTTTGCCAGTGTGGCGAGCGTCGTGCCGAGGGCGAGCCCGTGACGGCGAGTGCGAGGGGCGGGCCTGCTCGAGTGCGCTGGGGCATGGGTGTCTCCCGTGGATGAGTGCATGAGTGTCGCTTGTCGCCCGCCGCCGACTGGCCGGTCCGGTCCTGGTCGGTGCGACACCAAGAGCATCAGCCGTCACGACGGCTCGGCGCAACGCCGGACGCCCGCCCGGCGAGGGTGGAACCATCCCAGCCCATCTGACGTGCAGGTATATGGACAGCCTGAGATACGGGGACACGTGGGAGGTTGGGGGAGCGGTGTCGACCGAGGACGACGTCGAGCAGTTCGCGGCGCTGCTGCGCCAGCTGAAGGACCGCACGGACCGGAGCTACGGCTCCCTGGCCCGCCGTCTCGGTATGAATACCTCCACGCTGCACCGCTACTGCGCGGGCGAGACGGTCCCGCAGGACTACGCCCCGGTGGAGCGGTTGGCCGCCTTCTGCGGAGCAACACCGGAGGAACGCCTCGATCTGCACCGCCTATGGCTGCTCGCGGTGACGGCACGACAGCGGCCGAGGGCGGGTGAGGAGACAGCGGAGCCGACAAAGACCGAAGGGGCACTGAAGCCGACAGGGGACGAGCGGGCTTCGGGTCCGGACAGCCGGACAGCGGGGCGTGCGGGTGGCAGCACGCGCAGTGTGCGTGGCGGCGCCGACGGCATCGGTGGTGACGGGGACGGCACGAGCGGTTCACCACCGCGACTCGATGCGGGCGCCCCCGACGCCGCACTGGCTGCTCCCGACGCTCCCGGACCGGGCAGTCGCGAGTCGACGGCCCAGTGCGATGCGGTCCGCTCAACTGGACGGCCCTGGTACCGCCGTCGCCGTACCGCCGTCGGCACAGCCACGGCGACCGTACTGCTGGTGACGCTGGGCAGTATGTCGGCGCTGTCGGCCGACCGGTCTCACGACAACTCCGCCAAGGCCCCCGGTCAGTCCCGTACGACAGGAACCGGTACGTCACACCACCCCTCCGCCACTGCGGCCAGCCCCTCCCGCAGCCGTTCTTCGGCCTCGTCCTCCACAGGAGTACGGGCTTCAAGGAGCCCCGAGTCGAAGGGCGGATCGGCTGAGACGAAGAGCGGCGCCCCCGTGCCAACCGGTGTGCCGCTCGCCTGGACCGCCGACTCGCAGATCTGGGACGGCGGTTGCGGGCACGACTACGTCATCGGCAAGGAGCCGGCCCAGGTGCCCCCGCCGCCGGTAGAGCAGGACGCCGGAGTGTGGGCAGCGACGCAGCAGGCGGTACCTGGGCGGCAGACGATGGTGCAGATCTCGGTGCAGGGGAAGTCGTCCACGGCCGTGGTCCTAGCGGCCCTCCGGGTCCGTATCGTCAGCCGCGGCACCCCGGTCACCGGCAACGCGTACGCCATGGGCCAGGGCTGCGGCAGTGATCTGCCGCCCCGCAACTTCTCCGTGAACCTGGACGTCGACCGGCCGATCGCCCACGCGCGCCCCGGCAACGACAGCGGAAAGCCCGTCCCCGCGGTGCAGTTCCCCTACCGCGTCTCCGCCGAGGACCCGGAGGTGCTGCAGGTCACCGCGACGACCGAGGCCTACGACTGCAACTGGTACCTGGAACTCGACTGGTCATCCCAGGGCCGCACCGGCACGGTCCGCATCGACGACCACGGCCACCCGTTCCGCACCAGCAGCATCAAGGGGCTGCCCCACTACTGGTACGGCACGAACGACCACGGTGTGCGTCAGTGGGTACCCACCGACTCTTGAGGGAACGTGGGAGCTGTTCGGGCCATTTTCGCGATGTGACCGTTCCCCGTCACCCAGGCCCATGCTGCTGGAGGGGCCGGTTGCTGCCGCTTCGGCTAGGAACGCCGCTGCATTCCACTCAGGTTCGGTGTCGGCTCCGGCTGACACCTGTCATATGCAATACCGGATGCAAAGCACTGGGGCTCGCGGGTCGACGTCCGTACGGTCAACGGGGAGAACCCACAGAAGACCGACGTCAAGGTGAGCCTGATCGGCGGTCATCGCCTGGCAGGAGCCACCCTCCACGAGAAGACCGTCACTGCTTCCCTCATCGGTGGTGCCAACGTCGATCTGACGGACATCGACATCCCGGACGGCACCGAGTTGCGCATCACCAAGTTGAGCCTGATCGGCGGCGTAAGCCTCAAGGTCCGCCACGACGTCCGGGTGGAGATCCACGGGCTGCGCCTGGGCGGAGTGAAAGACGATGGTCCGAGCAAGCCGGGTGGCCCGACGGTCCGGATCGACGCCTGGGGCCTGGTTGGCGGCGTCAGCGTCAGCCGCGCCTAGTACTCCAGTTGTAAATCATGATCTTCATCATTGATGGGCGGCCTGCCGTTCGTAGTGGCAGGCCCTGGACCGGGCTTGATGGCGTCGACGCCAGGTGGACCAGCCCAGGTGATGTGCGGCTGGGGCGAACGGTGGTGATGAGTGCGGCGAACAGGTGCTGGATCTCGTTGCAGGTCAACGGAATCAGCTCGCCTGGGGCCGGTCGGTGATGGTGTTCGTGTGCGGTGACTGCGGCCAGGAAGGCACGGGCGAGCATCGCGAGGGTGACCCAGCGGTGCCAGGACGTCCAGCGTCTGACCTGGTGCTCGTCCAGCCCGGCCAGGCCCTTGGCGGCCTGGAACGTCTCCTCGACGGTCCACCTGCGCCCGGCCACCCGCACCAGCGTGGCCAGCGGCACCGGGGTGGCCGAGTAGCTGCGGTAGAAGGCCAGTTCGCCGCTGCTGCGGTTGCGGCGAACGAGTGGATGGCGGTGACCCGGCTGGCCGTCGGCAACGTCAGCCAGGGCCCAGTCGTAGAAACGGTGCCCTTTGGCGCCAGCGCCTGCGGAAAGCTTCTGCCAGGCCCGTTTCGGCAGCTTCCTGGCCAGTGCATCGGCCCGCACCTTGCCCGCCCGGGTGGCGATCTGGTGATCGCAAGCGACCGCGAGGACGTAGCCGAGCTGGCGGTCTTCCAGCGCGCCCCGCAGATGCGGATTGCCTCCGTAGACCTCGTCTGCGGCCACCCGGGCTGCACGGATCCCGGCACCAGGGCCCGGTCGATCATACGGAGGGCGAGCGCGGGCTTCGTGGCGAAGCCGACCTCCTCGGGAATCCCGGCCAACCGACAGCGGGCCGCATCCGTGATCCACGAGCGCGGCACATACAGTTCCCGGTCGATCGCCGCGTGCCTGCGTCGGCTGGAATAGGCGAGGTAGACGGCGACCTGGCTGTTCTCGACGCGGCCGGCGGTGCCGGTGTACTGGCGCTGCACGCCGACCGTGGCGGTGCCCTTCTTCAGGTCGCCGGTCTCATCGACCACCAACACCACGTCCTCATCATGCAGTTGCCCCACGACGAAGCTGCGCAGGTCGTCACGGACCGCATCGGCGTCCCGCTTCGCCCTCGACAGCAGATGCTGCAGGCCGTACGGGGTGGCATTGCCGGCGTGCTCGGCCAGAGTCCAGCAGTTTTTCCGAGGCAGATCCGACAAGAGCCCGAGCACGAACTCCCGCGCCCGCCTCCGTGGTTCCACTCGGGTGAACCGTCCCGCCATGCGGCCCATCAGAGCCTCGAACATGTCCTGCCAGTGGGCGGGATCTATGCTGTGGCCTGCGGCCACTGCCTGATCTTCTGTCTTCACACACCGATGATCAACGGTGGCCGCATCCGCGCCACTCGCCCCCAGCCATCCCGTGGGCACAGGGCCTACGCGCGCGTCGGGCAGGGGGCTAATCATGTGGTCGACCACTTCACGGCCGGCGCTCCGGCGCTTCGTCGGTGCCGTCGCGATCGGCGTGGCCCTGGCCGCGACCTCAGGATGCACGGTTCCCGTCGATGCCGTCGCTGGCATCTCCGTGACCGGCGACGGTCATCTGCTCGGCGTCATGATGGTGTGCGGACATCAGATCGATGGCGCGACCCTCTACGTGGACAGCGACGACGTCGACAAGACGGTGACGGTCGGTTCATGGACCGCTGACCGTCCCCTCACGCCCGGTCTCGGCACCTGGACCCTCGATTCTCCTGCTGCTGGCTGGACCGCAACCAGATCTCTAGCTCCGCTCACCGCCAAGACCACCTACGCTCTCTACGGCTGGACCAAGGACAACTCATGGTCATCAAGCAGCGTCTCTTTCACCCTGGCCGACCGGGACGGGCTCACCCCGGGAAAGGTTCGCTACAGCAACATCTCGGACAACGGCGACGAAATCCGCAATCACCGTCTCTATAGCGGAGTTCAAAGCCAGAGCCTGCCAGAACATGTAACGCCACGGCGCCCTCGGCCAGGCCGGGGCACTCCCGTTGTCGGGAGCACGCTCAACCTTCACTGCCACAAGACGCAAGATCACGATCTACAACTGGAGTACTAGTACTCCAGCCGGACTTCTGTATTTCTGCTGGTCAACGGCTTGGCGGTGGGGAGTGTAGCGGGGGTTGGGCATGCGCGGGACGGTCTTGGACAGGTCGTCCCACCAACGTGTGTCCGCGCCGCTTGTAGTGACAGCGTCGGGCTCGTGCCTGGTGACGGCGGCGCCATCGTGACCAGTTCACCGCGTGATCGCGGCGTGCAGGACGGTGGCGGGGTTGAGTTGCCAGCAGACGACGGATTTCGGCTGGTGTGAGGTCCACGAGGTCGGGTGTGTCGGCCTCGGCACCCCCTTTTCACGTTCCTGCACGGCCATCACCACGAGGAACGCGTGGGCGAGCATGGCAAGCGTGATGTGCCGGTGCCAGCCAACGTAGCGGCGGACCTCGTACTGGTCCAGGCCGCACTCGTTCTTCGCGCTCTGGAAACACTCCTCGATCTTCCAGCGGCAGCCGGCGACGCGGACCAGGTCGGCGACGGTTGCGTCCAGTGGAGCGCAGGCGAGGTAGTAGGCGATCTCGTCGGACCTGCGGGTTTGGCACCTCGGCCAGCCGTTCCAGCAGGCCTGAGCTCCTCGGGTCCGACCTGCGGTTTCTCGCGCAGTTGGTCAAGGGCAGGCGGGATCAGAGATGATGCGTCGGCAGGCACGGTCTTCCACTTGGATCACGGGGCGTGGAGAGCTCCATGATCTTGGAAGCCGCGCCTGTCACGTTCCGAGAACACCGCCGCTGAGCTGACAGTCCGCCACGAACCGGGCATCACCCGACTACGCCGAAGCCCTGCCATTCCGGGTGCTGAAGCTGGGCCCGGTCGTGGTCAGGGCAGCAGCTGGCGTGTTTCGATCCAGGGCAGAAGCCGATCGCGCGTCGGGCCGGGCTGCAGATACCCGATGAGCCCCTCCAGGTGCGCTGTCAGGTTCTTATGACGCCGCAGCGCGCGGATCTGTTCGAGGGGAAGCTCACGCCAGTTGCTGGCGAGGGCTGCGGCTTCCGATGGCGAGAACGCCAGTGCGGCGAGCGTGTCGGCCGCCAGTGCCTCTGGACTCCAGTCGGAGTTCTCGTTCGCGGGACCGAGGTGGTCGATCATCCAGGTTCGCAGCATGAAGTCCTGCTGGAGTTCGCGCGCTGACCCCTCAGCGCCAGTGCCTCGCATGCGCCTGTTCACCGGCAGCGACAGCTCAGCCCAGTGCCGACGCGCGTCGCGAGGCTGGTTGGAGTCGTAGGCGTGTTGTTGGGCAACAACGCGGACCGACTCGAGCTGCGAGCAGTCGTGAGCGTCCGCGGTGAACGCCTGGAGGCGTTCGATCGGCCAGGTGCTCAGATCATGCTGTGGTTCCTTCTGATCTGTACCGGTGCTCACTGGCCTTCGCTCCTGGTCGTAGGGATGCCGAGACCGACGCCCCCGGTCTCCAGCGCAAGGAGCGCCGATGGCTGCCCGTCCTGGCCCCGCGCCTGCCGCTCCCGGTCCCCAACCGGACCGGTGAACCATCCGCTCGCCTCCCGCGCCCCTGGACCATCATGACGTGGGTTCCTGGCGAGCCGCTGGATCACACCCCGATCAGCCACGGCGACAGCGCGGCCGACACACTTGCAGGCTTCCTCAAGGCGCTCCATGTGGAGGCGCCCGCCGAGGCGCCGACCAGTTCGGACCGCGGGGCTCACCCCTAGGAGTGCACCGACCGTTTCGACCATTTCTTCCAAGCCGTTGTCCCCAACGGCATTGCTGGCGAGGTCCGGGCCGTCTGGGACGATGCCGTAGCGGCCCCCGCGTGGGAGGGCCCACCGGTATGGGTGCATGGTGACCTTCATCCCGCACAGCGACGATCCTGCGGCCGAGCAGCAGCGGCACACGCAGCACGTGCCGACATCGCACAGCCCCGTCCGCCCAGCATGACGCCACCCGGCTCTCTCTGCCGCGGCCATCGGCCTTCGCGTATCGGAATCCGGAGTCGCCCTCCCGGCCGACGGACGAGTCCCGAAACGCATGAGGTTGCCGCCCGGCCGCACCGCGGCGTGGGGGCGTCAGGACCCCACGCCGACCTTCACTCCCTCTTCGCTCGCCGGGATGTCAGCCGCCTCGGCTGCTGCGGACGCCGTTGTGTCCGCCTTCTCGGCCCCAGCCTGCTGGAGTGCGGTGTAGTAGACGGTGCTTCCCTGCTTCGTCCGCTCGACGCGGCTCTTGGCGACGAGCCGCTCCAGTGTGTTGCGCACCGTGTTGATGTCACGAGCGCGCTCGGGAAACGTCTGCTCCAAGGCGCCGGCGACCTCGCCAGCGGTGCGCGGCTCGCTGGGCTGCTTGGCCAGGATGAGCAAAAGGAGGTCGCCCAGAGCGAGTTCGCCGCTCCTGGCTGCGGTCTTCTCGGCGGCCGCCTTCTTCGCGGTCTTCTTCGCCGGGTCCTTGGCCGTGGTCTTCTTCGCCGGAGCCTTGACGGTCTTCTTCACCGTGCCCTTCTTGGCTCGGCCCGCCTGCCCGACCGGACCCGCTTCCTCCTGCCGCGGCTGCGGGACCGGCGCTTCCTCCGGTGCCTGGGCGGACGACTGCGCCGCGTCGGCGGCTTCCCCGTGGACCTGGGCGTCAGCCAGGGAGCCCAGCACGCCGCGCAGCCACTCCTCCTCCGCCCTGAGCCGATCCAAACGCGCCTGGAGCTCTTGTTGTTCGGCGAGGATCTTCTCGAGGTCGGCGGCAAACTGAGAGGCGTACCGCTCCTGGATGGTGTCGAGCTTGTCGGCCACGGCAGTTCACGCTCCTTGGATCCGTGGTGTGTTGCGCCGGATGCTACCCACCTCAGCTCCACATGGCTCTTGTCCCGCCAGAACGCACCCATACGAAAACACACCAGTGATGGCCCACCATGCGGGCCGGCACAGGTCTTTGCTCCCCACAGTGTTGAGCAGACCGGAGCCCGTGAGCGTGGTGTGTGGTGGGCGGCGTAGGGTCGCTGAAGGGAAGTTGAGGGGGAGCCATGACCAGCGCGCACTGGGTTGAGCTCGCGGCCTGCCGGAGCACCGAACCCGACGAACTCTTCGCACAGGGCGCCGAGCAGAACCGGGCGAAGGCAGTGTGCACGGGATGTGTGGTGCGCACCGAGTGTCTGGCCGAAGTACTCGACCATCGCATCGAGTTCGGCGTATGGGGCGGCATGACCGAACGCGAGCGCCGGGCCTTGCTGCGCCGTCGTCCGGACGTCGTTTCCTGGCGGACGGTTCTGGAGGACGCGCGTCAGGCGTATGAGCGGCCCGCTGCTGGTTGACCGCCTGATGCGTCCGTCGGCGCAGCGGTGCGGGCCATTCTGCCTCGGTCATGAGAGGCGGAGGGAGGCTTCGACGCCAAACGTCGGCGGACCGGGACG
Organism: Streptomyces sp. NPDC007905; assembly: GCF_042959345.1. NCBI lineage: Bacteria > Bacillati > Actinomycetota > Actinomycetes > Kitasatosporales > Streptomycetaceae > Streptomyces > Streptomyces sp. NPDC007905. The sequence goes on along the minus strand of NZ_JBIBKS010000032.1, from coordinate 19,345 downwards.
TTCGTACTGCGGACCGCAGCGGCCGATTGTGAAGCATCGGTTCCCGCCCGGGGGGAACAGGCCGGGCATCCGGACCTCGCTGCCTCCCGCAGGGGCTGTCCTGTTGTGCATGAGGGCACACTACGGCGACCGCCGGACGGTCGGCCGTTTCCGAAGCCGTGAGTACAGCGGGGTAGCGGCACTGGACTTCCTCGCCCGCGCCTGGCCCGGCCTGTTGCCCGCACGCCACCGATGAGAGTGCGAATAATGATGTTGTTTCGTACGCTTTCAGTTCCCGGTTCTGACAGGACAGCCGGGATCCGGCGGTCCCACGCTCCGATCGCACGCCGCGCGGGACCGCCTCAAAGACCACGGCCGAGCGCCGTAGGCTGAGCATGCCGATGCGCCAGGTGTCATTCCTGGCCCTGTGGGGCCCGGCGAGTGAGCCGGGTCCCCATCACTTCTTCGGGCCATGGCTTCGCGAGCGCGCGCCAGCTTGCTCCCGTCGAGGTCTGCCGGCATCCGCCGCGGCCGCTGCCTCATGATCCCAACGTGCGGAATCAGGCACGGCAGCCAGGCGAGTCCGCAGGTTCGGGCTTGACCTTCCAGCCGGGTCGAAGGTTTACCGTCGCAGGCATGACGAGCTACCGCATCTCGCAGCTGGCCGAGCGTAGCGGCGTGCCGGCGACCACGCTGCGCTTCTACGAGGACGCGGGACTGCTCCCCGCGGACCGCACGCCGTCCGGGTACCGGATGTACGGCGAAGACGCGGTGGAGCGCCTGGCCTTCATCTCCTCGGCCAAGTTGCTGGGCCTGGCCCTGGAGGAGATCCGTGAGCTGTTGGACGTCCGGGAGGAGGGAGCGTGCGCCTCGGTCCGGGCGTGGATGCTGCTGCTGGTTGCGGATCGGATCGCGGAGACGGACGGCCGGATTGCCGAGCTGCGCGCGTTCTCCGCCCACCTGGCCGGCGTCCACGCCGCTCTGTCGGGCCCGGCGCCCGCGGGTGCGTGCGGGCCGGACTGCGGCTGCACCACAACCAGCCCGGCAGCGGCGGCAGGGCCTGTGCCGATCAGGCTGTCACCGACCCGCCTCTCCCCGGCCGCCGAGCCATGGCGGGACGCTCCCGTGGCGTGCGCACTCGGCGGCGCCGAGCTGGGCGAGCGCACCGAACAGTGGCAACAACTGGTTGGCAAGGCCGAGGGGCGCGAGCAGATCCCCGACGGAGTACGCCTTTCCTTTCCCGCCGACGCCGAGCTCGCCGGTGAGATCGCAGCACTCGCCGCGGCTGAACAGGGCTGCTGCGCCTTCTTCGACTTCACCCTGCGCCTCACCCCGGCCACTGCCCAGCTGGAGGTGCGGGCGCCCGAGTCCGCCGCCGGGATGCTGGCCGGCCTCTTCGGAGCCACCGCATGACCGCCTCCTCTCCCCGCCCTTCCCGGCCCTGGGGCACGCTCGGCGCCGGCGCGGCCGCGCTCGCCGCCTGCGCTGTGTGCTGTGCTGGCCCGATCCTGGCCGTCCTCGGCGGCATCGGCGTCACCTCCGCGATCGGCGCACTGTGGATGCCCGCCCTCGCGGTACTGGCCTTGGTCGCCGGACTCGGCGTCCTCGTCGTACGGCGCCGACGCCGGACGGCGTCCTGCCGCACGGCAGGCGCACAGGCCGACCTCGGCATGCCGACCTTCGGCCCGCCCCCGGAAGCGGACGGGACAAGAGCTCCTAACGAAGGCGTCGGCCATGCCGGTGGGCGACCTGTGGTTGATGTGCGCAGGTGGCCGGAGGGGCCCGATGCCGCGCGTGGGTCGGGCCCCTCGTCTGCGCACGGTGTCCACGGGGGGTGACGTCTGTACGCGTCGCGTACTCAACCGCCGCGACTTTGCCCGACAGGATTCCGTCGAGCGCGTGAACCGACCCACCCGCACGCCCCGCCGGAACCGCCCGCCCCCTGTACTCGTCTTGTGCGCTGACCGTGTACTAAGCAGGGATATGGGGGACGTTGTGACGCGGAACGTGACGAAGGCCGGTCTCATGGTGGTGGCCATGGCGACGGTGCTAGGGGCCTCGGCCTGCGGCGGGGGAGCCGGCGCGGCGGCCGGGGGGAGCGGCGGGACGCTCCCTGCGCACGGGCAGGGGGAGTCCGTGGCGCGCTCCGTGGACGGGGCGTCGCCCGGCTCGGCGCCGACGTCTTCCGGCACCGTGGGGAAGTTGTCCGGTATCGCGCAGACCGCGGCGTCGCCCATCACCCGGCACGTGCCGTGGAACCTGGACATTCTGGACCAGCGGTCGCGGCCGCTGAATGGGCAGTTCACCACCGCTGCCACGGGCAAGGGCGTTCACGTCTACGTGATCGACACCGGGATGGACATCGCCCACAAGGAGTTCGGCGGGCGCGCCCATCTCGGCGCCGACTTCGTGGGCCCGAAGGACTCCGATGACTGCTTCGACGAGGGGGGGACGGGCCACGGCACATTCGTCGCGGGCGTCATCGGCGGGACGAGGTACGGGGTGGCGCCCAAGGCGGAGCTCGTACGGGTCCAGGGCATCCTGTGCGAGAGCGAGGGCGGCGGCTCCCCGGCGGCGGCCGAGGAGGCCGTGGTGAAGTCGGTCAAGTGGGTCACCGCTCACGCACAGAAGCCTGCGGTGGTGAACATGTCGCTCAACTTCGACCACCGGTCGGCGGCCGTGGAGTCCGCCGTGAAGAAGATGGTCGACGCGGGGATCCCGACGGTGGTGTCGGCCGGCAACTTCCATGACGACGCCTGCAAGCACTCCCCGGCCGGCGTCCCCGGCACGATCGTCGTGGCGGCCTCCACCTCGAACGACCGCGCGTGGAGCGACGGCGGTTCCTACGGATCGGGCTATGGGCGGTGCGTGGACCTGTACGCCCCCGGCCAGAAGGTCACCGCCGCCCTCGCTGGCGGCGGTACGACCACGGAGAACTACGGCGCGACGTCCTGGGCCGCGCCGCACGCGACCGGCGTGATCGCCCTGTACCTGTCGGCGCACCCCCACGCCACGGCCAAGGAGGTCCACGTCTGGCTCGACCACATGGCCACCCGTGGTGTCGTGCGCGGCGTCCGCTCCGACACTCCCAACCGGCTGCTCAACACCGGCGGCCTCTGACCGGCCCCGGCGCCCCGGAGCTGTCCGCTGCGGTTCCGCTGCCTCCTGGGCTGCGAGCACCTCCACACCGACGTCTCCTAACTCCCCGAACCTGAGGCCTACTTCGCTGACCTGTGCGCAGCCGCGAGAAGCTGATGCCGGCGAGCCGTAGCGGTATCGGTGTCGTCGTCCCAGGCGCGGTCGCGGACCTGCAGGCCGGACACCCCGGACAGCCGGCCGTGCAGCGAGGCGATGGTGCTGCTGCAGCCGCGCCTGGTCCTGGGCGATGACTTGACGCGGAACCGACGTCCCGCCCGGCGACGGGGTACGCCTCGCAGCGTCGTTCGATCTCATCGAGTTCGTCATCGCTCATGCTGCCGGGGCTGTTCACGGTCGAGGGCACTCCTGTCAGAGGTACTTGCTGCTCGGCGCCAGGCGGGCAGGCCCGGCAGCAGGGCAGTCCAAGAAACGCGCACGCTCCTGGCCGAGCGGGGATGCGCGGTCCCCAACCGGCCTGACCTGCGATTGCGGACGTTGACGGACGTGTTCGCTTATGCCCAAGCCGAGGGCATCGAGCTCCGCCTCGGACAAATTCCGGGGCTGGTGGGCGAGTACGGCGGCATGCCCGGCGCCCGCATCACCCTCACCGATGAGGAGACCGGCGACGTCCTGACCTCCTGGCCCGACGAGCAATAGTTCACCGACGTGACCCCGTCTCGCGGCTGAGCACGGTGAAGGCGCAGGACTCCCGCACACGCCGGTCGTCGCGCTTTCTGGTCCGTGCGCCGCCGGGCCGCGCCTCCGGGCCGGGGCCAGGTCGGCCGCCAGGTCCAGGCCCTCGCGGAGGGCGATGACTTCCAGTGTCGGCCGCTGCGCCGGACTCGGCAGGGGTGAGACAGTCCGTGCGCGCGGCTCTCAGCAGAACAGGCGAGGTATGAGCGGACTGTCGGCCATGAAAAGCGGGATACACCCTGCACGTACGCGGGCAGCTTGGCCAATTACGGCCGCAAGCACATCAGTTCACGAGAAAGAGCAGATCAGCGTGGCACACGCAGGCCGCGCACGCCCGGACCTTCCTTCGCATGCACGTCGACTTCCCGGCATTGGGCCGGGTAATCGTTCGTGGGTCAGTGAGCGGCGTCGAACGCGTCTCGGATTTCCTTGGGGACACGGCCGCGGTCGTTCACCTCAAGGCCGTTCTCCCGAGCCCACGCACGAACCTCTTCCGCACTGGGAGCGTCCGCGGCGTCCCTGCGTACCCGCCCCGTCCCCTTCGTCCGGCCCATCTTCCGGCCCTTCTCGATGAACGGCCGGAGCGCCGCGTCCAGCTTGTCGTAGTTCTCCGGAGTGAGGTCGATTTCGTAGTTAATGCCGTTCAGGGAAAACCAGTGCGTGCTGACCTCGCTCGATTCCGTACCGGTGAGGTCGTCCGAGTAAACGGTCACAATCTTCTGAGCCATGGCCGGATGCTACCCAGCCGCTCCGGAGTAGTAGACAGAGAATTCGATCTGGTGGTCACTGTCGGAAGGGCCTCCGACTTTCCAACATGGGGGTTGAGGAACCTCCCGCCGCCGCGTAGCGGCGTAGCCTCACTCCCCTTCGCCGAACTTCGGCACTTGCATCGGATGCAACTCCGCTCGAACCCGGTGCCAGCGCGCCGGTTGACGCCAGCGTCCGGCGCTGTCGCGGGCGACGTCAACGCCGACCTCCACCACCAGCTCCGGCGCCACGAGGGTCACGTGCAGAGTCTCACGCGAGCCCCACCCGGCGGAGAACGTCCAGCCCGTCCAAGGGTGGTCGTCTCCGGCTGGGGTGAGGAGCCCGGCGACCGCCCGGCCCGCGGTCTGCGGGAGCGTCGTGCTGCGCCCGGACGTACCGCAGGCGCCCATCGGTGTCGTACCGGCCCAGCAGCAGCGTGCGGGGCGCCGCCGGAGAGCCGGTGAACGCGCCGACGACGGCGTCCTCGGTCTCGCGGACCTTGTGCTTGCGCCAGCCCTCGCGGTCGAAGGTCGGTGGTCTGCCGCACCGGCTGCCGCGTCGCAGCCGGTGTCCCCGCTGGTCGGCAGGCACCGGGATGACCGCCCGGATTCCGCGTCTGCACAGGTGGTCGCGGATCGCGCGGGACGAGTAGGCCCTGTCCGCCAGGACCACATCCGGCCTGGTGCGCGGACGCCCACGCCGTCGGGGGACGCGCAAGCGAGCCATGACGTCCGTGAAAGCGGGTGCGTCGCCGGCCTGCCCGGCGGTGAGAACGAACGCCAGAGGCCGGCAGCGAGCATCGGCAGCGAGGTGGATCTTCGTGGTCAGCCCGCCGCGGGACCGGCCGATGGCGTGGTCGGCAGGTTCGCCGGCCGGGGCCCCGCTCAGTGGCGTAGGCAAGGAACGCGCCGACCTGGGAGTTCTCGATCCGGCCTGCTGTGCCGGTGTACTGGCGTTGCACCCCCGCCGACATGCTGCCTTTCTTCACGAAGACGGTCTCGTCCACGATGAGAACGCCGTCGTCGCCGAGGTGGTCGACAACGTAGGCGCGGACGTCGTCACGGACGGCGTCGGCATCCCAGCGGGCATAGCGCAGCAGGCGCTGCATAGGCCCGGGCCGGGCGTGACCGGCCTGTTCAGCCAGTTGCCAGCAGTTCTTCCGCTCGGTAGCCGACAGCAGCCCGAGCAAGTAGGCGCGGGCCGTGGCCCGAGGCTCAACTCGGCCGAACCGCCCGGCGATACGAGCCATGACCTGGTCGAACAACGCCCGCCAGCGGGCAGGGTCTACGCTATGGCCCGCGGCCGCCGCACGATCTTCGTTTGTCCACACACCAACCGATGATCACGCGGTGGCCGTACCCGTTCCCAGCCGGGTTCGCCACAAGATCGCGAAGTCAGACTGGAGTACTAGCCGTTGGTCTGTGGCAGGTAGACGCGGGTGAGCTTGCCGGTTGCGCCGAGGTCGGCAAGCGCCTGCTGCCAGGCGAAGCTCTTGCGGTAGGGCCAGGCGTTGTCGGTCAGGACCCGCTCGACGCGGTCGATGCCGCAGGTGGAGAAGGCCGCGGGCCGGCGCAGGAAGGCCGCGCAGGTGGCGGCCATCTCGTCGCTGTGGATCGCGCTGTGGGCGAGGCGAGTGTGGTCGTCGACGGCGGAGCGGACGTAGCCGAAGCCCACGCTGCTTCGCCGGGCCCGGCCGGCCTGTCGGCCCAGGACCTTGTGGCCGCCGCCGTCAGGGATGCGGCCCAGCTTCTTGACGTCGATGTGGACCAGTTCGCCGGGCCGGGAGCGTTCGTAGCGGCGGACGGGCTCGCCGTTGGCCCGGTCGGTGGCGGCCAGAGCGGGCAGGCCGAGCCGGGCGAGGATGCGGTGAGGGGTGGAAGCGGCGATACCGGCACGGGCGGCCAGCCGTACCGACCCGATCCGGTGCTCGCGCCGCAGCCGCACGACCTGCTGTTCGACCGCGGCGGGTGTCCGGCGCGGGCTGTGGTGCGGGCGGCTGGAGCGGTCGTGCATGCCCTCGGTGCCCAGCTGCCGGTAGCGGCCGGCCCAGCGTGCGGCAATGGTGTGGCTGACCTGGAAGCGTTCCGCGGCCCGCCGCAACGGCCAGCCGTCGTCCACGACACACCGGGCCAGACGCAGCCTCCCGGTCGGAGTCAGCGGGGCATTACGGTGGGACACGGGAGCCTCCTGAGTACCGGCCGTAGATGTCGCAATCCACAGCGAACCCAGAAGGCCCTCACCTCCTTCACGTACCCGGCACGCGTGTCACCAACGTCCCAGGACAGCACGCCTAGCGGCTCATTATGGCCGGGGCGACGAGGCGGTAGCCAGCGAGGCCGGGGCGCTGACCGGGTTGGGGGACGCTGCGATCCCGGTCAGACCGCTACTCCTGAATCAAGACGTGGACCATGCGCGGGCCAACACTCCTCCAGTCGCGAAACCGACTCCCGTCCTGCCTGGTCAGATCACTATGCAGGGCAGACGAAGAACTTCTAGGCACCCCCGCGAGGGCGCCTGATCGCCACACCGTCAGGTGCCCTGCGGGGCAGACCTGACCGATCACAGCGCCGTCATGACGTGCTTGATGCGGGTGTAGTCCTCGAAGCCGTAGGCCGAAAGGTCCTTGCCGTAGCCGGACTTCTTGTAGCCACCGTGGGGCATCTCTGCGACGAGGACCATGTGGGTGTTGATCCATACGCAGCCGAAGTCGAGGCGCTTCGACATGCGCATCGCGCGGGCGTGGTCCTTTGTCCAGACCGAGGACGCGAGGGCATAGTCGACGCCGTTGGCCCACTCCACGGCCTGATCCTCGTCGGCGAAGGACTGGACGGTGATGACCGGGCCGAAGACCTCGTTCTGGATGATTTCGTCGTCCTGCTTGAGGCCGGAGACGACGGTGGGGGCGTAGAAGTAGCCGCTGTCACCGACACGGTGACCCCCTGCCTCGACAGTGGCGTGCGAAGGGAGCCGGCCGACGAAACCGCTCACCTGCGCGAGCTGGTTGGCATTGTTGAGCGGTCCGAAAACCACGCCCTCCTCGTCGACGCCACCGGTCCTGACGCCGGCGGCGGCCTTGGCGAGCTCGGCGACGAACTCGTCGTGGACGGACTCGTGCACGAGAACTCGAGTGGCGGCCGTGCAGTCCTGTCCCGCGTTGAAGAAGCCCGCGGCCGTGATGCCCTCGACGGCCTGCACGATGTCCACGTCCTCGAAGACGACGACGGGTGCTTTGCCGCCGAGTTCCAGGTGGACCCGTTTGACGTCCTGGGCGGCGCTCTGGGCGACCTGGATGCCGGCACGGACCGAGCCGGTTATCGCGGCAAGGGCCGGAACCGCGTGCTCGACCATCAGCTGCCCGGTGTTCCGGTCCCCGCACACGACATTGAGCACACCGGCCGGAAGATCCAGCGCCTTCAGTACATCGCCCACGATCTGTGCGAGCAGCACCGTGGACGCGGGGGTGGTGTCCGACGGTTTGAGGACCACGGTGTTCCCTGCGGCGATCGCCGGCGCGAACTTCCACACCGCCGTCATCATGGGGTAATTCCAGGGCGCGACCTGAGCGCACACACCGATTGGTTCCCGCCGGATGATTGAGGTGAGGCCCTGCGTGTACTCTCCCGCTGCCTTGCCCTCCAGCAGGCGCGCAGCGCCCGCGAAGAAGCGCAGCTGGTCCACCATGGGAACGATCTCTTCGGTCCTGGTCACGGCGCGGGGCTTGCCGGTGTCCCGGCACTCAGTCTCGACCAACTCCTCAGCACGTGTTTCGACGGCGTCGGCGATAGTCAGGAGCAGCTTCTGTCGGATGCCGGGAGTGGAGTCGCGCCACACGGCGAAGGCCGCCGCCGCGGAAGCCATCGCCGCGTCCACGTCCGCCGGCCCCGACAGTGGTGAACTCGCGTAGACCTCACCAGTGGTGGGGTCGAGTACCGGCAGCGTACGGCCGTCCTTCGCATCGACGAATGCACCGTCGATGTAATTGCGCAGCACGTGAATTTCACTCACGACGTTCTGTGCTCCTCGTGGCTCGGGAATCGTGATGGAGGAATCGGCGATCAGAGGAAGAGCCGCCGTCGGCAGATCTGCGCTCAGGCCGGCTGGACGATGGCGGTGACGCGGCGCCCCGAGGGATGGCGGGACGCCGTGCGCATGCGTTTCGGGGAATGCGAGGCGAGGGGGTCGGGGCCGGCCCGGACGATGCGGAAGGGGCGACGACGACGCTATCCACTGCCCCGACCGGACAAGAAGTGGCGGATTCATCCATGATCAAGCGCCTCAATGGATGGTTTGCACACCCCTGTGAGCGTTGACGCGCTGAGGGGATGTTCCTACTGTTGCGCCACGCGGTCGCCGGACTGGCGCAGACCGCGGGTACCGGCTCGTTTCTCCGCCCGTCTCCTGATCGTGGCGGCGGATGTCGACGAGTTCCGGAATGTTTTTTGCCATGGGCGACGGTTTCAAAGCCGCAGGTCACACTCCGGCCTGTTCGCTCATGACACACACGGTAGTTCGCGGCATCCCCCCTTTTTCCCCGGGGCTGATCGCTGCCATGCCCCTTTACTGCTGGAAAGGCATGCCCATGAACGAGCAGTCACACAGAAGCACGAGCCGCCGGTCTCTCCTGCGGGCGGCCGGGGCCTCCGCGCTGGCGGCACCCCTCGGGGGGAGTCTGCTCACCGCCTGCAGCAGCAAGTCCACACCTTCGGCCAAGCCGAACACCACAGTGACCGTCACCTCGTACGGCGGTTCGTACAACGACCAGCTGACGAAGACCCTGCTCAAGCCGTTCGAGAAGAAGACCGGTGTGCGCGCGTCACTGCTTGCCAACACCAGTCTCGCCGGTCTCAAGGCCCAGGTGCAGTCCGGCGATGTCCAGTGGGACCTGGTGGAGCTGACCGCGCCGGAGTACCTCCAGGCCGTCGACGAGGGGCTGCTGGAGAAGCTCGACTACGGCGTCATCAATGACAAGGGGCTGCCGCACTACGCGAAGGCCGACCACGGCATCAAGTACCTGAGCTTCCTGTTCGTGATGGCCTGGGACCAGAGGCACATTCCCGATGCGCAGGCGCCCGCGAGTTGGGAGCAGTTCCTGGACCAGCAGCGCTACAAGGGCAAGCGTTCCGTCTACGCGGAGTTGTCCGACAGCTCGATCCTGGAGGCCGCACGGCTCGCCGCCGGTGTCCCCAGGGACAAGATCTACCCGCTCGACGTCGACGCCGCCCTGAAGTACCTGGCACAGCACCCCGGTCGCGACAAACTCATCTACCACACCGCCAACCAAGAGCCCATCCAGCAGCTGACCTCGGGTGAGGTCGCGCTCTCGACCAGCTTCAACAACCGGATCAGCGCCGCCCGCAAGGACGGGGCGCGGCTGAACTTCACCGCCAGGAACAGTGTCGTCGCGGGCGACTACTTCGTGGTCCCCAAGGGCGCCAGGAACAAGGAGGCGGCCTTCCGGCTCCTGGACTTCATGAGCAACGACGCCGCAGCCGGCGCCGACTTCATCCAGACCACCAACCTCACCCTGGCCAACACCCCCGCCCTCGCCAAGCTGCCCGCTTCGGTCGCCGACTCCCTGCCCACCAGCCCCAAACTGGCGGACTCCATCCTGGTCCGCGACGACGCCTGGTGGGCCAAGAACCTCAAGGCGACCGAGCAGCGCTTCAAGCTGTGGCAGGCGGGCAGCTGATGACGTCCACCACGACGCCTGACGCAGCCTCCGCGACCGCGTCCGCATCAGCAGGCCCCGACGCGCCGCCGCGGCGCAGCCGCCCGCGCGGCACCTGGTTGCTACTGCTGGCGCCCGCACTCGCCTTCGACGCCGTACTATTCCTGACGCCTCTCGGCAAACTCGTCGCGGCGGGTGCCCACGGCCACGCCTACCAGCGCGTGCTGAAGGACCCGCTGGTGTCCCGGTCGCTGGTCAACACCTTCCAGATCAGCGCGCTGTCCACGCTCGCCACGGTCGTACTCGGCTATCTGCTGGCCGTGGTGATCTGGCGGCGCGGCCCGCTGGCGCGGGTCGTCCTCTTCGCCCTGGTCCTGCTGCCCTTCTGGACAGGCGTCCTGGTGAAGAACTTCGCCTGGGCGGTGCTTTTGCAGGACAACGGTCTGGTGAACACCGCACTGCAGGGGCTCGGCCTCACCGACGCTCCGCTGGCCCTGCTCCACAATCGCTTCGCCGTCGTGGTCGGCATGGTGCACTATCTGCTGCCGTACGCCGTCTTCCCGATCTACGCGGCCCTGGCCGCGATCGACGATCGGCTCGAGCTGGCCGCCCGTTCACTGGGGGCAGCCGAGGCATCGGTCTTCCGTCGGATCATCCTGCCCCTGACCGTCCCCGGGGTCTCCGCCGCCGGTCTGCTGGTGTTCATCATCAGCACAGGGTTCTTCATCACGCCCGTCGTACTCGGTGGCCCCGGCGACATGATGATCGCCAATCAGATCGATTTCTACGCACGGCAGTTGACCGACTTCGCCGGCGCGTCGGCACTCGCGCTGCTGCTGACCGTCGTCGTCAGCGTGCTCGTCGCCGTGTACCAGCGGATCCTTCGCGCAGGAGGCGAATATGAGGCTCACTAGACCTCGCCATGTGTCGTCGCTGATCGCCTCCCTGCCGGTCTTCGTCTTCCTCGTGGTGCCGACGCTGATCGTGCTGCCGGTGGCGTTCACCGGCAGCCGCTACATCACCTTCCCGCCCAAGCAGCTCTCCACGGACGCGGTCACCGGCTTCTTCGGCGACACGGCGTGGATGGCTGCCCTGTCCGCGAGTCTGCAGGCGGCCGGGGTCGCGGTGGTGGTCGCGGTGGTGATCGGCGGAGCAGCAGCGGTGGCACTGCACGGGCGTACGTTTCCCGGGAAAGCGGCGGTCACAGGCTTGCTCCTCGCACCGATGATCGTGCCCGCAGTGGTGATGGCACTCGCCTTCTACCAGTTCTTCATCTCACTGGGCATGGTGGGGACGGTCCTGCCGATCGGCCTCGCCCATGCCGTGATCGCGGTGCCGTACGCCTTCCTCACCGTGCGGGCCAGCCTCGCCGGGCTGAATCCGGCGCTCGTCCGCTCGGCGAGCAGCCTGGGCGCGGGCGCCTTCTCCGTCATGCGGTTCGTCTACCTCCCGGTCATCCGGCCGGGGCTCGTCGCGGGCGCCCTGTTCGCCTTCTCCGTGTCCGTCGACGAGACGGTCATCGCGCTGTTCCTGCAGTCCCCGAACGCGACGACGCTGCCGGTGAAGATGTTCACCGACATCCAGTACAACCTGACCCCGAAGATCGCCGTGTCATCGGCGATGCTGGTCACCGTCGCCACGCTCGGTCTGCTCTTCCAGGTCTGTTTCACCATCCGCCGCCGCTCCGCCGCACGGCTGCTCCCCTTGACCGCCCCCGAACCGACAGGGTGAACCATGACGACCACGACCACACAGCGGGCATCAGCCCAGACTCCCCGTGAAGAGCGCCGTGGCGCCATCGAGTTGCGGGGCGTCCGCAAGACGTACGGCAGCGTTGCCGCCGTTGACGATCTCGATCTTTCGGTCGGATCCGGCGAGTTCGTGACGCTGCTCGGACCGAGCGGCTCCGGCAAGACCACGACGATGATGATGGTCGCCGGCTTTGAGGAACTCACCTCCGGCACCGTGCTGATCGACGGCGAACCCGTGGACCGGCTGCCACCGAAGGACCGCAACCTCGGCGTCGTCTTCCAAAATTACGCCCTGTTCCCACACATGAGCGCCGCCGAGAACGTCGAGTTCCCGTTGCGCATGCGAGGAGTCCAGCGTGGCGAGCGGCGCAGGCGCGCGGAAGAGGCACTCGCCCGCGTCGGACTGGCCGGGCTCGGCGACCGTCGTCCCCGGCAGATGTCCGGCGGCCAGCAGCAGCGTGTCGCGCTCGCCCGCGCCCTGGTGTTCAACCCGGCTGCCCTGCTGCTGGACGAACCGATGGCCGCTCTGGACAAGCGTCTGCGTGAGCAGATGCAGGACGAGGTGAAGACACTGCAGCAGTCGCTCGGCATCTCCGTCCTGTTCGTCACCCACGATCAGGAGGAAGCGATGTCCATGTCCGACCGGATCGTGGTCATGCGCGACGGCAGGATCGTGCAGGAGGGTACGCCCGAGGACGTGTACGCCCATCCACGCACCGACTGGGTGGCCACCTTCCTCGGCGACACCAACCTGCTGCCCTGCACGGTGCTGGAACGCAAAGGCGGCGAGGCCGTCGTCGACCTCGGTGCCTGGGGAGTCGGCCGGGTACGGGACCGCGGAGCCAAGGGCGACGCGTACGCGGTCTCCGTCCGCCCCGAGCATCTGCGGTTCGTCGACGCCGACCGCACCGAGAACTGCGGCTCCGGTCGGCTGCTGTCGTCCACCGGCCTCGGCACCACGATCCGTCACCGACTGCACGTGTGCGGCCAGGACGTGGTCATGCGCGAACTCGGCACGGGCTCGCGCCCGACCGGCGACCTCGACGCCGAAGTGACGGTCGGCTGGTCACCGAAGGAGGCGCAGCTGCTCGTACTGGAGCAGTGAGTGGGCGCGGAGCCGTCGGCCACTTAATCCGGGTGGATCGCCGTGGCCGCGGCCCGGGCCCGTCACCTTCACTCGCGGCACAGGGCCTTCGACCCGTGCCGGCGGCAGAACGTGAGAGCGAACTAGGTGTTCTGCCCACGGAGGTTGGTGACGGACACCACGACTGAGTGATCTTGAAATGGGTGAGGGCCTTCTGGCCTGGTGTGGATTGCGACATCTGCACCGGCGACCAGAAAGGCCCTCATGCCTCACCGTAATGCACCGCTGACCGAGACCGGACGCCTGCGCCTTGCCCGCTGCGTGGTCGAGGACGGCTGGACCCTGCGCCGGGCGGCCGAACGCTTCCAGGTCTCCCCGACCACGGCCCAGCGGTGGGCCGACCGCTACCGTCGGCTCGGCGAGGCAGGCATGGCCGACCGCTCCAGCCGTCCCCGCACCAGCCCGCGACGGACCCCGACGCGTACCGAGCGGCGCATCATCAAAGTCCGCGTCCTGCGCCGCTGGGGACCGGCCCGCATCGCCGGCCTGCTGGGACTGGTGCCCTCCACCGTCCACCGGGTGCTGACCCGCTACCGTCTGGCCCGCCTGACCCACCTCGACCGGGTAACGGGCCGTGTCATACGCCGCTACGAACGCGACAAGCCGGGCGAGCTGGTGCACGTGGACATCAAGAAGCTCGGCAACATCCCCGACGGCGGCGGCCACAAGGTCCTCGGCCGCGCCTCGGGCCGCAAGAACCGCTCGAACGCCGGTTACAGCTACCTGCACACCGCCGTCGACGACCACTCCCGCCTGGCCTACAGCGAGATCCACGCGGACGAGAAGAAGGAGACCGCCACCGGCTTCTGGACCCGGGCCCAGGCGTTCTTCACGCAGGCCGGGATCACCGTCGAGCGGGTTCTGACCGACAACGGCTCCTGCTACCGCTCACACACCTGGCGCGACGCCCTGGCAGCGGCCGGGATCGTCCACAAACGCACCCGGCCTACCGGCCCCAGACCAACGGCAAGGTCGAACGCTTCAACGGGCCTTGACCCCTGATCTTGGACACACGAGACACTGGATCCTGAGGATCTGAGAACGGACATCTCGTGGTCATGAAGAACTATCTGCCGCAGTTCAAGGCGGACGCGGTCGCGCTGTACCAGTCGCGGCCCGAGGCGACGATCCGGCAGGTTGCCGCCGATCTCCGCGGTCGGCGTCGGCTCACCACTGGGGGATGAGCGGCGTGTCCGGTTCGTGCTGCCGCCAGGCTTCGGTGAGGCGGACGAGGCGGGCGGGGGCGGCGATGCCGCGCACGGTTGCGATCTTGCCGCCTGTGATGTCGAACGTCACGGCGCCGACGACCTGGTCGCCGGGCACGAAGAGGATGGCGGAGGCACCGTTGACGAGCGCGTAGTGGACGGCGGACGTGCCGCCGGCAAGTCGCCGCTTCGCGGCTGTGGGTTTGAACCCAGCACGTGCGACGGCGGCGATGCGCTGCGGAGTGTCGTACCGCAGCAGCGTCGTGGCCAGGCCGCCGGCGCCGTCGGAGACCGCGGTCGCGTCGTCGGTGAGCAGCGCCACCAGCCGTTCGGTGCGGCCCGAGGAGGCGGCGGCGAGGAATTCCTCGACGATCCTGCGGGCGGATGCCGGGTCGGCTTCGCCGCCGCCGCGGCGGGCGGCGGTGATGCGGCGCCGGGCCCGGTGGAGGTGCTGCTGGCTCGCGGACCCGGTGATGTCAAGGATCTCGGCGATCTCGGCGTGACCGTAGGAGAACGCTTCGCGCAGGACGTACACGGCCCGTTCGACGGGGGACAGGCGCTCCATGAGCGTCAGAACGGCCAGGGAGACCGATTCGCGCTGCTCGAAGGTGTCGGCCGGGCCGAGCATCGGGTCGCCGTCGAGGAGCGGTTCGGGCAGCCAGGCGCCGGCGGTGCGTTCGCGGCGAGCTTGTGCCGAGCGGAGCCGGTCGAGGCACAGGTTGGTGACGACCTTGGTCAGCCATGCTTCCGGCACCTTGATCCGCTGCCGCTCGGCGGCCTGCCAGTGCAGGAACGCATCCTGCACGGCGTCTTCGGCGTCGGTGGCGGAGCCCAGCAGCCGGTACGCCAGCGAGGCCAGCCGGTTCCGGCTGGCCTCGAACCGACTGGTGTCGAAGCGATCAGTGGCGGTGCTGTCCACGCGGATCACCCTAGGCAGACTCTGGTCGGCTACGCGAACGCCTTCTCGGCGGACGCATCCGGGGCGACGGCCAGGCGGCGTTTGCGCTTAGGCAGGCCGAAGGTCGGATGCGAGGTGGTCCACAGCGACATCTTGAGGATGCCCGCCTTGATCCGCGCGGCCTTCCGGCCGCCCACATGCTTCGGCTTCGCCTGCCCTTCGTCGTCGACCATCTGCAGGATCCCGTCCCGCCGCCCGAGGCTGATGTGGTTGCCCAGGTACTCCAGCTTGGTGTTAGGGATCTTGCGACCGGTCAGGCGTCCCACGATCGCGGCCGTGGCCTGCATGCCGGTGTAGCCGGCCGAAGCGCAGGACATCGGTAGCGGCCGACCACTGTCGCCGATGGCGTAGGCGCTGTCGCCGGCGGCGTAGACGTTCGGGTGCGAGACCGACCGCATCGTGCGATCGACGACGATCCGACCGTTCTCGGTGACCTCCAGCCCGCCGGCGGCGGCGATGGGGTTGACCGCGAACCCAGCCGTCCACACGGTTGCGTCGGACGCCACGGCGGTGCCGTCGGCACACAGCACGCGCGTGGCTTCGACGGCTTCGACGCTGGTGTGCTCCAGGACGGTGATGCCCAGCCGGTCGCAGGCGTGACGCAGGTGGCTGCGGGCTCCGACGGAGAGCGGGGCGCCCAGCTCGCCGTGGGCGACCAGCGTCACCGACAGGCCGGGCCGGGATTCGGCGATCTCGGTGGCGGTCTCGATGCCGGTCAACCCGTCGCCGACGACCAGCACACTCCCGCTTGCGTCCCGCCTGCTCAGGCTGTCCAAGCGCTCGCGCAGGCGCAGCGCGGAGGGCCGGCCGGCGACGTCGAAGGCATGCTCGGCCACGCCCGGGACGCCGTGGTCGGCGACGTGGCTGCCGAGCGCGTAGAGAAGCGTGTCGTAGCCGACCTCGCCGCCGCCGTCGGCGTCGGCCACGGCGACGACCTGGCGCTCGGGGTCGACGGCGGTGACACGGGCCAGGCGCAGTCGTATCCCCGTGCCCGCGAAGACGTCGGCGAGCTGTGGAGCCTCGATCTCCTGGCCGGCCGCGAGCTGGTGCAGCCGCAGCCGCTGGACGAAGTCCGGCTCTGCGTTGACCACGGTGATCTCGGTGTCCGCCGAGGACAGCCGGCGGGCCAGGGTCCCGGCCACGTAGGCCCCGGCATAGCCGGCGCCGAGGACGACGATGCGGTGCTTCATTTGATGCTCCTGTCGGTTCGCTTGCTCCTGGTGACTTGAGCGGAACAGCGCCCCGATTGCTGACAGGAACTGAATGTGGCATGGGTCACAGAGTGGCAGGAGTGTCGCTCAACGATGCTCGCGGCGTCGAGGCGGCGCAGATACAGGCCGAGCCGAGCGAGGTGATCTGACGCCAATCACCATCGACGTCATGCTCGCCAAGCGGATGATTTGCGGGCGCGTGATGGCCACGGGCTACCGAGGCCTGCGACGCGGCGACCGTTTCTCCGTATCTGCATCAGACCATGGCGAGGCCAGCCCGGGGGTCGGGCGCCTGGTCGATGGCCCGGAGATCCCTCATCGTGTCTCCGTGCGTGATCGGTCGGCGCGCCAGCAGATGTGCGGGGGCGGGGCACGGCGGCAACCGGTCCCAGGTCGAGCCGGGCATCCATGTCCAGGCGGAAGGTGCCGTACGGGTTGACGTTCGACCAGAACAGGGCGGTCAGACCGCGCCGGTCCTCGTCGCTCAGCTTCTTCGCCCAGGCCGGCTCAGCCAGGACCTGCTGGATCAGTAGGGTGTTGACGTGGACGAGCGCGGACTGGAGCAGGTGCAGGGCGAGCATCGAGGTCTCGGCGTGCTCCTTGTCCGGGCCGGTCAGGGCGCCGTCCTTGCCGTAGTGGAGCACGGTGTTGGCACTGTTCCAGTTCTCGACGACCTGGAGCCCGCCGTGGATCTCGCGTCGCAGGCCGGGGTTGGCGAGGTAGTCGCAGGTTCTGTGGAATCAGATTTGTCAAGTAGTTCAGCCTTTGCCCTGGTCGACGGCGACGCTCGGCAGGAGCGTCGCGGTGGCCGGCAGCAGCTGGTCGAGCGCAGCCTGCGAAGCTCTGCAGACGTCGAGCAGTTCATGGCTTCGGGCAGCGTGGGCCCCTGCCGAGAGTCTGGCAGGGGCCCGTGGTGTAGAGAGCTGAGGAGGTCGGGACCTGTCCCTAGATGGGCAGCGTCCTGGCCGACACGGCTTACTGTCTGCTGGTGGCTTGACGGCCCGGCGTCACTTCAGGTGCCGGGCGAGGAATCGGCCCGCTTCGTCGCCTGCGGATTGCGGGACGCCGGTGTGCCCGCCCATGTTGGCGTGCAGGGTCTTCTCCTTGGAGCCGAAGGCGTCGAACAGGTCCAGGGCGGCCTGCCGGTCGTTCCCTTCGTCGTCCCACTGCAGCAGGACGTGCAGCGGAATGGTGACCTGGCGGGCCTCCTCGAACATGGCCCGGGGGACGAAACTCCCGGCGAACAGAACGGCGGCCGAGATGCGCGGCTCGACCACCGCCAGCCGGGTCCCGAGGGAGATCACTCCCCCCGAGTAACCGACCGGGCCGCCGATCTCGGGCAGCGACAGGAGGGCGTCCAGGGCGGCCTGCCATTCCCGGACCGACTTGTCGACGAGCGGGAGGATGAGGGCCTCGATGATCTCGTCGCTGACCGGCTCGCCGGCCTCCATGGCCCGGCGCAGGTCGGCGCGGGCCTGCTCGGCGCCGGGCCAACGGGGCCGGTCGCCGCTTCCGGGGAGCTCGATGGTAGCCGTGGCGAAGCCGTCCGCCGCAGCGTGCCGGGCCCGGGCCACCAGCCGGGGGTACGTCTTGCGCAGCCCGAGAGGAGGGGGGCTGAGCAGGATCAGCGGCGTCGGTGCGGACACGGATGCGGGCGTCCACAGGATGCCGGGGATCTCACCGAGGGTGAATTCGCGCTCGAGGACAGCGTCGTCGAGACGCTGTTCAGAAGTGAAGTGCATGGTCGTGCCTTTCGGGAGTGCCATTGAACGGCGCTCCCGGACGACCGATCGCCCGACCGTGACCCCGGAGGGGAGCACCCATGTCGATACGTTCACGGGTACCACCTCCTCGCTCTCTTGCACGGCCTCCGGAAACGTAGCAGTGGCTGCCGTGGTTCCGCCAACGGGTTTTGCGGAGGCTCTGTGGCCGAACACCATGGCGTCGGAGTCTCGCCTGTCACTGGCCAGGAAGCGCGCGTCCGCCACCGATACGAGCACTCAAAAACCGGCATTCTGTGGAATCAGATTTGTCAAGTAAGCCAGCCTTTGCCCTGGTTCACGGCGACGATCGGCAGGAGCGTCGCGGTCGCCGGGACACCGATCTCGCGGGGTGTCGTCCCGGCTGGCGTGGGGACATCGACCAGCCGTTCCAGCAGCTGGTCGAGCGCGGCCTGACCGTCATCGACGGCGGCGCGTTCCTCGTCGCTGAGCGGGACGCTCGCCAGCATGCGCTGAAGGTTGTCCTTGGCCTCCAGGAGCTGCCCCTTGCTGGAGCCCTTCGGCGTGTACTGACATCAGCTCGTCAGGGTGAACTTTGGTGAAGTCCCTGATGGGTCTGGAGTCGTGGTCGTATCACGTGGTGTGTGAGATATGCGGATGGGGGCGGGCTGACTGCTGCGGGACGCCGGCGCCGGGAGACCGTTCGGATGCAGGCGGCCGAGCTGTTCGAGCAGAAGGTCAAGCCATCGGAGGTCGCGCGGCAACTGCGGGTGAGTCTGAAGTCGGTATACAAGTGGCACCAGTTGTGGCGGGACGGTGGTGTGCAGGCTCTGGTCTCCCGTGGCCCGGGCGGTTCGCGGTGCCGTCTGTCACCGCGCTGTCTGGAGAAGCTGGCCGCGTATCTGGAGCAGGGCCCGGCCGCGCACGGCTGGGTGGAGGACCAGGTGTGGACCGCGGCGAGGGTGGCCACGCTGATCGGCAGGAAGTTCCACGTCTCCTGCAGCGTCTCGGGGGCCACTCGGTTGATGCACCGGGTCGGCTTCAGCCCGCAGGTCCCTGCCCGGCGGGTTGCCGAGCGCGACGAGCAGGCCGTCACCGCGTGGAAGGAGGCGACCTGGGCCGAGGTAAAA
>NZ_JBIBKS010000031.1:0-79043 GCF_042959345.1 Streptomyces sp. NPDC007905 | reverse complement strand
ACGCCCGGTTACATTCCGAACCCGGAAGCTAAGCCTCACAGCGCCGATGGTACTGCAGGGGGGACCCTGTGGGAGAGTAGGACGCCGCCGAACAAATTTTGAGAAAGAGCCCCAACTCCGGGTAGATCCCGCGAGTTGGGGCTCTTTCGCGTTCTTCTGTAGACAGCGGCTAGAAGACCACCTCGGCCGTCTCCACGGTCCCGCCCTGCCGGCCTGGTGCGCTGTGCCATCTCCGTAGAAGTTGGTGTGGGCGATCACCTGGGCAGGGGCCGGAACGCCGTACTTGGTCAGGTCCTCCGTGGTGTGGGCGTCGGCGACCAGTGTCGCGTCGTAGCCGCGGACGATCGCGCCGTGCAGGGTCGAACGGACGCACACGTCCGTCTGGGCGCCCGTGACGAGAAGCCGGCCCACCTTCCGCTCGGCCAGCACGGACTCCAGGTCGGTGCCCTCGAAGGAGTCCGCGTACTCCTTGTGCACCACCGGCTCGTCGTCCTGGCGCTTCAGCTCCGGCACGTACTGCCAGTTCTCGCTGCCGTAGGTCAGCTCCTCGTCGGAGTGCTGCACCCAGACGACCGGCACGTCCGCCGAACGGGCCTTGTCGATCAGGGTGTTGATGTTGGCGATGACGCCGTCGCGGTTGTGGGCGCCCGCCACGACGCCGTTCTGGACGTCGATGACGAGCAGTGCGGTGTGGGGTCGATCGGAAAGCGTGGTCATGCGCCCACGGTAGGCCCCGCCACTGACAGCCGGGGTGCGTATATCGGATGAGCGGTCCCGGGGGCGCGGGCTACGGTGGCCCCATGAGCACTCCGACCGGCGATGCCTATGTCGTCCGCGCCATACGACCCGACGAGTGGGCCACGGTGAAGCAACTGCGGCTCGATGCGCTGAGAGATCCGGTCGCGCACATCGCGTTCCTGGAGACCTACGAGGACGCCGTGGGCCGGCCGGACTCGTTCTACCAGGAGCGGGCCGCGCGATCGGCCGAAGAATCCAGAGGGGCCCGCCAGTTCATCGCCGAGGCGGCGGACGGGACATGGGCCGGCACCGTCACCGTGCTCATCGAGGAGGCCGGCACGAAGGACTGGGCCGGCTACCCGGTCGAGCGTCGGCAGGGACATGCGGTCGGTGTGTTCGTACGGCCGGAACACCGCGGGAACGGGTTGATCAAGGCGCTGTTCGACGCCGGTGTGGCCTGGGCGTGGGAGCGCGGTGCCGAGCGGGTACGGCTGCTCGTGCACGAGGACAACACGCGGGCCCAGGGGGCGTACCGCAAGGTGGGGTTCGTACCGAGCGGGGTCGTCCTGTCCTTCTCCAAGGACCAGGCCGAGAAGGAGCTGGAGTTCGTTCTGGAGCGGCAGTCCTAGACCGGGAGCTCCTGGTGGGGCCAGCGGGACCTGGCCTGTTCGCGGGAGCGGAGCAGGGCGAGGGTGGGCAGGCCCTGGCCGGCTCCGGTGGTGAGCAGTTCGGGCAGCTGGGGGAGGGGGGCCACGGCCGCGATGTCGTCCAGGACCAGGGTGAGTGGTGGGTCGAGCCGACCGGAGGATGACCGTTCGGCCATGCGCCGGCCGCGCTCGACCACGCTAGAGACGAGGGCCGTCAGGAGGGGCATCGCGCGGGGGTGCGTCCTGGGGTCCTCGATGGATTCACCGACCACATAAAGCGTGCCCCCTTCGTGGACGAAGGAATCCAAGGCGAGGGCATCGGTTCGGTTGGGGGTGCAAGCCTCGCGGATGTTGACCATGGAGAGGGCGGCCAGCGCCCGGCTGGTCAACTCCTGGGCCACGTCCCGGCGTTCCGGATGCGCGGTGAGGGCGGCTTCGAGTTCGCCCGCGGCGCCGGGGGCGGCCTTGGGGTGGGTACGCAGGGTTCGTACCGCGTCCTGGATCTGGGTGCCCTGGGCCCAGCGGTGGACGTGGCGGATGGTGCGGGTTTCCAGGGCGGCGGCGTGGAGGTAGCTCCTCAGGAGCGTTACCGCCGTGTCGGCGACTGCTTGGTCGATCCTGGCCGTGGGCTGGACCGGGCTCAGGAGGGCGATGGCTCTCTGCCGGGCCGTTTGTTTGTCTTCACAGCCCGTGGCGGGGGACCAGTGGAGGCGGGCGGGGGTGTCGCACAGGTGGGTGGGGTCGTACAGGAGGGTGGGGCCGAGTTTGGCCCGGGCGTCCTTCGTCTCCGCCCACAGGGCCGGGTTCGAGGTGACGACCACGACGGGGCCCGATGCGTCGCGGATGGCCTGGGCCGCGGTTGAGTGGCGGGCCGCAGGCGGGCCGCAGTGCACCGCGCCTTCGACGCGGTTCGTCTCCCATCCGTCCACCCGTTCACCCTTGGACGGGACGGCGCCCAATGGGTCCGCCGCCACCGGGAGGGCCTCCGCCGCCTGCACCGCTTCCACCGTCTCCGGTTGCGTGCGCGGAACCGGGACCTCGTGACGCTGTTGCGGTGCGGGTGCGGGTGCGGGTGCGGGTGCGGGTGCGGGTGCGGCCTCGGGCGCCGGAGTCGGCGTCGGAGCGCCTGCGCGTCCCTTCGCCGCCCCCCTCTCGAACGCCCGTCGTACCTTCCCCGCTCGCCATCTCGCCACCGCGCCCATCACGAACAGGGCGAGGACGAAGAGGATCATCAGCTGGCCGATGAGCAGGCCCCAGAACAGGCCCCAGCCGGGCAGCTGGGTCGCGGGGGTGTCCGGCCAGGCGCCGGCGATGTCGTGGGGTCGGCCGATGAGGTGGCGCATGGCCAGGGCGGTGCGGGTGAAGGTGACGGCGTCGGGCCAGGCGCCCCGGGAGAAGAGGGCCGCCAGACCCGTGGCCGTCCACACCAGCACCGTCATGCCGAGGAGGAAGGCGAGTATGCCGATCAGCAGGCCGTCGGGGATGCCGCCCTGCCCGTCCTGGCGGTTGTCGCGACGATCGTCCGGTCTCACTCTGTTCGCCCCCTACGCCACCGTCGATTCGGAGTCGCCAAGGTGCTGCTCCACGAAGGCCGCCGCCCGCTGTTCGGCCTCGAGCTCGGCCGCGCGCAGGGCGTCGTCGGCCGTCAGGTCGCTGGAGGACTCGGTCATCGCGCGGTCGGTGAACACCAGTGGCCGCTCCGTCTCCGTGACCAGGTGTTTGACCACCTGGACGTTGCCGTTGACGTCCCAGACGGCGATACCGGGGGTGAGGGTGGGGATGATCTCCACCGCCCAGCGCGGGAGGCCCAGGACCCGGCCCGTCGCCCTCGCCTCGTCCGCCTTCTGGGCGTAGATCGTTCTGGTCGAGGCCATTTTGAGGATCGCCGCCGCTTCCTTCGCGGCAGCGCCGTCCACCACGTCGGACAGGTGGTGGACGACCGCGACGAAGGACAGGCCCAGCCGACGGCCGAACTTCAGCAGCCGCTGGAACAGTTGGGCCACGAAGGGGCTGTTGATGATGTGCCAGGCCTCCTCGACCAGGAAGATGCGCTTCTTGCGGTCGGGGCGGATCCAGGTGTGCTCCAGCCACACACCGACGATCGCCATCAGGATGGGCATGGCGATGGAGTTGCGGTCGATGTGGGACAGGTCGAAGACGATGAGGGGGGCGTCCAGGTCGATGCCGACCGTGGTGGGGCCGTCGAACATGCCCCGCAGGTCACCGTCGACCAGCCGGTCCAGGACCAGGGCGACGTCGAGTCCCCAGGCCCGTACGTCGTCTATGGCGACGTTCATCGCCTCCGCCGACTCCGGCTCGGGGTGCCGTAGCTGGTCCACGATGTCGGTGAGGACCGGCTGGCGGTCGAGGATGGACTCGTTGACGTAGGAGTGGGCGACCTTGAGGGCGAAGCCCGAGCGCTCGTCCAGGCCGTGGCCCATCGCGACCTCGATGATGGTCCGCAGCAGCGCGAGCTGACCGGTGGTCGTGATCGCCGGGTCCAGGGGGTTCAGACGGATCCCGTGGTCCAGGGCCGCCATCGGGTCCAGGCGGATGGGAGTTATCCCCAGTTCCTGCGCGATCAGGTTCCACTCGCCCACGCCGTCCTCGCCCTGTGCGTCCAGGACGACGACCTGGCGGTCCTTGAAGCGCAGCTGCCGCAGGACGTACGTCTTCTCCAGGGCCGACTTGCCGTTGCCGGACTCGCCGAGGACCAGCCAGTGGGGGGCCGGGAGCTGCTGGCCGTACAGCTGGAAGGGGTCGTAGATGTAGCCCTTCCCGGAGTACACCTCGCGGCCGATGATGACACCGGAGTCGCCGAGGCCGGGCGCGGCGGTGGGCAGGTAGACGGCCTGGGCCTGGCCCGTGGAGGTGCGCACCGGCAGCCGGGTCGACTCGACCTTCCCGAACAGGAAGGACGTGAAGGCGTCCGTGAGGACGGACAGCGGGTCCCGCATCAGCGCATCAGCCCCTACCTTCGAATGCCGGTGGCGAAGGGAAGTGTGTTCACGAAGGCCCGGTGGTGCTCGCGGTCGCACCACTCCAGCTTGAGGTACGACTTCCCGGCGGAGGCCCTTATCGTCCGCTTGTCGCGGTTGAGCGCCTCCGGGGAGCGGGACGACACGGTGATGTAGCCGACGAGGTTCACTCCCGCGGCGCCACTGGCGAGGTCTTCGCCCCGCTGGTCGAGGCGGTTGTGCGCGGCGATGTCCCGCGGGTCCACCGTGCGGTTCATCTTGGCGGCGCGGGAGGCCTCGGCCTCGTCGTTCGTCTTCTCGGTCAGCATGCGTTCGATGGCCACCTCGGTGGGCTCGAGGTCCATCGTCACGGCAACCGTTCGGATGACGTCCGGGGTGTGGACGAGCAGCGGCGCGAGGAAGTTGACGCCGACGGGGGTCATCGGCCACTCCTTCACCCAGGCGGTGGCGTGGCACCAGGGGGCGCGGGTGGCGGACTCGCGGGTCTTGGCCTGGAGGTAGGTGGGCTCCATGGCGTCCAGCTCGGCCGGCCAGGCGTTCCGCTTGCTCATCGCCTGGATGTGGTCGATGGGGTGGTCCGGGTCGTACATGGAGTGGATGAGGGAGGCGAGTCTGCTCTGCCCGAGGGGCTGGCGGACGCGGATGTCGGCCTCCTGCAGGCGCGAGCAGATGTCGGTCAGCTCGCGGGCCATGACGACGGCGAGGCCGGCGTCGCGGTCCAGCTTGCGCCCCGACTGGGGCCGCGCGGCCCGTGCCATGGCCTGCGCCTCGGCGGCCAGTTCGCGGGTGTAGTGCATGCAGGCGACGAGGTAGGCGCGGTGCTGCTCGCTGCTCGTGGACACCATCGACTGCAGCTGGTCGTAGGACCGGGCCAGCCATTCCGGCGCCCGGTCGTCGCCGCGTACGGACACGTCCTTGGCGTGCGCGTCGGGGTCGGCGGGGAGCGTGCGGGCGAGCATTTGCAGGCGGGTGACGAACCCGTCGCCGTTGGCCACGTGCTTGAGCAGGGTGCCGAAGCGGTCGACGAGGGCTTCCTGGTCCTCGGAGTCGCGCAGGCCGACGCCGGGGCCCTCGATCTCGATGCAGGCGGTGACCGTTCTGCGGTCGGCGTGCAGGAGTACGGCGATCTCGTCGGGCCCGAAGGGCGCGGCGAGCCAGTTGATCCGGCCGATCCCCGGCGGCGGACCGACCTCGATCTCCCGCCCGTCGAGCCGCGTGCCCGCCTCCATGGCGGCGGAGCGGTAGACGGCGCCGCGCTTGACGGTGCGCTTGTACGTGCGGTTGATCTCGAACCACTTGTAGAACGTACGGCGCTTGTACGGGACGTAGACCGCGGCGAGCGCGAGCAGCGGGAAGCCCGTCAGCAGCACGATCCGCAGGGACAGGACCGGGACGAGGAGGCCGCACATCATGCCGAGGAACGCGCCGACGACGATCAGCGCGATCTCGCCGGACTCGCGGTTCCTGCCGATGATCGCGTTCGGCCGGGCGCGGCCGATCAGATACGTACGGCGGGGCGTGACCGGATGGGACATGTGGGACTCGGTCGTCAACGCCCTTCACCTCCCGAGCGGTTGCTGTTACGGGTGTTACTGGCGTGCGGGGTGTTGACCGGGCTGGGTGCGCGCGGCGCGGGCGCGGCGGAGGGGACTGCTCCGCCGCCGCCCTGGGGGGCACGGCTGCTGTGGGCGGCGACGCCACCGGAGGCGGGATTCGAGGGGCGGGGCGAGCCGGAGCCGCCTCCGGTGTTGTCGGCGCGGGAACTGTGGGTCTTGATGCCCTGGGCGACGAGGGTGGCCGGGGAGCTGATGACCGCGGCGGCCTTGCCCTCGGCACCCTGCATGATGCGGTTGTTGCGGGAGCCGGCGATCTCGTCGCCGAAGCCGGGGACGAAGCGGTAGATCATCGCGCTGGCGAAGATGGCGAGCAGGATGATGGCGAGGCCGGAGACGACGGCGGAGAAGGAGTCCGGGCCGCTGTCTCCGGACAGGGCGCCGGCGAGGCCGAGCACGATGACGATCACCGGTTTGACCAGTATCACGGCGATCATGATTCCGGCCCAGCGGCGTACGTGTCCCCACAGGTTCTTGTCCACGAGGCCGGCGTAGACGACGGTGCCGAGGAGGGCGCCGACGTACAGCAGGGCGGCGCGGATGACCAGCTCCAGCCAGAGGATGCCGGCGGCGAGGATGCTGACCAGGGAGACGACGATCAGCATGATCGGTCCGCCGCCGATGTCGTTGCCCTTGCTGAGGGCGCCCGAGAAGGTGCCGAAGAAGGTGTCCGTCTGGTCGCCGGTCGCCTTCGCGAGGACGTCCGTGACTCCGTCCGTCGCCGAGACGACGGTGTACAGAATCAGCGGGGTGAAGGCGGAGGCGAGCACGGTCAGCCAGAGGAAGCCGACGGCTTCGGAGATGGCGGTGGTGAGGGGCACCCCTCGTACGGCCCTCTTCGCCACGGCCAGCAGCCACAGCAGGAGCGTGAGGATCGTGGACGCCGCGAACACGACGGCGTACTGCTGCAGGAACTTCGTGTTCGTGAAGTCGACGTTCGCGGTCTCCTTCACGGCGTCACTGAGCTTCCCGATGGTCCAGGAGGCGGCGTCGGCACAGCCCTTGCCGAGGGAGGAGAGGGGGTCGAGGGTGGAGCCGAGGGGACTGCCGGGGGTGATGCTCGAGGAGCCGCCCTTGGAGCCGTTGTCTTTTTCGCAGAACTGTTTGGCAGCGCCGCGGATCAGGTCACAGGGGTCGTTGCTCTTCTTGGGGGACGGAGTGGGCGCGGCGACGGCGTGGGTGGCCAGCAGGAGCGTGGCCGTCTGCACGGTGCCGAGCACCGCAGTGAGCTTGAGGACGCGGTGGTTAGCGCGCATACGTGAACCCTCCGTACTCCTCGACGGCCTTCGTCATGTCGTCGGCGGTGGAGGCCGTCTGATCGCGGCCCACGGGGACGGGTCCGTCCTTCTGCTGGAAGTCGGTGATCTTCCAGTCGGTGTCGACCCACTTCAGTTCGTACGTCGTGGTGTACCAGCTCTCGGTCACCGGGTTCCTCGAGGCCTCACCGGAGAGGCCGAACAGCGAGGTGTACCAGACCTCGACCGTGGTGGCGTCCGAGCCCGACGAGGTGACCTTGGTCCCGACGGGGATGACCCGCGAGACGAAGGTCTGACCCTTCGGCGCGCTGCCGTCCTTGGCCAGGCCGATGTTGGAGAGGAACTTCTCGTTGGAGTAGGCGCTGTCCATGGCCGATTGCTTGGCGGCTGCGACATCCCGGGCGTAGACCGTGTCGACGATCTGGTGCCGCCAAGCGGTGTTGAACATGTCGGCCGACCCCAGCACCACCGCATAGTTCGCGGCAGCGCTCTGCGCGCCCTGCTGCGTGTGCGCGAAACCCGAGGGAATCCCACCGCTCTTCGTCTCCACGGGACGTGACCCGGTGGCTGCCGTGGCCGCGGCCTTCGGCTGGTCCGTCTTCGCGGCGGGGCCGTCCGTGGAAGAGCTGTCTCCCCTGTTCGCGAAGGCGATCGCGGCGATGAGGAGGACGACCACGCCGACCACCGTGACCAGGCTCCGGGAGGAGGAGCGGCCGGTTCTGCGGGGCGCGCCGCCGTACGGGTCGCCGCCGGGCAGGCGGGTCCGGGTCTGGCCCGTCTCGGAGTAGCCCTGCTCTTCTGTGGGACTCATGCCGCGTACGCCCCCTCCACCTCGTAGACATACGACGGTAGCCGTGCTGGTTCCCGCGCGGGCGCGGTGTGGTGACTCGACATCAGGGAAACGCAACCTCAGCCGGTGGGCACGACGGGTGGGTGGGGTGGAGGGGGACGACCGGGCGTGCCCGGGAGGAGAGGGGGCGTCAGACCGCCATGCCGTACACGATCGTGAACAGTGTGCCCAGTGAGCCGATGATGAAGACCCCGGTGAGGCCGGCGATGATCAGGCCCTTGCCCTGCTCCGCGCTGAAGGTGTCCCGGAGGGCCGTCGCGCCGATCCGCTGCTTGGCGGCACCCCAGACCGCGATGCCGAGGCAGAGCAGGATGGCCACGGCCATCACCACCTCGATCATCACCTTGGCCTCGTTGCCCAGGCTGCCGAAGGGGCCCCAGTCCGGAGCGATCCCGCCGATGATGGTGTTGATGTCTCCCTTGTCGGCCGCAAAGAGCATGTAAGTCACCGCCCCTGGTGGGTAGTTCCGCGTGGCCCCTGCGGTGTGCAGAGGTCAGGCCTCATTCTCGCCGAAAACGTCGCCGTCGTATGTCGACTTGACGTCATTGACTGGCGGGTTTCGTGCGAATGGCCCGTACCGTCACTCTGTGTATCACGGCAGGTCACGCCGGGCAACGAGGTCGGAGCGGAACCTGTTGTGCGGTTCCGTCGTTGACCTCCTTTACGGCCTGGCGCGGTTTCTGACGGCAGGTCGGGTGAGGCGTCGAGACGATGTTCTCACGGGCGGGTTGCGAAGGACGGGGCCGGCCCCCGGCGTTGGGCGTCTCAGCGGGGCTTGAGTCCGTGCAGCAGCAGGTGTACGTGCTCGTCCAGGCCGGCCAGGGCCTCGTTCGCCTCCAAGGCGCAGCTGGCGATGAGAGCGGCCAGGCCGTGCAGGTTGGCGGCGGCGACCATGGTGATGCGTTCGGGATCGCCCTGGACGATCTCGCCCCGTTCCTGCGCCTCGGCGAACATCCGGGTGAGGGAGCCGAGGGACTGGTCGACGGCCGCCGCGAGCTGTGCGGAGCTGTCGGGGCGGTGCTTGCGGGCGAACATCAGCTCCAGGAGTTCCGGATTCTCGACGGCGAAGCCGAGG
This sequence comes from Streptomyces sp. NPDC007905, assembly GCF_042959345.1. Classification (NCBI taxonomy): domain Bacteria; kingdom Bacillati; phylum Actinomycetota; class Actinomycetes; order Kitasatosporales; family Streptomycetaceae; genus Streptomyces; species Streptomyces sp. NPDC007905. Next base: position 69,886 of record NZ_JBIBKS010000031.1, on the reverse strand, counting down.
TAGGCGCGTGCGAGCGCCGTCATCCGCTCCTCGAAGCCCAGGCCGGGCCGCGCGGCGGCGGCCCCGAGGGCCTGGTTCAGCCGCTCGTACCCGTCCAGGGCCAGGGCGTCGAGCAGGGCCTGCTTGTCCTTGAAGTGCCGGCCGGGGGCGGCGTGGCTCACCCCGAGGTCGCGGGCCAGCTCGCGCAGCGACAGGGCGCCGGCCCCCTTCTCGCGCAGGGTGCGCTCGGCGCTCTTGAGCAGGGCGGCGCGCAGGTCTCCGTGGTGGTAGGGGCGACTCGTGGGCGACGGGGACATGCGCGACATGCGCACCATCGTATCCCGATGTTGACGGCGTCAATATAGTTGCCATTGCCACCATTGTTGTCATTGACATCATTGTTGTCGATGCCTACATTAGGCGCATGGCTGATAAGACCGACGCGCGCGCCGCGCGCAAATGGAACCCGACCCACCTCCCCGACCTGTCCGGCCGTACGGCCGTGATCACCGGCGCCAACAGCGGCCTCGGCTTCGCGACCGCCGAGGCGCTGGCCCGGGCGGGCGCGCATGTGGTGTTCGCCGTACGGGACCTCGAGCGCGGTGGCGCCGCCGCGGTGCGGGTGGGCGGCAGCACGGAGGTGCGGCGCCTTGACCTGGCCGACCTGGACTCCGTGCGAGAGTTCGCCGCCTCCTGGGACCGCCCGCTGGACCTGCTGATCAACAACGCCGGCGTGATGATGCTGCCGGAGCAGCGCACCGAGCAGGGCTTCGAGATGCAGTTCGGCACGAACCACCTCGGGCACTTCGCGCTGACGAACCTGCTGCTGCCGTACGTCACGGACCGGGTGGTGACGGTGTCCTCCGGCCTCCACCGCGGAGGCGACGGCGTGATCCACTTCGACGACGTGAACCTGAGGGGGCGCTACTCCCCGACCCGCGCCTACTGCCAGTCCAAGCTGGCCAACCTCCTGTTCACGCTGGAACTGCAGCGCCGCCTGACGGAGGCCGGCTCACCCGTACGCGCCCTGGCCGCCCATCCCGGCTACGCGGCCACCAACCTCCAGAGCCACGCCGCGAACCCCTTCGCGCGGGCGTTCATGGTGGTCGGCAACAAGTTCCTCGCCCAGGACGACAGGTCCGGCGCGCTCCCGACGCTCTACGCGGCGAGCCAGGACCTGCCCGGAGCGGCGTACGTAGGGCCCGACGGCCTCGGTGAGATGCGGGGTGCCCCGACGCTGGTCGGCCGCAGTGCGGCGGCGAGCGATCCGGAGGCGGCACGGAGGCTGTGGGCCCTGTCGGAGGAGCTGACCGGCGTCGCGTGGGGGCTCACGGCGGCTGAAATGTCGTAACTGCGGTGTTGGGTGCGGACCGCCTGCGTGTGCCGGTACGCCTCATTCCGCGAAGTGGTCGAACTCCCCCGCCTGCACGCCGAGCACGAAGGCGTTCCACTTGCGGCGGTCGGTGGTGACGACGGTGTCCGCGGACCGGAGGTGGAGGGGGGCGTTGTCGCCGGCGCCCGTGGGGGCGGGTGCCTTTTTGAGCGCGGCGAGGAGGGCACGGAAGGAGTCGGGGGCGACGCTGAGTATTGCTCCGCTGGGGTCGGCGGATTCCGTGAGGTGGATCGTTTCGGCGGTGGCGGCTACGTGGACGCAGGACTCTCCTTCGCCGCAGTACGAGGACTTCTGCCAAGGGGTGGAGTACATGTCTCCCTCTCACAGGGTCTGGATGATGTTGTGGACGAGGGCCCGTGACTCCAACTCGATGAGGCTGAGGGCCATCAGGCGGTCGAAGATCCTGCGGTACTTGGCGAGCTGGGCCTCGGCGTCCAGCAGGACGATGCCGTGAGCCTGGTCGAGTTGAACGGTGTCGAGTTCCGGTACTGGGCCGTGGACGTAGTAGATGGGCTGTCCGGCGCCGGGGTAGCCGCCGGCGGTGAACGGGATGACGTGGAGGGAGATGTTCGCGTGCTCGCTCATCTTGAGCAGGTGCTTGAGCTGCTGCCTGGCGACGTCACGACCGCCGAATCTCATGTGCAGCGCTGCCTCGTGGATGATCGCTTGATACGGGACGGGATCCTTGCGAAAGAGCACCGCCTGCCGCTTGATGCGGAACGAGGCCCGGTGCTCCAGCTCCGGCGGTGACAGTTCGGGCACGACCTGGCGGAACACCTCGCGGGCGTGGTCGAGCGTCTGGAGCAGGCCGGGGATGCCGGAGGTGTGGGCGGTGCGCAGCGCGGTGCCGTGGTGTTCCAGTTCGGCCAGGTCCAGCAGCCCGGACGGCAGGATGCCCCGGTACTCCTCCCACCAGCCGCGCTTTCGTTCCCCGGTCATCCCGGCGATCGCCTCGACGAGCTGCTTGTCGGCGCAGTCGTACTGGCAGGCCAGGGTGCGTACGCGGTCCGCGCTCACGTGAAGGCGTCCCGCCTCCATGTTGCTGACCTGGGCCTGCTTGATGCCGAGGAGTCGAGCAGCCTCCGTCGACGTCAGGCCCGCACGCTCGCGCAGTCTGCGCAGCTCGGCGCCGAAACGGAGTTGACGTGCCGTCGGGTTGGTCCTCACGGGCATGCCCGCCGCTCCTCTGTACTGCCTGTCACCCACACAGGTGGTTGCAGAATTTATTGCTCCGATTGGGATGAAGAATATATTCCCGAGTCGCTACGTTGAGCTCGGCGCCGCACCCCCAGAAGCGCACCGCCCGACAGGGCGGCAGGCCACTGGGTGTCAAGCAACTCCCCCAGTGATCGGAGACTTCCATGCCCACCGTATCCCCGCCCTGGACCTACACCCTCCAACTCCCGCACGATCCACGCGCACCGGGGATCGCCCGAGCCACCCTCCGTACCGTCCTCGCCGCGCACGGCCTCTCCGCGCTCACCCCGACCGCTGAACTCCTGGCAGCCGAACTCCTCGCCAACGCGCATCTGCACACCACCGGCCCCTACGCCCTCCGCCTCCTCGGGCGGGAACCGGGCCGACTGCGCATCGCCGTATGGGACACCGACCCCCGCGTCCCGCTGGGCTTCACCAAGGGCGAGGCGGGCGCCGTGGCCCCGGACGACGCGGAAACCGGACGCGGCCTGCATCTCGTACGGGCCTGCGCCCAGTCGTGGGGGGCCTCGGTGCTGCGGGAGCTGGGCGCGTCGAAGGGCGGGAAGCTGCTGTGGGCGGAGTGCCGAGGGAGTGACTCGGCGTGACGAGTGAGGAGACGGGAGAGGAACCCGCACAGTACGGTGATCCGATGCCGTGCCGGACGTGCGGGGACGGAGAGCGACGCCTTCCGGTCCACGGAGACACCTGGCGCCCATTGGGAGGGTTCACAGGTAAATCTCAGTGAAGTCGGGGCGGGTTTCTCACCTTCCTGGGGAAGAGTGACGCCTGATGAAGCGCATCTCACGCATCTGGCTCACCTCGCGCCCCGCCCTGGCGTGTGCCGTCGTGACGCTCGCCCTCGCCTCGGCCTCCGTGGCCGCCGCCGATGACGGGCCGGGACCTTTCGGGGTCACCGCCGAGACGGTCGCGACGCAGCAGAGCGCGCGGGTCGGCGCGCTCTCCGGCGCGGACCGGGTCGGCAGGCCGGCCGGCGGGCACTTCTGCACCGCCTCCGTCGTCCACAGTCCGCAGCGCAGTCTCCTCGTCACCGCCGCGCACTGTGTGGACGGGGACGACGGCGACCTGGTGTTCGTGCCGGGGTACCGGGACGGGCGGGCGCCGTACGGGGTGTGGAAGGTGGGGAAGCGGTTCCTGCCCGAGGGGTGGGCCAAGGGGCAGCACGAGGACAGTGACGTGGCGTTCGCGTACGTCGACGAGCTGGGCGGGAAGCGGATCGAGGACGTGGTCGGCGGCAATCGGTTCGCCACCGGCACGGCCACCGGAGCCACCGCCGTGACCGTCACGGGGTACCCGGACTCGCGCAAGGTGCCCATCAGCTGCACCAACAAGCCGGTCCGGCACAGCCGTACGCAACAGCGGATCGACTGCCCGGAGTTCACCGGCGGCACCAGCGGCAGCCCCTGGGTGAACGGTGACCGGCAGGTCGTCGGGGTCCTCGGCGGGCACGAGAAGGGCGGCTCCACCGCGGACACCTCGTACAGCGTGGTACTGGGCGCCGAGGCGGCCGAGTTGTACAAGGACGCGACGGCCGACCCCTGAGCCCGTCCGCGCAGCGGGCAGAAGGCGGCTGCCGTGGAGGTCGTGACCCCACGGCAGCCGCTGCGCGCGCGTCGCTCGGACGGCCGGTGGACCGCCGGCACCGGCGCGGGCTTCCCGGCCGCCGACGAACCGCGTGCCGACGAACCGCGCGACGGGGCTACCCGCGCCAGGGCTACCCGCGTCGGGACTACCCCGCGCGGGACTACCCCGCGCTCGGCCATTCGGGTCACCCTCTCCGCCTTCCTCCGCATGCAGCACGGCTGCGACGTCCACAGCCGGTGCGCCGATCCCACCCAGTGGTGGGCCGGGTTGCGCGACGTCGTCCTGGCCGGATTGTGCGATTGGCGGGCACCCCGACGGGACAGGGTCCGACCAGGGCCGGTCACGGCCGGCTCCGGGACTCGCGGCCGTAGACTGACGCCCGGCGTACTCCCGGGTGGCGAGGGGCGGTTGACGGTGCGTAAGGCGTGGATCGCGGTTGCTGCCGGTGTCGGTGGTGCGCTCGCGTTCGTGATGCTGCTCGTCGTCGGCGTGTACGTCGTCGCAGGGAACCTCGTCAACAGCGTCACCGCGGGCAGCCGCGGGCTCGCCAAGGGAGCCGTGCCGGCCGCCTACAAGCAGCTCGTGCAGCAGTGGGGCAACCTGTGCCCGGCGCTCAGCCCGGCCCTGCTCGCCGCCCAGCTGTACCAGGAGAGCGGCTGGAACCCGACCGTCGTCAGCCCGGCCGACGCGCGCGGCATCGCCCAGTTCATCCCGGCCACCTGGGCGACCCACGGCATCGACGGCAACGGCGACGGCAAGCGCGACATCTGGGACCCGAATGACGCGATTCCGTCGGCCGCGTCGTACGACTGCGAACTCGCCAAATACGTCAAGGACGTTCCCGGCAACGTCTCCGACAACATGCTCGCCGCCTACAACGCGGGCGCCTACCGGGTCATCAGGGCGGGCGGGGTTCCGGGCATCAGCGAGACGCAGAACTACGTCAAGCGGATCCGCAGCCTGGAGAAGAGCTTCGCCGCGCCGGTCCGGCGGATCGACCCCACCCGGCAGGCCGCGGGCGCCATCGCCTTCGCCCAGAGCAAGCTGGGCACGCCCTACCTCTGGGGTGGCAACGGCACCGCCGACCAGGGCGGACGCTTCGACTGCTCGGGCCTGACCAAGGCCGCGTACGAGAAGGTGGGCATCACCCTGCCCCGGGTCGCCAACGACCAGTACAACGCCGGCCCGCACCCCTCCCGGGACCAACTGCTCCCGGGCGATCTCGTCTTCTTCTCCGACGACCTCACCGACTCGCGGGCCATCCGGCACGTGGGGATCTACGTGGGCGGCGGATACATGGTCGACGCGCCGCGCTCGGGTGCCGTGATCCGGTTCGACCCGGTCGACACTCCCGACTACTTCGGTGCCACGCGGGTCACCGAAGATGGCGCGAAAGCGCTGCCCACAACGGTGTGAACCGAGCGTGAACCCGCCCCCTGAGCTGCGGAGATGAGTCTCTCTTCGATAACGTCTGCGTGATCATTCGGTGGAGAGTGGAACGTATGAATGGGGGCTGTGCGTTCCTGTTGACGTAGCCGAGCGGACGTCAGTGCGGCAGTGCAGCGGAAGCGGATCTACACACCACGGGGGGCCGGCGCGACGCACACGAGGTGCGTCCGGGAAAACGACGAAGGGGCCGCAGCACCATGGCTGTACTCGCCGAATCCGGTTCGAACCCCGACGTCGACCTGCTCTACGACATCAATGGCCTGGCCAAGGACGCGCCGCACTGGTTCGACCGGGTCATGGAGTTCGTGGGCGAGTACGGCCTGTTGCTCGCGATGGTGCTCCTGGTGCTGTGGTGCTGGTGGTCGGTACGCCGCCGGGGTGACGAGGACGCCGCGTCCTCGGCGGCCGCCCTGGTGTGGGCCCCGCTCGCGGCCGGCATCGCGGTGCTGGTGAACGTCCCGATCCGCGGCTTCGTCGAACGCCCCCGCCCCTTCGTCGACCACCAGGGCCTGGACGTCCTCGTCTCCGGCAAGACCGACTTCTCCTTCGTCAGCGACCACGCGACGGTCACGATGGCACTGGGAGTGGGGCTCTTCGTCGCCAACCGCCGCTTCGGCGCCGCGGGCATCGGGCTGGCGCTGCTGGAGGGCTTCTGCCGGGTGTACATGGGCGTGCACTACCCGACCGACGTCGTCGGAGGGTTCGCCCTCGGTACGGCTGTCGCCCTGCTCCTGTCCCCCTTGGCCATGGCCCTGCTGACCCCGCTGATGAAGGCCGTGGAGCGGTCGCGGCGGGCGGGTTGGCTGGTGCGCAGTCGTGCGGCGGCCGACGGGCGGAACAACACGTTGCTGCCCGGTGCCCGCAAGCCGGTGGAGTCCGGGGAGAAGGATCTGGCCGCGTAGCCCCGAAGGGGCGTGAGGGAACCGCGCGACCGGCTCCCACGCGCCCGCGGCCGGGGCCGGACCGCGGTCGCCCCTACAGACCCTGCTGGTACGAGAAGAACCGCTCCGGGTCGTACTGCTTCTTCACCGTGCCCAGACGGGTGGCCGCGTCCCCGTAGTAGGCCTTGCGCCAGTTCGTGAGCGTCGGGTCCGTGTAGTTCTGGTAAGCCGCGCCGGAGGCGTACGGCTTCATCGCGTTGTGGGCCGAGGTCAGCCACGACTGGGCCGTACCGCCAAAGGATCCCGCGCCCCAGGAGGCGATGTACTGCGCCAGCATCCGGGAGCGGCGGTGGACGAACGCCGTCGCCGTGGGGGAGACCCGGTTGATCGCGCCGCCCAGCGCCGTGAACGCGATGCTGCCCGCACCGCCCCGGACGGAACCGATCTGCTTGAGCAGGGTCTGGATGCCCGCCGAGGACAGGGAGCGGTCGAAGAAGTCGGAGCGGGCCGCGTAGGTCTCGCGGCCCAGGGCGCCCTGCGGGGAGCGGCCCGGAGTGGAGCCCGGCAGGTGGCACTGGGCGTCCGTGGAGAAGGAGGAGCAGCCGGCGTAGATCTCCATCGCCTCCTCGTAACCCCGGCGCCGCAGGGACACGGTCCTGGCGTTGGCGCCCGCCTTGTGCGCCAGGCGGTCCACCGCGTTCTGCAGTTCGCCGTAGGTGCCGAGGGAGAAGCAGGCCACGGAGATGGTGGGCGTGCCGCCCGGCGTGCTCGACAGGTGCAGCGAGGACCAGATCTCGTCGGGCTGGGCCGGGCCCCACTCCTGCCAGGCCTTGAAAACGGCCGCGGCCCTGGACCAGGACCACGTCATGTACGCGGTCACCGCCTGCGGCGCCGGGTGGGTCCGGAACTGCAGCTCGGTCACGACGCCGAAGTTGCCGTTGCCCGCGCCGCGCAGCGCCCAGAAGAGGTCGGGGTGGGATGTGGCGTTCGCGGTGACCTGGGTGCCGTCCGCCGTGATCACGGTGGCCTGGGTGAGGCTGTCGCAGGTCAGGCCGTAGGCGCGGGAGGCGACGCCGTGGCCGCCGCCGAGGACCAGGCCGGAGACCCCGACCGTGGGGCAGGAGCCCGCCGGTATGGTCACGCCCTTCGCGCCCAGCGCCCGGTAGACGTCGATCAGCTTGGAGCCGGCGCCCACCACCGCCTGCCCGCCGCTCACGCGGACGCGGTTCAGCTTGGACACGTCGAGGATCAGCCGGTTGTCGCCCGAGGAGTAGCCGGCGTAGGAGTGGCCGCCGTTGCGTATCGCCACTCGTATCCCGTGGGATTGGGCGTACGCCAGGGTCGTACGGATGTCGTCGGAGTGGGCGACGTAGGCGACCGCGGCCGGCTTGAGGCCGTCGAAACGGGTGTTGTACAGCTGGTGGGCCGTCTTCCAGGTGGCGTCGCCGGGGCCCACCAGGGGGCCGTCGAGGTCGCGGGCGAGGGCCGCCCAGTTCGCGGCGGCGGCCTGGCTGGTGGTCTTCAGCGCCGTACCCGAGGATGAAGACGAGTGCGCCGAGACACCGGCGGACGCACCCGGGCCAGAACTGCACCCGGTCAGCGCGGTCGCCGCCAACGCGGCCGCGCCGCCCGAGATGAACGTACGCCGTTCCATGTCTGTCGCCTTTCCTCGGCTCTCCTGGAACGAGACGACGCCGTGCACACAGGGGTTCCCTTGAACAGGAGAGCGAACATCGTATAAGCGTCTGCGCAACCCGGTCGTCGGAACCTTTGCGTGTTCTCCCCGTAAGCATTCCGTGACCTCACCAGGTCGACGGCAGGGGTTCACCCGCCGTTCACTTCCGGCCATCGGCGGCTTCACCTGTTCTGCCTAATTTCGGCCGTGCACGGTGCGGAGTGCGGCCATACATGCGCTCACGCATCCTCACGACTTCGCACGCCGCCGACAGCGGCGGCTCCTGGAAGGAACTCCCGAAAGTGAAGCTTCAGCGCAAGAACCGGCTGCGCGCCCTCTCTCTCGGTGCGATCGCCGTCTCCGGCGCCCTGGCCCTGACGGCGTGCGGCTCCGACGACAACGGCAACACCAACGCGGGCGGCAAGTCGACGGCCTCGGCCGGCGCCGGCTCGATCAAGTGCGACAACGCCAAGGGTCAGCTGCTGTCCGACGGCTCTTCCGCGCAGAAGAACGCGATCGACGCGTGGGTGAAGAACTTCTCCCAGGCCTGCGGCGTGCAGATCAACTACAAGGCGGGCGGCTCCGGTGCCGGTGTCACCGCGTTCACGCAGGGCCAGATCCCCTGGGCCGGCTCCGACTCCGCGCTCAAGCCCGAGGAAGTCGCCGCCACCAAGAAGGTCTGCAACGGCGGTCAGGGCATCGACCTGCCGATGGTGGGCGGCCCGATCGCCGTCGGCTACAACGTGAACGGCGTCGACAACCTGGTTCTGGACGCGCCGACGATCGCCAAGATCTTCGACAGCAAGATCACCAAGTGGAACGACCCCGCGATCAAGAAGCTGAACCCCAGCGCGAAGCTTCCCGACCTGAAGATCCAGGCCTTCCACCGCGCGGACGACTCCGGCACCACGGACAACTTCACCAAGTACCTGATCGCCACCACCCCGGACAACTGGAAGTACTCCGGCGGCAAGTCCTGGCAGGCCAAGGGCGGCCAGTCCGCGCCGCAGTCCTCCGGTGTGGCCCAGCAGGTGAAGCAGACCAACGGTGCCATCGGCTACTTCGAGCTGTCCTACGTCGGTGACGGCGTCAAGGCCGTCAGCATCGACACCGGCGCCTCCTCGCCGGTCGCCCCCAGCACCGACAGCGCCACCAAGGCCATCGCGGACGCCAAGATCGTCGGCACCGGCAAGGACCTGTCGCTGCAGATGAACTACAAGACCAAGGCCGACGGCGCCTACCCGGTCACCCTCGTCACCTACGAGCTCGTCTGTGACAAGGGCAACAAGGCGGACACCCTGCCCGCCGTCAAGGCCTTCCTCACCTACATCGCGAGCGAGGACGGCCAGAAGGTCCTGACGGAGAACGACTACGCCCCGATCCCCGACGAGATCATCGCCAAGGTCCGCACCACCATCGCCGGCCTGAGCTGACCTGATCCGAGAGTGCGGCCCGGTTCCTCCCGGGGCCGGGCCGCACCGTCCGGTGCACCGCCGCCCGGAGCCGCGACCTCCTGAGGGAGTGGCTCCATCGAGCCGCCCACACCGCGGCTCCGCAGACCGGAGAACCCGATGGACATATCGACCCAGAAAACCGATGCACCTCCCCCCACGCCCCAGCCGAGCCCGACCGAGCAGAAGCGCAACGCCCGCGGCGCGAACCGCCCCGGTGACCGCATCTTCCTCGGCCTGTCCCGCGGCTCGGGCATCCTGCTGCTGGTGATCATGGCCGCGATCGCGGTCTTCCTCACCTACCGCGCCACCCTCGCGATCAGCAAGGACCACGGGAACTTCCTGACCACCTTCGAGTGGAACACCAACCTCAACCCGCCGGTCTTCGGCATCGCGGTACTGGCCTTCGGCACGATCGTCTCCTCGATCATCGCCATGGCCCTCGCCGTGCCGGTCGCCGTCGCGATCGCGCTGTTCCTCACGCACTACGCCCCGCGCAGGCTGAGCGGTCCCATCGCCTACGTGATCGACCTGCTCGCCGCCGTGCCGTCCATCGTCTACGGCCTGTGGGGCGCCCTGATCCTCGTCCCGCACATGCAGGGCCTGTACGGCTGGCTGAACGACTACCTCGGCTGGACCGGCGTCTTCTCCTGGGACGGCGGCGCCCCCCGCGCCATGCTCACCGTCGGCATCCTGCTGGCGATCATGATCCTGCCGATCATCACCAACGTGAGCCGCGAGGTCTTCCGCCAGGTCCCGCGGATGCACGAGGAGGCCGCGCTCGCCCTCGGCGCCACCCGCTGGGAAGTTGTCCGCATGGCGGTGCTGCCCTTCGGCCGCTCCGGCGTGATCTCCGCCTCGATGCTCGGCCTCGGCCGCGCCCTGGGCGAGACCATGGCCGTCGCCACCGTGCTCTCCCCGAGCTACGACATCCAGGCCAGCCTGCTCAACCCGGGCGGCGGCACCTTCGCCCAGAACATCGCCAGCAAGTTCGGTGAGGCCACCGAGCAGGGCCGGGACGCGCTGATCGCCTCCGGTCTGGTGCTCTTCGTCATCACCCTGCTGGTCAACGGCGCGGCCCGTGCGATCATCGCCCGCCGCAAGGAGTACTCGGGGGCCAACGCATGAGCACCGCAGCCGTCACCGACAAGCGCCCCAGCACGCTGCGGGCCGCCAGCCTCCCGAAGTGGTCGCCGTGGGCCATCGCCGCCGGCGCGCTCGCCCTCGGGATCGGCATCAGCTTCGCCGCCGGCCTGCACAGCAAGGTCCAGTGGGGCCTGATCGCCGGGATCCTCTTCCTCCTCGGCACCTACGGCATCGCCGCCCGCGTGGAGGGCCGCCGCCAGGCCAAGGACCGCATCGCCACCTCGCTCGTGTGGGTCGCCTTCCTGGTCGCCGTCGTCCCGCTGGTCTCCCTGGTCTCGGTGACCATCTCCCGCGGTGTGAAGGTCCTCAACGTCTACTTCCTCACCCACTCCATGGGTGTCGTCGCCGACTCCGAGCCGGGCGGCGGCATCTACCACGCGATCATCGGCAGCCTGGAGCAGGTCGGCCTCGCCACCCTCATCGGCGCCCCGATCGGCGTGCTCACCGCCATCTACCTGGTGGAGTACGGGCGCGGTCGCCTCGCTCAGGCGGTGACGTTCTTCGTCGACGTCATGACGGGCGTCCCGTCGATCGTCGCCGGTCTGTTCATCCTGAGCCTGATGCTCATCTTCAACATGCAGCCGTTCGGCTTCGCCGGTTCGCTGGCCCTGGCCATCCTGATGATGCCGGTCGTCGTCCGCTCCACCGAGGAGATGCTCAAGCTCGTCCCCAACGAGCTGCGCGAGGCCTCGCTGGCGCTCGGTGTGCCGAAGTGGCGGACCATCCTGAAGGTGGTCGTACCGACCTCCATCGGCGGCATCGTCACCGGCATCATGCTCGCCGTCGCCCGTATCGCGGGCGAGACCGCGCCGATTCTGCTGCTGGTGTGGGGCAACACCTTCATCAACAACAACCCCTTCGAAGGTGCGCAGCAGGCGCTGCCGCTGTACATCTACCAGCAGTACGCGAACAGCTCGGGTTCCACCGCGGCCTACGACCGCGCCTGGGCGGCATCGCTCACGCTGATCGCGTTCGTGATGTTCCTCAACCTGGTGGCCCGCGGGATCGCCCGCTGGAAGGCCCCGAAGACCGGTCGCTGAGTCGCGGCCAACCCGGCGACTGATCAAGACTTAACCGGAAGTGAAGTAGACAATGGCCAAGCGAATCGACGTCAGCGGACTCACCGCCTACTACGGCTCCCACAAGGCGATCGAAGACATCTCGATGACGGTCGAGCCGCGCTCGGTGACGGCGTTCATCGGGCCGTCCGGCTGCGGCAAGTCGACGTTCCTGCGCACGCTGAACCGCATGCACGAGGTCACCCCGGGTGGCCGTGTCGAGGGCAAGGTGCTGCTGGACGACGAGGACCTGTACGGCGCCGGCGTCGACCCCGTGTCGGTGCGGCGCGAGGTCGGCATGGTGTTCCAGCGCCCCAACCCGTTCCCCACGATGTCGATCTTCGACAACGTGGCGGCGGGGCTGCGTCTGAACGGCAACTACAGGAAGAGCGAGCTGAGCGACATCGTCGAGAAGTCGCTCAAGGGCGCGAACCTCTGGAACGAGGTGAAGGACCGCCTGAACAAGCCGGGCTCCGGCCTGTCGGGTGGTCAGCAGCAGCGTCTGTGCATCGCGCGGGCGATCGCTGTCGAGCCGAAGGTCCTCCTCATGGACGAGCCCTGCTCGGCGCTGGACCCGATCTCGACCCTGGCCATCGAGGATCTGATCGGTCAGCTGAAGGAACGGTTCACGATCGTCATCGTGACGCACAACATGCAGCAGGCGGCGCGCGTGTCGGACCGTACGGCCTTCTTCAACCTGGCGGCCGTGGGCCAGCCGGGGCGGCTGGTCGAGATCGACGACACCGAGCGGATCTTCTCCAACCCGTCGGTCCAGGCGACGGAGGACTACATCTCCGGCCGCTTCGGCTGATCCCCAGAACCCCTCGCGGTGCTGCATGGCGGTGCCACCGCGAGGACGCAGAAGGGCCCGCCCCTGGCTCCCGGGGGCGGGCCCACTGCGTTCCTGCCGTCGTTCCTGCCGTCGTTCCTGCCGTGAGGCGAACGCTCAGGTCACAGCACGGTCAGGTCGATGATTCCGAAGGCCGCCGCGGCGACCAGGGCGGCTGCCGGCATCGTGATGAACCAGCCCATGACGATGTTCTTGGCCACGCCCCAGCGGACGGCGTTCACCCGCTTCGTCGCGCCCACACCCATGATCGCCGAGGTGATCACGTGGGTGGTCGAGATCGGAGCCTTGAAGAGGTACGCCGTCGCGAACATGATCGAAGCGCCCGTCGTCTCGGCCGCGAACCCCTGCGGCGGGTCGAGTTCGATGATCTTGCGGCCCAGCGTGCGCATGATGCGCCAGCCACCGGCGTACGTGCCCAGCGACAGCATCGCCGCACAGGCGATCTTCACCCACACCGGGATCGGGTCGCCGTAGGTCCCATGGCCGGAAATCACCAGCGCCATCACCACGACACCCATCGTCTTCTGGGCGTCCTGCAGACCGTGACCGAGGGCCATGCCGGCCGCCGAGACGGTCTGCGCTATGCGGAAGCCCCGCTTGGCCTTGTGCGGGTTGGCTCGGCGGAAGAGCCAGAGGATCGCCGTCATGACCAGGTAGCCGACGATCAGACCGACGACCGGGGACAGGAACATCGGGATGATGACCTTGTCGATGACGCCGTTCCAGAGCACCGCCGTGCCGCCCGCCAGCGCGGCGCCGACCAGGCCGCCGAACAGGGCGTGGGAGGACGAAGAGGGCAGGCCGAAGTACCAGGTGATCAGGTTCCAGATGATCGCGCCGACGAGGGCCGCGAAGAGGATGGCCAACCCCTTCGAGCCCTGGGGCGTCTCGATCAGGCCCTCGCTGACGGTCTTGGCCACCCCGGAGCCCAGGAAGGCGCCCGCGAGGTTCATCACCGCCGCCATGGCGAGAGCCGCCCGCGGGGTCAGCGCCCGCGTCGACACCGACGTCGCGATGGCGTTCGCGGAGTCGTGAAAACCGTTTGTGTACGTGAAGAAGAGCGCGACCGCGATGGTCACGAGCAGGGCGAAGGTGTCCATCGACGCCTCAGGACTCCTTGACGGCGATGGTCTCCACCGTGTTCGCCACGTGCTCGAACGCGTCCGCCGCCTCTTCCAGGACGTCCACGATCTGCTTGAGCTTGAGCACCTCGATCGCGTCGTACTTGCCGTTGAAGAGCTGGGCCAGCAGCTTGCGGTGGATCTGGTCCGCCTGGTTCTCCAGACGGTTCACCTCGATCCAGTACTCGGTGAGGTTGTCCATCGTGCGGAGGTTCGGCATGGCCTCCGCCGTCAGCTCGGCCGCCCGGGCCAGCACCTCGATCTGCTGCTCGACGCCCTTCGGCAGTTCCTCGACGTTGTAGAGGACGACCAGGTCGACGGCCTCCTCCATGAAATCCATGATGTCGTCCAGGGAACCGGCGAGGGTGTAGATGTCCTCGCGGTCGAAGGGCGTGATGAACGAGGAGTTCAGCTGGTGGAAGATCGCGTGCGTGGCGTCGTCACCTGCGTGTTCCGCGGCCCGCATACGCTCTGCGATCTCGGCCCGGGCGGAGGAGTCCGCCCCGAGCAGTTCCATCAGGAGTTTCGAGCCGGTGACGATGTTGTCCGCGGACGCGGCGAACATGTCGTAGAAGCTCGTCTCCCTGGGGGTCAGACGAAAGCGCACGTGGGGTCCTCGGGGTGCTTCGGTTTCGGTCAGGCTGATGCTAGGGGCAACATCCGGCCACGGCTATCGGGCCGTCTCCCAGTGTCGCGCATCGGACACAGTGATCAGCACGGGGGCGTACCTAGGGGTCCCTACCCCGTAAAATTCGTTACCATATACCCACTAGGGGTATGTTTCGCAGCTCGTCCCGAGATGGAGGCCCGCGATGACGACGACCGAGGCCGGCGCCACGCACGGTTACCACAAGCACAAGGACGAGCACCTCAAGCGACTGCGCCGGATCGAGGGTCAGATCCGCGGGCTCCAGCGCATGGTCGACGAGGACACCTACTGCATCGACATACTCACCCAGGTGTCCGCCTCCACCAAGGCCCTGCAGTCCTTCGCCCTGCAGCTGCTGGAGGAGCACCTGCGGCACTGCGTCGCGGACGCGGCCCTCAAGGGCGGCGACGAGATCGACGCGAAGGTGGACGAGGCCACGAAGGCGATCGGCCGGCTGCTGCGCACCTGAGCCCTCGGCCCCGGCACGGTCACACTTCGGCGGATTCCCGCTCCTCGGCCACCCGCAGCACCTCGTCGATGCTCTCCGTGCTCAGCCGGTCCTCGGCGGCCGAGGCGGCGATGATCAGCTCTCCGCACAGCTCGATCTCAGCGAGGGCCACGTGGTCCTGAACTGCCGTACCGCCGACCGGAGCCACGTGCATCACCTCGTCTCTGCCGTCACCGGCTTCCTAGAGTAGGCAGCGCTCCACACACCGCGCATGGCACGGACGGGCTAGTTCGGAGGTGGGGTCCGTGACTAGTGTCCTGGCCGGTTCTCGGTCCCGCTGTCGGCGATGCGGCCCGCGTAGATGTCCTTCGGGCTCGGCAGGCGTACGTCCACGGGGGTGCCGAAGTCGTACAGCAGGGTGATCGAGGCAACCGCCACGGCGGTCTTCGAACGGCCGTTGACGAAGCTGAAGTGCTGGCGCAGCTTGCGGATGCGGCCCCGGTCGTCCAGGTAGGCGTCGAACGGAACCTCGGCCGTGGCGAAGCCTTTCGCCGCCGCTCGCAGGGGTGCCTTGTCGTCCGCCGAGACGGACTTGGCCGCGCGGGACAGATCGGCCGTACCGCGGTAGTGCCGCACCTGGGTCCCGCCGACCTCTGTCCGCCCCACGTACGTCGCCGTACGCGTCCCGCGCAGCACTTCCGCGGCGGTGTACGGGTCCGTCGCGCCGCCGGTGACGAGGTTGCCGTCGGACAGGGTCGCGGTCTCCACCTGCACCCACTTGTCGGCGGGCACCCCCGCGCCCCGGTTCTTCATGAACAGGGCGCCCGGGGCGAGGAGCTCGGTGATGGGCCGGTGCTCGGCGGTCCCCGCCGGATCCTCCGGCAGCACGACGGTCAACTGCCCGAGCCTGCGCCGGTAGTCGTAGACGCCCTTGCCGCGGATGGTGACCCGGGTGCCGCCGGTCGCCATCTCCATGGACGTGGTGGCCTTGGAACTGCCCGCGCCGCGTAGCGTGCCGGCGGCCTGCCGCAGGGCGGCCACCGGGTCGCCGCCCGCGCCGCTCACGCCCTCGGCCGCGACCCCGCTGGCCGAACACCCCGTGGTGGCCGCCCCGAGTCCGACCGTGATCCCCAGGATCCCCACCGCGACGACCGTCCTGCCCGACCGCCTGTGCTGCCGCCGATCCATCGCCTGCCTACCCCCAGCCGGTACGTCCGTCACGGGCCCCCTGTCGTTCCGGTTAACGACGAGTAGCGGGCGCCGTCACGCACTGCCCAAGGCTGGGATAGACATACAAACCCTTGACCGCGGTGTCTGTAACGTTGTCCCCGTGGCGCAGCAGGACGGGCCGGAGCGAGCCCGGCAGGGGCAGGAGCACCTCACGACGACGACCGAGCAGGGCCGTTTCTGTACGGCCCGCTGTACCTGTGGCTGGCGCGGCCCGGCCCGCCGGGCGCGCAGTCAGGCCAGAACGGACGCGGAGGGCCACGCGGCGGCCCTGTGAGGCGCCCGGTGCGGCGCCGGCGGCGATCTCAGGTCCCCGTGTCCCGGGCGGCGGTGAGGACCTTCAGCGCACGCTGGGCATGCGCTGCTTGCGTGCCGTGTCCATGCCGTCTCCGCCGTGAGCGCCGGCTTTCCTGCGAGTGCGCCGAGTGGGAGGTCAGTGCCAGGTGGTGCGGACACATCCCAGCAGAACCGGCCGTCGCACAGACGACACTCAGGTGATCATTCCCTCGGCGTTCGCCCTTCCGCTACATGCGTTCGAATGGCCGGACGAGGGCGTCCACGAGGTCGCGGTCGCGGGGCTGGGTCAGGCGGTCCCGGGCCGCGGCGGGGGAGAGCCACAGGATCCGGTCCACCTCGTCGTTCGGGGCGAAGTGGCCGGAGACCGCCTCGGCCGCCCAGTAGCGCACCTGCTTGGGCCGGCCGTTGGCCAGGTAGCGCATGGTCGGCAGCTCGTTCCCGGGCTCGGCTGAGTACCCCGTCTCCTCCGTGACCTCGCGCAGGGCGCCCGTGAGCGG
Organism: Streptomyces sp. NPDC007905; assembly: GCF_042959345.1. Lineage (NCBI taxonomy): Bacteria > Bacillati > Actinomycetota > Actinomycetes > Kitasatosporales > Streptomycetaceae > Streptomyces > Streptomyces sp. NPDC007905. The sequence continues at coordinate 52,966 of NZ_JBIBKS010000031.1, read as the reverse complement.
GTCCTCGCCCCGCTTGAGCTTGCCCTTCGGGTGGGACCAGTCGTCGTACTTCGGCCGGTGGACCAGGCAGATCTCCAGCTCGCCGGCCACCGGTGAGCGGCGCCACAGCACGCAGCCCGCCGCCTGGACCAAGGTGTCGTTCACACCGCCTCCTCGGGTGGGTCAGGGCGCGTTGACCGTCTGCTTCCGCCACGCCTGCTGGAAGGCGAACCTGGCCGCCTCCACCTCGTGCCGCTGGTCGGCGTGGAGCACGCCGAGCGCGTACGCCGTCGCCGGCGCGATGCGGGGCGTACGGGCCGCCTGCGCGGCCGCGGCCGCCGCCTCCGAGGCGTCCCGGTGCCGGTTCAGGGCCTGGCCCGCGGTCAGCAGGCGTACGTCCACGGGCGTTCCCCCGAGCTCTCGGCTTCGTTCGAGCGGGGAGGTACCCCCACCGCCGAACAGCACCTCCTGGGCGTAGCGGTGCAGGCGCAGCAGCAGGCGGACCTGGTGCCAGGGGCCGTCCTGGGGATGCGGGGACGGATCCGGGGACAGGCCGTGGACCAGGGCCTCGGCGTTGTAGGGGTGTCCGGCGGTGAGCAGGGGCAGGGCGTTGACGGAGTCCGTGAGGCGTTCCTCGGCGGCGGCGGCGAGGGGGCGCAGGCCGGTGGTGGGGGCGGTGGGGGTGAGGGGCACCTCACTGGCGAGTACGGCGACTTTGTCGGCGACCGCGTGGAAGCGGGAGGAGCCGAGGGCCTGCAGGGCTGTGGAGTGGGCGCGCGTCCGGGCCAGCGTCAGCTGGCGTTCCAGCAGGGCGCCGGCTTTCGCCGCGCCGACCGTCAGGCTGCCGCGTTCCGGCGTGGGCGCCGGGTGGGCGGGGCCACTGGTGTGGGCAGGCGCCGTTTTCAGGGGACCGGGTGCCGCCCCGGCGCCACGACCGCCCGCGGCCGAGTCGGCAACGCCGACGGTCACCGAGGTCACGGTCTGCACGGGCAGCGCCGCGGAGCCCGACAGCCGGTGCAACGCCAGCAGCAACCTCTCCAGACGGGAGGCGTAGGCGTGCTCCAGGCCCAGTGTGCCCGACAGCCACGCCAGTTCCGGGCGCATCTCCTCCGACCAGTCCGGGTCCAGCAGCGGGCGGAAGGTGTGCAGGCTGCCGCTGATGCGGCGGGCCGAGCGGCGCAGGGCCCGGGCCGCGTCGACGGACTCCTCCGCGCCGTGGGCCGTACCGCCACCCGTCTCGCGGTGCAGGCGCAGCGCGCGGAGGAACTCCGTGGCCTGGGCGCGCAGGTAGCCGGCGAGTGCCTCCCCCGTCACCTCCGAGGCCGTGGGGTCCGTCGGGTCAAGGTGTTGCTGTGCCACGCCGGCGCCTCCGGGCGTCTATGAGCATCTCCTGAACGTTGCGCAGCGGCTGTCCGTCCGCGTCGGTCGCGTGCCGGGTCCACTCGCCGTCGGGGCCGAGGTGCCAGGAGGCCGTGGTGTCGGACATGCCGGTGTCGAGCAGCCGGTTCAGGGCCGCCCGGTGGCCGGGGTCGGTGACCCGGACCAGGGCCTCTATCCGGCGGTCGAGGTTGCGGTGCATCATGTCGGCGCTGCCGATCCACACCTCGGGTTCGCCGCCGTTGCCGAAGGCGAAGACCCGGGAGTGTTCGAGGAACCGACCCAGGATCGAGCGGACCCGGACGTTCTCCGACAGGCCCGTGACGCCCGGGCGGACGGCGCAGATGCCACGCACCCAGATGTCGACCGGCACGCCCGCCTGGGACGCCCGGTAGAGCGCGTCGATCACCGCCTCGTCGACCATCGAGTTGACCTTGATGCGGACGAAGGCCGGACGGCCCGCACGGTGGTGCTGCGCCTCCTTGTTGATCCGCGCGATCAGACCGTCCCGCAGGGACCTGGGGGCGACCAGCAGGCGGCGGTAGGTCTCGCGGCGCGAGTAGCCGGAGAGGCGGTTGAAGAGGTCGGAGAGGTCCGCGCCCACCTGGGGGTCGGCGGTGAGCAGGCCCAGGTCCTCGTACAGCCGGGCCGTCTTCGGGTGGTAGTTGCCCGTGCCGACGTGGCTGTAGCGCCGGAGCGTCTCGCCCTCCTGGCGGACCACCAGGGACAGCTTGCAGTGCGTCTTCAGGCCGACCAGGCCGTACACGACATGGCAGCCGGCCTCCTCCAGCTTGCGCGCCCACTTGATGTTGGCGTGCTCGTCGAAGCGGGCCTTGATCTCGACCAGGACCAGGACCTGCTTGCCGGACTCGGCGGCGTCGATGAGCGCGTCGACTATGGGGGAGTCGCCGGAGGTGCGGTACAGCGTCTGCTTGATGGCGAGCACGTCCGGGTCGGCCGCCGCCTGCTCCAGGAAGGCCTGGACGGAGGTGGAGAACGAGTCGTACGGGTGGTGCAGCAGCACGTCGCGGGCGCGCAGGGCCGCGAAGATGTCCGGCGCGGACGCGGACTCGACCTCGGCCAGGTCGCGGTGGGTGCCCGCGATGAACTTCGGGTACTTCAGCTCCGGGCGGTCGAGGCTGTGGATGCGGAAGAGGCCGGTGAGGTCCAGGGGGCCGGGGAGCGGGTACACCTCGGCCTCGGAGATCTTCAGCTCGCGGACCAGCAGGTCCAGCACCTCGCGGTCGATGGACTCCTCGACCTCCAGACGCACCGGCGGCCCGAAGCGGCGCCGCATGAGTTCCTTCTCCAGGGCCTGCAGGAGGTTCTCGGCGTCGTCCTCCTCGACCTCCAGGTCCTCGTTGCGGGTGAGCCGGAAGGCGTGGTGCTCGAGCACCTCCATGCCCGGGAACAGCTCCTCCAGGTGCGCGGCGATGACGTCCTCCAGCGGGACGTACCGGCCGGGCGCGGCCTCCAGGAAGCGGGAGAGCAGCGGCGGCACCTTCACACGTGCGAAGTGCTTGTGGCCGCTGACCGGATTGCGCACGACGACGGCCAGGTTCAGGGACAGGCCGGAGATGTACGGGAACGGGTGCGCGGGGTCCACGGCCAGCGGGGTCAGGACCGGGAAGATCTGGTGCCGGAAGAGCGTGAAGAGGCGCGCCTGCTCCTTCTCGGTCAGCTCGTTCCAGCGGACCAGGTGGATGCCCTCCTCCGCGAGCGCGGGGGCGACGTCCTCGTGGTAGCAGGCGGCGTGCCGGGCCATCAGCTCGCGCGAGCGGGCCCAGATCATCTCCAGCACCTCGCGCGGCTGGAGGCCGGAGGCCGAGCGGGTGGCGACACCCGTCGCGATGCGGCGCTTCAGACCGGCCACCCGGACCATGAAGAACTCGTCCAGGTTGCTGGCGAAGATCGCCAGGAAGTTCGCGCGCTCCAGCAGGGGCGTGTTCGGGTCCTCTGCCAGTTCCAGGACGCGCTCGTTGAAGGCGAGCCAGCTGCGCTCCCGGTCGAGGAAGCGGCCCTGCGGCAGTGGTTCCCCGTCGGCCTGCGACTCCTCGTACGCGTCGAGGTCGGCATCGATATCGGGTTCGAGGTCGGACACCACCGCGGCCACGGCGTGCTGGCGGTGCGCGGCTATGGAGCCCACGGAGGGCTGGACGTGCTGGACCTCTGCCTGCGTGTTTTGCTGACTCATAAACCCATTCTTCCGCGCCAGGGGCGAGACAGGCGCGTCGGAACGTGCGGGCGGGACCGTCACGGCCCCGTTCCCCGCGGGCCCCTCGGGGGGCGGCGAAGGCTCTGGCACGGCGGGCTTCATTGGCCGAGCGTCGCAAGTCCGTCTGAATCGATGGTTACGGAGACATGACGTGCGGGATATCGGGGGGCGGCCCCAAGGCGTCGCGGTCGCGAAAGCGACGCTCCCGGCCGGCCGCCCGGCCCCATGGCAGCGTGAACGCTCCGGTGGCGGCGAGCACGGTCGGAGCGAGGACGAGGCAGGTCGCCGTCAGGTCTCCGACACCCGGGGTGACCACCGTGCCGGGAGCAGCACGGGTCGCGTACGGCGGAGCGGCAGGGGCGCCGGGCACGAGCCCGGCGAGGGCCAGGGCGGCGGTGGGGCCGTGTGCCTCGAAGGCCCGGAGGTCGCAGCAGCACTTGCCGGGGTCGATGCGGCCCCCCTGCCTCCGCGGCCCGGGCGGGGTGGTGCAGCCGGAAGAGCAGGCGGGCCGGACGGTGCGGGCGGCCGCCGGGACGGCCGGACCGCCGGTGGGCGGGCCGGGGCAGGACAGGGGCGGCCGTCAAGGGGCCGCCCCTTCGCCGGCACGTCCGGGTGCAGGCGTTCCTCAGGTCTCGGTGCGGTACATCAGGTCGGTCTCGTGCGTCCCGAATCCCAGCCGTTCGTACACCGACACCGCCGCGTTGTTGTCCGCGTCGACGTACAGCATCGCGGTGGGCAGACCCTGCGCGGCCAGGTGGCGCAGGCCGATCGTGGTGAGGGCCTTGCCGAGCCCGCCGCCCTGCTCGCCCGGGCGCACCCCGAGCACGTACACCTCGCCGAGCCCCTCCTCGGCGTGCACCTTGGTCCAGTGGAAGCCGACCAGCTCCCCGCGCCGCTCGGCGAGGAAGAACCCGGCCGGGTCGAACCACGGCTGGGCCTTGCGGTCGTCCAGGTCCCGCTGGGTCAGCGAGCCCTGTTCGGGGTGGTGCGCGAAGGCGGCCGCGTTGACGGCGAGCCAGGCCGCGTCGTCCTTGCCCGGCACGAAGGCGCGCACGGTCACGCCCTCCGGCAGCGTCGGCGCGGGCAGCTCCAGGTCGGTCAACGACCGCCGCATCTGGCGCAGTTCGCGGAACAGGGTCAGCCCCAGGACCTGGGCGAGGTGCCGGGCGGCGGAATGCCCGCCGTGCGCCCACATCCGCAGCCGCTTGCCGGAGGCGGCGAGCAGCGCCGAGCCCAGCGCCCGCCCGTGTCCGTGCCCGCGGTGCGTGGGATGGACGACCAGTTCGGCGGCCGGGGCCTCCACCGGGTCGGTGTCCTCCAGCTGGGCGTAGCCGACGAGTTCGCCCCCGACGGTCAGCAGCAGATGGGAGACGCCCGCGCGGGCGCCCCCGCGCAGTTGCAGCCGCCCCTGCTCGGACACCGGCTGCTGCCCGTCGACGCGGGCGGACTCGGTGAGCAGTCCGAGCACGGCCTCGGCCTGGTCCGGGTCGAGCGCGGAAAAGGTCTCGATGGAGCGGGAGGGGAAGGGCCGTACGGCGTCGTCGCTGCTCATGCGTACGAGGGTACGGGTCGGCCGGGGTGAAGTGCCGACAGCGCAGCGAGTAAAGGAATCGGCAAAGGGAAACCGGGACGTAACCATGAACCCCCTGTCGCGCTACGCGCGTTGACCCTGGGCTGCGCGGCTGACGGCCCACGCGCCACAGCCGACCCAGGGGCCATGCCGGCCGCATCCCGGCGCACCAGACGCAGGGTGCAGGACGCTACGACTCCCGCAGGGCCCGGGGGACCTGGGACTCCAGCGCCAGTGCAGCAGGCCGGCCAGGGCGGCGAAGGAGCCCAGGGGCATCCACAGGAACAGCAGGAGCGTCGGCGGGTGCGACGTGATGATCACGAGCGCCACCCACAGCAGGAAGCCACAGCCGAAGGCGATGATCCCGCCGGTGAACGCCCGTTCCCACGCCTTGCGGTGCCCCGCCCTGCGCCGGATCCGCGCCTCCACCTCCGGCCGGCGTTCCCACGCCATGCCGCGGTGCCGGGCGGCGGCCTCCCGCAGCGCGGCGACCTCGGCGGGCGGGTCGTCCAGCTGCCAGTCGTCCAGGTGCGGCAGCACGAACCGGCGCCCGTCGGTGTCGTACAGGAACGTGATCCATTTGCGGGCGGCCGCGAGGGCGTTCGGCACCGGCTCGGCCCGGATGTCGTAGATGTCGTGCCAGGCCCTGCTGCGTTCGGTCAGTGCCCGACGTGCGGTGACCCCGCGGGCCCCGACGAGCGTGCGGGCGCGCCGCAGGTACAGCACCGTGCGCGCGAGCAGCACGGCGTAGAAGGCGAAGACCGCGACCGGAAGCCACGGGGACAGGGAGTTGTGCTGCGTCATGCGGAAGACGCCGTCCAGACCCAGCAGCCCCAGCGTCAGGACCACCAGACGAGGTGTCTTCTTCCGCTGGTACTCACGCTCGATCCCGCCCCCCCTGCGCGTCCATGCCCCGCCCACCGACCCTTCATCGGACACCAGCGCGGGTGATCGTAGAGCGGGACCGCCGCGGCCCGGAAGGCCGGGGTCGCGCCACGGCTGCCGCGCCGTGCCGTCAAGGCTGCTGCGGGAGCCGCAGGGCGCGGGCGGCGCAGTGGCGGCCCGGCAAGGCCCCCAGCGCGCCGAAGGTGACCAGGGGTACGACCAGGAGCAACAGGAACAGGTGCACGCGCGTCCCCGAGAAAGCCTCTCCCGCCGCGGCGAACGTCATGACGACCAGCATCAGCATCGCCGCGATGGCCGCCCACTGCCATCCCCTGCACTGTCCGGCCCGCCGCAGGATCCGCTCCTCGACCTCGTACCGCTGCTCCGAGCTCATCCCGTGCTGCCGGGCGGCGGCGCGCAGGGCGGCGACCTCGGCGATGGGGTCGTCCAGCTGCCACTCGTCGAGGTGCGGGAGTCGGAAGCGGCGGCCTTCGAAGTCGTACAGGTGGGCCGGCCACCGGGGAGCGGTGTTGAGGGGATCCTTGCCGGCGTGCTCGACGCGCAGGTCGTAGATGTCGGACCAGGCCCAGGTGCGCCCCCGCAAAGGCCCCTGCCGGGTGATCCCCTCGGTCGTCACCCGGGTCCGCGCCCGCCACTCCCGCAGGACGGCCCAGCCCCCGGCCGCCAGCAGGACTCCCCACGCCGCGGGCGCGTACCAGCGGGGGAAGGCGTCGCGGGTGCGGATCGTCTGCAGCACGCCGTTGCCCAGGAGGATGAGCGGCATGATCAGAGTCCGGCCGGGCCGTCTCCGCCGCTTGCGGTATTCCCGGGTCGAACCGCCCTCGTCCATCGAAGCCCCTCCCCAGGCGCACCGTACGGGTGCGCGATCGGGGAGAGAGTAGACCGCGCCTCCTACGGCGTCTCAGGCGGAGCCGTGGGCGCGCCGGGCAGCCGTACCGTTGCCACGGTTCCGCCGCCCTCCGCCCGCGCCAGGGTGACCTCGCCGCCCGCCTGCTGGATGGTGCGGGCGACGATGGAGAGGCCGAGACCCGAGCCCGGCAGGGCACGCGCGCTGGGGGAGCGCCAGAAGCGGTCGAAGACGTGGGGCAGTTCGCCCTCGGCGATGCCGGGGCCGTGGTCCCGTACCGTCAGCACGCCCTCGCTCAGCTGCACCTCGATCGTGCCGCCCTCGGAGCTGAACTTCACCGCGTTGTCGAGGATGTTGACGACGGCCCGCTCCAGCGCGGAGGGCTCCGCCCGTACGAACCAGGGCTCCAGGTCCGCCGTGATCGTCAGCTCGGGGCCGCGCAGCCGGGCCCGGCGCAGTGCCGCTTCCACGGTGTCCTGGAAGGAGACCACCTGGACGCGTTCGCCGCGCTGGCCCTCCGAGCGGGACAGCTCCTGCAAGTCACCGATGAGAGAAGCCAGTTCGGTCATCTGCGCCTTGACGGAGGCGAGCAGTGCCTTGCGGTCCTCGGGCGGGAGCGGGCGGCCCGTCTCCTCGCTGCGGGTGAGCAGTTCGATGTTCGTACGGAGGGAGGTGAGCGGGGTGCGGAGTTCGTGACCGGCGTCCGCGATCAGCTGCTGCTGGAGATCGCGGGAGCTGGCGAGGGAGGCGGTCATCGAGTTGAAGGACCGGGAGAGCCGGGCGACTTCGTCCTCGCTGTCGTCCTCGACGGGGATGCGGATGGTCAGGTCTTCCGTCCGGGCCACGTGCTCCACGGCCTCGGTGAGCTTGTCGACGGGACGCAGACCGGCCCGGGCCACCGCCAGGCCCGCGGCGCCGGCGCCCACCACTCCTATGCCGGAGACGAGCAGGAGGATCAGGGCGAGGTCGTTGAGGGTCTTCTGGGTGTTCTTCAGGGGGAGAGCGATGAGGAGGGCGGCATCGGTGACGGTCCCCGTGTTCGGGTCGGCGATCGTGAACCCGGGGAGGGCGAGGGCACGGATGTCGTTGCCGTTCGAGTCGGTGCCGTTGCGGAAGAGGCCCCGGCCGTGGGCGCCCTTCTTGATCAGGTCCTTGTCGGCGTCGGTGACCTTGACCGTGCCGAGGGAGTACGGCAGGACGCAGGGCTTTCCGGCCTCCGTGACCACCTCGGCGTAGATGTTCCGGGGGCCGTCGCCCGGGTCGTTCGTGGTGTGCTGGGTGCAGTTGTTGACCGCTGTCGTGGCCTGCTGCTGCAGCCGGGGCATGTTCAGCGACTTCTGCAGATCGTTGTCGACCTGGTCGTACAGCTTGCGTTCCACGATGAACCAGCACGTCATCGACACCGCGGCCACGGCGAACGCCACCGCTGCCGCCACCAGTATGGCGAGGCGGGCTCGGATCGGCAGTGCCCGGTAGCGGCGGACCAGCTTGTTCACTCCGCGCCGCCCTGTCGCAGGACGTACCCCACGCCCCGTACCGTGTGCACGAGCCGCGGCTCGCCGCCGGCCTCCGTCTTGCGGCGCAGGTACATGACGTAGACGTCCAGGGAGTTGGACGAGGGCTCGAAGTCGAAGCCCCAGACCGCCTTCAGGATCTGCTCGCGGGTGAGGACCTGGCGCGGGTGGGCCATGAACATCTCGAGCAGGGTGAACTCCGTGCGGGTCAGTTCGACCTGGCGGCCACCTCGCGTGACCTCCCGCGTGGCGAGGTCCATGCGCAGGTCGGCGAAGGTCAGCGCCGCGTCCTCCTGGGCCTCGGGCGACACGGCGGCCGCGTAGGAGCTGCGGCGGAGCAGGGCGCGGATGCGGGCGAAGAGCTCGTCCAGCTCGAAGGGCTTGACCAGGTAGTCGTCGGCGCCGGCGTCCAGACCCGTCACCCGGTCGCCGACCGTGTCGCGGGCGGTGAGCATCAGGATCGGGGTCGTGTCGCCGGCGCCCCGGATGCGGCGGGCCGCGGTCAGGCCGTCCATGCGGGGCATCTGGATGTCCAGGACGACCAGGTCGGGCCGGTAGGCGGTGGCCTTGTCCAGCGCGTCCGCGCCGTCGACGGCGACCTGCGTGTCGTACCCCTCGAAGGCGAGGCTGCGCTGGAGCGCCTCGCGTACGGCGGGCTCGTCGTCGACGATCAGGATGCGCTGGATCTCACGGTCGCCTTCGGCGGGGCTCATCGCTCGCGATTCCTCGGGGTGCGGTGGGTCGGGTGGTCGAGGTGTCTCTCAGACTCGCATGTTTCCGGGCTGCGGGGCGCGTGCGGCGGTTCGGGGGCCGAGCGTGGCCAGGCCGCCGACGGCGGTGAGGCGGCACAGCGGGACCTTGCGGCGGTGCGGCCGGTCGGCGGAGGTGCGCAGGCCCATCAGCTCGGGCACCGCGGCGACCTCCGGGGCGCGCGGGGCCGGCGTGTGCAGTTCGTGCGCGACCGCGAGGGCCAGGGTGAGGGCGGCCGGACCGGTGCCGGTGACGCCGTCGTGCGAAACCTGCTTGATCATGACGTTCTCCCATTCGCCCCGCACGGGGTCTCAGCTGGTCGAGCCGGCCCGCAACGTGGCCAGGTCGGACTTGACGGTGTCGATGGGGATCGCGAAGCCGAGTCCGACGCTGCCCGCGTCCGAGGACGACGAGGACTGCGAACTCGAGGTGTACATCGCGGAGTTGATGCCGATGACGTGGCCGCTCGCGTCGATCAGCGCGCCACCGGAGTTGCCCGGGTTGAGCGAGGCGTCCGTCTGGATCGCCTTGTACGTCGTGGTGGACGGGCCCGTGTCGCCGTTGAACTGGCGGCCGCGGAACCGGAACGGCCACTGACCGTCGCCGCCCTGGCCCTGGCCCTGCTTCTCGTCCGTGGAGACGGTCACGTCACGGTCGAGCGCGGAGACGATGCCGCTGGTGACCGTGCCGGTCAGGCCCTCCGGGGAGCCGATCGCCACGACCGTGTCGCCGACCTGGACTCCGGAGGAGCTGCCGAGCGCGGCGGCCTTGAGGCCAACGGCGCCCTTCAGCTTGATCAGCGCGAGGTCCTTGGAGCTGTCCGTGCCGACGACCTCGGCCGCGTAGCTCTTGCCGTCGCTGGTGCGCACCCTGATCGAGGAGGCGCCGGAGACGACGTGGTTGTTGGTGACGATCTCGCCGTGGGACGTGATGATCACGCCCGAGCCGGTGGACGAGCCGTTGCCGAGGGTCGCCTGGATCTCCACCACGCTCGGGCTGACCGCGGCGGCGATCGCGGCGACGTCGCCCTTCTTGCCGGAGGGCACCACCGTGGTGGTCGTACCGGCGGAGGCGACCGTGTCCTTGCCGGTCAGCTCCTGGAAGGCGTAGGCGGTGCCGCCGCCGACCGCGGCCGCGACGATCGCCACCGCCGCGAGCAGCGCCATCGGGCCGCGGTTGCGCTTCCTGCGCGGCGCGGGGCCCGGCTCCGGGGCCGTGAACGCGGCCACCGGAGGCTGGTACGAGGGCGGTGGCGGCCACTCGGGATTCACGGGAGCGGAGTAGCTGGGCTGCTGAGCGTACGGACCCTGGGGGTCGTCGTAGTCGTACTCGCCACTGCGGCGGATGCTCTCGGTCATGACAATGAGCATGTCCCGCGACCATGAGAGCTTCCTGAGTGCTCCCTGAGAAGCCCGGCAGAACCTCGTTTGCCCGATGTAAAGGGGCTCCTCGCGGCTCGGGGGCGGGCTCTCGTCCGCCCTTCATCGGCAGGGTGGAGCGCTCAGACTCCGCAGCCGCAGCTGGTGCGGACCACCAGTCGGGACGGGAACGTCTTCAGCCGCTCGCGCCGGGAGCCCGCCACCCGCAGCCCGTCGTCCAGGACGAGGTCGACCGCCGCCCGGGCCATGGCCGAGCGGTCCGAGGCGATCGTGGTCAGCGGCGGGTCGGCGAGCGCGGCCTCCTTGATGTCGTCGAACCCGGCCACCGCCAGTTCCCCGGGCACGTCGATGCGCAGCTCGCGCGCGGCCCGCAGCAGGCCGATCGCCTGGTCGTCGGTGGAGCAGAAGACCGCGGGCGGCCGGTTCGGACTGGAGAGGACCTCCAGGGCCACCCGGTAGGCGTCGTACCGGTTGTACGGCGCGTCGAACAGCCGGCCCTCGGTGGAGAGGCCCGCCTCGGCCATGGCCCGCTTCCAGCCCTCGACGTGGTCGGAGACCGGGTCACCGACGGCCGGCGTCTCCGCCGTACCGCCCATACAGGCGACGTACTCGTAGCCGTGCTCCAGCAGGTGGCGTACGGCGAGCTGAGCGCCGCCCAGGTCGTCGGTGACCACGGCGACGTCGTCGATGGCCTCCGGGCGCTCGTGCAGCAGCACCACCCGGGCGTCCCAGGCGTCGATCTCCGCGGCGGCGAGGTCGTTCAGCGCGTGGCTGACCAGGATGAGACCGGAGACCCGCATGCCGAGGAACGCGCGCAGGTAGTGGACCTCGCGTTCACCGATGTAATCGGTGTTGCCGACGAGCACCATCTTTCCGCGCTCGGAGGCGGCCTGCTCGACCGCGTGCGCCATCTCCCCGAAGAAGGGCTGGCGGGCGTCCGGGATGATCAGGCCTATCAGGTCGGTGCGCCGGGACGCCATCGCCTGGGCGACCCGGTCCGGCCGGTACCCCAGCTCCTTGATCGCAGCGAGGACACGCTCGCGCGTGGCCGGGGCGACCGGCCGGGGTCCGTTGTTGATGACATAACTGACGACGGCGGTGGAGGTCCCAGCCAGCCGTGCCACGTCATCCCGAGTCACCTTGGCCACGCGCGGAGTCTACGCGGATGGACCCGCTCTGGGCAGGGCGTATCGAAGCTTGACTGTGCGGTGGCAATGCCCTGCCCGGGCGGCTTTTATGCGTCCGCGTGGAGCTCCACGCCGTCCAGGACGGCGGATGTGTCCGCATCTTCCGTCTTTGCCCGGTCCGCCTTGGCCTTGGCCTCCTCGCCGGACCGGTCGCCCTTCTCAGGAGTAACGAATCGATAACCGACGTTCCGGACGGTTCCGATCAGCGACTCGTGCTCGGGGCCGAGCTTGGCGCGCAGCCGCCGTACGTGCACGTCCACGGTCCGGGTGCCGCCGAAGTAGTCGTAGCCCCACACCTCCTGCAGCAGCTGAGCGCGGGTGAAGACGCGGCCCGGGTGCTGGGCGAGGTACTTGAGCAGCTCGAACTCCTTGAAGGTCAGGTCCAGGACCCGGCCCTTGAGCTTGGCGGAGTAGGTCGCCTCGTCCACGGAGAGGTCGCCGTTGCGGATCTCCATCGGAGAGTCGTCGTTGACGATCTGCTGGCGGCCCATGGCCAGGCGCAGACGGGCCTCCACCTCCGCCGGGCCCGCGGTGTCGAGCAGCACGTCGTCGGTGCCCCAGTCGGCGGTGACGGCGGCCAGGCCGCCCTCGGTGACGACCAGGAGGAGCGGACAGCCGGGGCCGGTGGAACGCAGCAGCTGGCACAGGCTGCGCACCTGCGGCAGGTCGCGGCGGCCGTCGATCAGGATCACGTCGGCGCCCGGGGTGTCGACGAGAGCGGGCCCCTCCGCCGGGGCCACCCGCACGTTGTGCAGGAGCAGGCCGAGGGCGGGAAGCACCTCCGTCGACGGCTGGAGGGCGTTGGTCAGGAGCAGCAGAGAACTCATACGTCTGGTTCCTCCTCGGTCCCTGCGAGGACGTGTGCGGTGCGGCACTGCGCTGCGATCCCGGGGCCCCGTACACCCGCGGTCTCCCGCTTCGTATACAACGCTTCCGAAAGCACAAAAGGACCCGGGGGCTACGCTGCCCGAGTCCTCTGCCCAGCAGAATAGCCCACATGACCAACCGTCCGGCAGGCCAAGAGGCGCGTTCCACCATTCGTCCGAATGACGAGACGGGCAGACGGGCCCCTACCCGGACGTTTCTGTACACCGCTGACGAGATTCCGGTCCATTCCGTATACAACCCGGGTGCGGTCGTATACGAAGCGTCGCCGGACGCCTCCCGTCCACCCCGCGGCGACCTGGTATTCGTGATCGCCCACGGCTTCACCGGCGACGTGGACCGACCGCATATACGAAGGGTGGCGGGCGTGCTCGCCCGGTACGGCGCCGTCGTCACCTTCTCCTTCCGGGGCCACGGAGCCTCGGGCGGCCGGTCCACGGTCGGCGACAAGGAGGTGCTGGACCTGGCCGCCGCGGTGGAGTGGGCGCGCGGCTTCGGGCACGCGCGCGTGGTGACCGTCGGCTTCTCCATGGGCGGCTCGGTGGTGCTGCGGCACGCGGCCCTGCACCCCGGCACGGTCGACGCGGTGGTCTCGGTCAGCTCCCCCGCTCGCTGGTACTACCGGGGTACGGCCCCCATGCGCCGTCTGCACTGGCTGGTCACCCGCCCCGAGGGGCGCCTGGTCGGCCGCTACGGCCTGCGCACGCGCATCCACCACCGCGAGTGGAACCCGGTGCCGCTCTCCCCGGTGCAGGCGGTCCCGCGGATCGCCCCGACCCCGCTGCTCGTCGTGCACGGCGACCGGGACGGCTACTTCCCGCTCGACCACCCCCGGATGCTGGCCGGCGCCGCCGGCGAACACGGCGAGCTCTGGGTGGAGCCCGGCATGGGCCACGCCGAGCACGCGGCGGACGAGGCCCTGCTGGCCCGGATCGGCGACTGGGCCGCGCGGTCGTCCTGAGCCGGCGACTGGGCCGCGCGGTCGTCCTGAGGCGGGCGGGAGGCGTGACCGGCATGTCGGCGGGGTGCCTTAGCCTGACAGCGTTGGTCCCCGCACTCTTCTGCCGTCGATTGAGGAATCAGATGCCCAAGGTCACGGTCCGCTACTGGGCCGCTGCCAAGGCCGCGGCCCGGGTCGCCGAGGAGCCGTACGACGCGGCCACGCTCGCCGACGCGCTCGCCGCGGTGCGTGAGCGACACCCGGATGAACTCACGCGCGTCCTGCAGCGATGCTCCTTCCTCGTCGACGGTGACCCCGTGGGGACCCGCGCGCATGAGACGGTACGGCTGGCCGAGGGCGGCACGGTCGAGGTGCTCCCGCCATTCGCAGGAGGGTGAGGCGATGAGCGACCAGCCGTATCAGGACGGGCCGTACGGGGGGTACGACGCGTACGGACAACAACAGCAGCAGCACCCGCACCAGCAGCCGCAGGCGCCGCAGGCGTGGCCCGGGCAGTCCCAGGGCGGGTACGACCAGTACGGCCAGTACGCCGACCCGTATCCGCACGCCGGCTACGACCCGCAGCACACCCAGCAGTGGCAGGGCCAGACCTGGGAGACGCAGACGCACGCGCATCTGCAGGCGGCCGAGACGGCGTACCTGCCGCCGCAGGAGCCGTACGCCCCGCAGGCACCGGCCCCCGAACCCCAGCGGTACCAGCAGCCGGAGCCCACCGCCGAACCGGAAGCCGCCCAGGGCTACGGCCCCGCCACCCTCGCCGGGAACCCCCGGATCACCGACGCCCAGCGGGCCCGCCTGGAGGGCCGCTCCCCGGTCATCGAGCCGGGCATGCAGCCGGCGCTGCTCACCGCCGCGCTGGGCCTGCTGCTCGCCGCGACGGCCCCCCTCGGCTCGTACGTCCTCGTCGTGCCGCTGGTGCTGCTCCAGGCCGTGACGGCGGCGGGCTGGTTCCGGCTGAACGGCATGTGGCCCGCCCGGCAGGGCATCGCGCTGGCCTTCCTGGGCGCGCTCACCGCGGACGTGGCGGTCCTGGCCGCGGGCCGCGCCAACGCGCCGGCCGCGATCCTCGGCCCGCTCGGCATCTGGGTCCTGCTGTCCCTGGTCCTCCAGCTGCGCTCGCACGCCTCACCCGACGAGCGGATGTACGGCCTCATGGCGACGGTCGCCTCCTCGTCCCTCGCGGTCCTCGCGACGGGCTACCTGGGCGCGGACCCGCACGCGGTGTCGGTCGGCGCGGCGGCCACGGCGGTCGCGATCCTGGCCCGCGTCCTCCCCCTGCCCACCCCGGCCTCCCTGGCGGTCTCCCTGCTCGCCGCGGCGGGCGCGGGCATCGCGGTGGGCGGTATGACCGGCTTTGGCGCGAAGGGCGCCGCCCTGGGTGCGGCGGCCGGGATCTGCGCCCTGGTCGGCCACCGGGTCGCCAGCTACGACTACCCCTCCCGTTTCGTCCACTTCACGGCGGGCGTGGCGCTGCCCCTGGCGGCGGCGGCCCCGGTGGTGTGGGTACTGGGGCGGGCCCTGGGCTAGGGCCCTTCTGATGGATCTCCGCGGCGTCGCGGCGTCCTGCACGCACGCTCGCCGCACGGCGCGAAGGGACAGGTGGCTCCGCCACATGACCCTCCACGCCGCACGCCGAGCGCACGCACCGGACGCCGCTCCTTCCCCCACGGAGATCCATCAGAAGGGCCCTAGGGGCTGTTCGCGCCGTTTCGGTGGGTGGTGGCCGGCCGGCCCAAGGAGCGCGGGGAGCCGCGCGAGAAGCCCCGGCGCACCCGCACCCGGCAGGCGCCCCCATCCCACGGCGCCACCCCGCGCCCGGCCCGACGGACGGCGTGCCCTGTCACAAGTGATCCACAATCCGACCCCGGCCGAGCCCCGCGGGGTTACCGTGGCGTAGCCGTACACCACCGCCGACCCGGGGGAAACACCACATGCGCGCCCTGCGAATACTCCTGATCCTCGTCGTGATCCTGGGCGGCCTCTTCGTGATCGCGGACCGCGTGGCCGTGCACTTCGCCGAGAACGAGGCCGCGGACAAGCTGAGGACGACCGAGAACCTCGCGTCGAGCCCGGACGTGAACATCAAAGGCTTCCCCTTCCTCACCCAGGTCGCGGGCGGCTCCCTGGACGACGTCGAGGTCGGCATCAAGGACTACGAGGCGGCCACCGGCACCAGCGGCAGGACCATCCGCATCGACGACCTGAAGGCCGACATGAAGGGCGTCGACTTCTCCGGCGACTACAGCTCCGCCACCGCGTCCACCGCCACCGGCACCGCGACGATCGCGTACGACGAGCTGCTGAAGACCGCCAAGTCCGAGCCGACCCAGGTCGCGCCGGGTGTCACGGCCCAGGTCGTCGGCCTCTCCGACGGCGGCAACGGCAAGATCAAGGTCGCGGTGGACGCCACCGTGCTGGGAACCAAGCTGCCCAAGCCGGTCTACGTCCTCAGCTCGGTCACCGTCGAGAACGACAAGGTCAAGGTGCAGGCAGACGCCCTGCCCAAGCTCGGCGGCGCCGCCATCGGCGAGGGCCGCATCCGCCAGATCACCGACTTCCAGCAGGCCGTCGACCAGCTCCCCGGCGGCATCAAGCTGGACAAGGTGCAGGCCGCCCAGGACGGGGTGGAGATCAGCGTGAAGGGTTCGGACGTCAAGCTGGCGGGGTAGAAGGACCGCCGGTGCACGAGGGGCGTCCGACAGGCGAGACGCCCCCGTCCGCACCGCAGATGCACCGACCGAGACACACGCCCGGCGGCCGTCCCACGACGCCCCGGGCGTTTTCTCGTCCCACTATCCGGACGATCGCATCTCAGAATACGACACGCCGGTGACACGCCCGCCCGGACGTCCCTACGATCGAGGTCATGAAGCGACAGGCGGATCTCACCAAGCGGCGGGCAGTGGACCTGTGCCGCGTTGCCGCCATGCTCTGTCGCCCCTTCTGAGCGGAAGTCCGCGCGCTTCCGCATCTCTCAGCCGCCCTGCTGGAAGGGCACCCGTGTGACCGCTCGGCACTGAGCGCGCACCCTCTCTACTCGCACGCCTCGCCGCAACTGCCCCGGAGGAGAAAGAGCATGAGCCGCAACGACGTCCTCGTCGATGCCGACTGGGTCCAGGACCACCTGGACGACCCGAACATCGCGATCGTCGAGGTGGACGAGGACACGTCCGCCTACGAGAAGAACCACATCAAGAACGCGGTCCGCATCGACTGGACCAAGGATCTCCAGGACCCGGTCCGCCGTGACTTCATCGACCAGGAGGGCTTCGAGAAGCTCCTGTCGAAGAAGGGCATCGCCAACGACACGCTGGTGATCCTCTACGGCGGCAACAACAACTGGTTCGCGTCGTACGCCTACTGGTACTTCAAGCTCTACGGCCACGACAACGTCAAGCTCCTCGACGGCGGCCGCAAGAAGTGGGAACTGGACGCCCGCGAGCTGGTCGACGGCGCGGATGTGCCCGAGCGCGCCGCGACCGACTACAAGGCCAAGCCGCAGAACAGCTCGATCCGTGCCTTCCGCGACGAGGTCGTCGCCGCGATCGGCTCGCAGAACCTGGTCGACGTCCGCTCGCCCGACGAGTTCTCCGGCAAGCTGCTCGCCCCGGCCCACCTGCCGCAGGAGCAGTCGCAGCGCCCGGGCCACGTCCCCACCGCGAAGAACATCCCGTGGTCGAAGAACGCCAACGACGACGGCACGTTCAAGTCGGACGAGGAGCTGAAGGAGCTCTACGTCAAGGAGAACGTGGACCTCGCCAAGGACACGATCGCCTACTGCCGCATCGGTGAGCGTTCGGCCCTGACCTGGTTCGTGCTGCACGAGCTGCTCGGGGTGCAGAACGTCAAGAACTACGACGGCTCCTGGACCGAGTACGGCTCCCTCATCGGCGTGCCGATCGAGCTCGGCGCCGGCAAGTAACCCATCCCGACCGACCTTCTGGTCAGACCCTCTGGAGATAACATGTGTGGAGCGAAGGCCGGCGGCCCGGACGCCTCGACGATCAAGCCCGGTGAGACCACGATCCAGGGTCAGGTGACCCGCGACGGCGAGCCGGTGACGGGCTACGTCCGCCTGCTCGACTCGACGGGCGAGTTCACCGCGGAGGTCCCCACCTCCGCCACGGGGCAGTTCCGCTTCTACGCGGCCGAGGGCACCTGGACCGTCCGCGCCCTCGTCCCCGGCGCCACTGCCGACCGCACGGTCGTCGCCCAGCAGGGCGGCCTCGCGGAGGTCGCGATCGCGGTCTGAGCGACCTCAGCGGCGTCCGAAGGGCCGCACCCACCGGGTTGGACACCTGGGGTGCGGCCCTTCGGCCTGTCCCGACGCCGACTCGGGGCAGTGCTCAGGGCCGTGATCCGGGGGGCCTGTCGGGGATCGTGCCGAACCGTATGTCCCGACCTACTCTGGAGTCATGTACGCCCGGCGTCGTCACCTGTACTTCGCCATGATGGGGATCTGTATCGGTCTCTTCGTCCTGGCCTGGGCAGTCGTGCGTCTCTGGTCCGTCCCGGCGGCCGTCGGGATGTGTGTGGCGGCCATGCTCATCCCGCCCGTGGCCGCGATGGTGGCCAACCGGCGCGGCCCCGAGGACCGCTGGTGGGACGATCCCTCGGGCGACCCGCAGTCCGACGAGTGGTGGGACGAGCTGGACGGCAAGAAGCGCCCCCGCTCCTAGCGGCTCAGTAGACCAGCGCCTGCGTCTCGTCCCCGAGCGCCTCCTGTACGAAGACCTGCGCGCCCGCGATCCGTACGCCCTCCAGGACGTCCTTCTCGGTGATCTCGCGCCGGGCGGCGCACTGCGTGCACAGCGTGATGCGGCCGGCCGCGAGGATCGAGTCGATCAGGTCCGGCAGCGGCGCGGCGTGCGGCAGCTCGAACTCGGCGGCCCGCCCCGGCAGCGCGAACCAGGAGGACTCCCCGGTCAGCCACAGCGAGACGTCGACCCCACTGGCCACGGCCACCGCCGCCACCGTGAACGCCTGCGAGCAGCGTTCGGGGGCATCCGCCCCGGCCGTCACCTTGATCACGAGCTTCTTCGCCATGCCCGAATCGTAATCAACGCTTCTGCAACTTCCGGGCTCTGGCCACAAGTCCGCTCTGAAGCGTGGATTCGCGATCCGTGCTTCACGTTCTGTGGGGGGATGTCTTGGAAGCACCAAAAGGACGTCTTGGAAGCATCGAAAGAGAGAGCCTGGCGCGGCCGCACCCCGGCTGACCGCTGCCGCCGTCCTGCTGGGCCTGGTCGCCGGCGCCGGCGCCTGCGCCTGCGCCGTCCCCCTCCGGCAGACGGTCAAGCCGCAGAGTCGGCTGCTCGGCTGATCGGCCGAGGACCGCCGAGGACACACCTCGGAGGGAGGCCGGGACCTGGGCCGCGTAAGCTGGGGCGCAGCTCTGTCGTATGCCCACCCTCGCTCAAGGAGCACCCGTGGAGATCTTCTTCGAAACCCTGCTGGTCCTGGTCTGCGTCGGCGTCCTCGCCTTCGCCGGACTGACCGTGAAGAAGCTGTACCAGGGCCAGCGCTGAGCTCCGTCAAGGAACCGACCAGGAACTTTCCCTCATGATCGAGATCCCGTCCGACCTGCACAAGGACCTTGTCCCGCTCGCCTTCCTGCTCGGCAACTGGGCCGGTGCGGGCGTGCACGACTTCCCCGGCTCGGAGAAGTGCAACTTCGGGCAGGAAGTCACCTTCACCCACGACGGCCGGGACTTCCTGGAGTACCGCTCCCACACCTGGGTGCTGGACCAGGACGGCAACAAGGTCCGTCCCCTGGAGTCGGAGTCCGGCTACTGGCGGATCGACGCCGACCGCAAGGTCGAGGTGACGTTGACCCGTGACGACGGCGTCATCGAGATCTGGTACGGCGAGATGGCCGCCAAGAAGCCGCAGATCGACCTGGTCACGGACACGGTGGCGCGTACGGCCGCCTCCCGGCCCTACAGCGGTGGAAAGCGGCTGTACGGCTACGTCAAGAGCGACCTGATGTGGGTCGGCGAGAAGCAGACCCCCGAGGTCGAGCTGCGCCCCTACATGTCGGCCCACCTGAAGAAGGTCGTCACCCCGGAGGAGGTCGAGCGCTGGGCCAAGGCCCTGCCCGACGACCTGCCGGACGACGGCATCGCCTTCTTCAAGTAGGCCTTTCGCCGGGTGGCTCTAGACTTCCAGTGTGGTGAGCACCGACTGGAAGAGCGACCTCAGGCAGCGCGGCTACCGGCTGACGCCGCAGCGGCAACTCGTGCTCGAAGCCGTGGACACCCTGGAGCACGCGACCCCCGACGACATCCTCAGCGAGGTGAGGAAGACGGCGTCGGGGGTCAACATTTCCACCGTCTACCGCACGCTGGAGCTGCTGGAGGAGCTGGGCCTGGTCAGCCACGCCCACCTCGGCCACGGGGCGCCCACCTACCACCTCGCCGACCGCCACCACCATCTGCACCTGGTGTGCCGCGACTGCGAGAACGTCATCGAGGCGGACGTGGACGTGGCCTCGGACTTCACGGCCAAGCTGCGCGAGCAGTTCGGCTTCGACACCGACATGAAGCACTTCGCGCTCTTCGGCCGCTGCAAGGACTGTTCGCTGAAGAGTTCAACTACCACGTCGTAGGCTTGCCCGTATGAAGAGCCCACTGCTGTCCCTGCCCGGCGCCGTTCCCGCCGAGGGCGTGGACGAAGGCGTCGCCGCCCACTACGGCGACCTGTTCCGCGAGCAGCGCGCCCTCGCCGACGGCACCGGCTTCGTCGACCTCTCGCACCGCGGCGTCGTCACCGTCTCCGGCGAGGACCGCCTCGGCTGGCTGCATCTGCTGCTCACCCAGCACGTCAGCGCACTGCCTCCGGGCGAGGCCACCGAGGCACTGATCCTGTCCGCGCACGGCCACATCGAGCACGCCCTGTACCTGGTGGACGACGGCACGACGGTCTGGGCCCACGTGGAGCCCGGCACCCAGGAGGCGCTGATCGCCTACCTGGAGTCGATGAAGTTCTTCTACCGCGTCGAGGTCGCCGACCGGACCGCCGACTTCGCCGTCGTCCACCTGCCGGCCGGCTCGATCGCCGAGGTGCCGGAGGGCGTCGTCGTACGCGAGACGGCGTACGGCCGTGATCTCTTCCTTCCCCGTGCCGACCTGGAGCCCTTCGCGGCGAAGGCGGGGCCCGCCGCCGGCCTGCTCGCCTACGAGGCGCTGCGTGTCGAGCACCACCGCCCCCGCCTCGGCTTCGAGACCGACCACCGCACGATCCCGCACGAGCTGGGCTGGATCAGCACCGCGGTCCACCTCCAGAAGGGCTGCTACCGCGGCCAGGAGACGGTGGCCCGCGTCCAGAACCTGGGCAAGCCGCCCCGCCGCCTGGTCTTCCTGCACCTGGACGGCAGCGAGGTCCACCTGCCGGTCCACGGCACCGAGATCCGCCTCGCGGACGAGGGCCCCGACGGCCGGAAGATCGGCTTCGTCACCACGTCGGTACGCCACCACGAGCTGGGCCCGATCGCCCTCGCCCTGGTCAAGCGCAACGTACCGACCGACGCCCGCCTGGTGGCGGGGGAGACGGCGGCCGCCCAGGAAACGGTCGTGGAGCCCTGAGGCTCAGATCTCCAGCAGCACGGTGAACGGGCCGTCGTTCGTCAGGGACACCCGCATCTGCGCCCCGAACCGGCCTGTCGCCACCGTCGCGCCCAGGGCGCGCAGCTGGGCGACCACCTCGTCCACCAGCGGTTCGGCGACATCGCCGGGTGCGGCCGCGTTCCAGGTGGGGCGGCGGCCCTTGCGGGCGTCCCCGTACAGGGTGAACTGGCTGATGACGAGCAGCGGGGCGTCGACGTCGCTGCACGACCTCTCGTCCTGCAGCATCCGGATCGACCAGAGCTTGCGGGCCAGTTGGGCCGCCTTCTCCTTGGTGTCCTGGTGGGTCACCCCCACCAGGACACACAGGCCCTCACCCTCGATCGCGCCCACCGTCTCGCCGTCCACGACGACACTCGCGCCGTCCACCCTCTGCACCACCGCACGCATGCGGACCATCATGCCGGGTGGCCTGCGCACGGTCACCGCGGGCCCATTATTGATCCTTAAGCCCTCATCTGGGGCCGTTCGGGGGCACTCGGTCACATAGCGGCCACTTGGGGTGGCACGATGCTGTCACACGCCGGTCGAGGGGACGGTCACACGCACATGAGCACACCGGGTACCAGCGGGCGGCTGGAGACGCACCGGCCGCCCGCACAGCGCGGCGACAACCCGCCCGGCCCGTCGCTGCCCGCGGAACCGCCCGAGCACGACCTGGCCGGGCTGAGCCTGCCCGAACTGCGTACGCTGCGCCGCGACGCCCAGCGCGACGAGGCGGACCTCAGCTATGTGCGGCGGCTGCTGCAGGGCCGGATCGACATCCTGCGCGCGGAACTCGCCCGGCGCGGACGGGCCTCCGTGCCCGCGCCCGCCGACGCCTCCGTGGTGGAGCGGCTCCCGGAGATCCTCACCGACGCCCCGGCCCGCCAGCGTTCCTCGGCCCGCCATGTCACGCTCGGCACCCCGCACAACGAGGAGTACCGGCGGCTGGGCGCGGAGATGCTCGGCGAGGTCGAGCTGTCGGACCTTCAGGCCCGTACCGACCTGGAACTGACCACCGCCATGGGCCGGCTGGTCCGCTACGAGCAGGAGGTCTCCCGGCGCCGTCAGCGCCTGCAGCGCACCACCGACGACTGCAGCGGGGAGATTGCCCGCCGCTACCGGGTGGGCGAGGCACAGGTGGACGACCTGCTGACGTGACGGGCGCGGGACGGAGGGGAAATGCGGGCGACACGACCCGGGCCGCGCGCCTACGGTGACTCCATGACGACCGACGTCCGCGCCGTCGCCGAGGCCGAGTTCGAGGACTGGCAGCGCGCCCTGAACACCGGGTTCCTGCGGGAGCCGGTCATGGCGCCCGAGCAGCTGGAGGCGCGCCGCCGGCAGTTCGTCGAGGGCCGTCTGCTCGGCGCCTTCGAGGGCGACCGCTGCGTGGCGACCTTCCGTTCCTTCGCCCAGGAGGTCACCGCGGTGGGCGGCGGTCCCGTCCGCGCGGACGCCATCACCAACGTCACCGTCAGCCCCACGCACCGCCGCCGCGGACTGCTGACCCGCATGATGAGCCGAGACCTGGCGGCGGCCAAGGAGCGCGGTGACGTCGTCGCCACCCTGATCGCCGCCGAGTACCCGATCTACGGCCGCTACGGCTTCGGCCCCGCCACCTGGACGACCGAGTGGACCATCGACGTCACCCGGGCCGGCCTCGATCCGCGCTGGTCGGGGCCCGAGGACGGCGGCCGGATCGACCTGGTGGACGCCGAGGACGTCCGCAAGCTCGGCCCGGAGCTGCACGAGCGGGTCCGCCGCGCCCAGCCGGGCGCGGTCAGCCGCGACGAGCTGTGGTGGCAGGTGAACACCGGTCTCGTCCCCTTCGGCAGCAGCTGGACCGAGCCGTACTACGCCGTCCACCGCTCGGCCTCCGGCGAGGTCGAGGGCATGGTGTCGTACGAGTCCGAGGGCACCTGGGAGGGGAAGCAGCCGCAGCACACGGCCGACGTCAACTGGCTGCTCGCGGCGACTGAGGCGGCCGGGGGCGCGCTGTGGCGCTATCTGTGCTCGATCGACTGGATCACGAAGGTCAGGAGCGGCTGGCGCGGCCCGGACGACCTGCTGCCGTTCTTCCTGCCCAACCCGCGTGCGGCCCGGGTCACCGGGCACGCGGACTGGCTCTGGGTGCGCATCCTGGACGTCGTACGGGCCCTGGAGGCGCGGACGTACGAGGGGACGGGCTCGCTGGTGCTGGAGGTCGTCGACCGGGACCGCCTCGCCGGGGGCCGGTTCCGGCTGGAGGCCTCTCCGGACGGTGCGTCCTGCGCGCCGGCCGACGGCGCGGGTGCCGATCTCACGCTCCCGGTGGGAGAGTTGGCGGCGGTCTGGCTCGGGGACCAGCCCCTGGTGCGGCTCGCGGCCCTCGGGCGGGTCCAGGAAGAACGAGAGGGCGCCGCCCGGAAGGCCGACGCCCTGTTTCGCACATCCGGGCGACCGTGGTGCCCGGACATCTTCTGAGGCTCCCCTCTCCCGACGACGGTGGCCGTTCATCCGTAGCGTGCTGTTCAGTTGTGGCTGTGCGCTGCCGATGTTCAGTTGTGGCTGTGCCTGCTGTTCAGTTGTGACTGTGCGCTCCGGTGGCCGTCCCCTGTCCGGGCTCCCGGCTCCCCTCCGGAAGGGAGCCCATCGGCCAACCACTGGGAAGCTTGACCATGTTGTTCAAGTTGGCTACCAACTTCACTCTACTTATCTCCGCTTGGAAGCGGCTCATAACCACCTTCTCGCGAACTGCCGGAAGATGGCGGGAAGTTGTAGTGTTTCTTCGTGGACCCGGAACACGCCTCCGCCAGTGGGCGGAAGAGGCCACAGCGGTCACGCACGTCACATCGCGAGGTGGCCGACGAACTGCGCGCCCGGATCCGGTCCGGTGTACTGCGGCCGGGTCAGCGCATGCCCACCCAGGCCAAGCTGGCCGACGAGTTCGGCGTCGAGCGCGGTGCGGTACGGGAGGCCCTGCGGATTCTGCACTCGGAGCACCTGCTCACCAACGTGTCCAAGGGCAGCCCCGCCACCGTCGCCGCGCCGCCGGCGCACGCGCGTCCGGCGGCCGGCCGGGCTGCGCCGCCGCAGCCCACCATGGTGGGCCTCGCTCCGCGCATCGCCGCGGCCTTCGCCGCCCCGCACGTGGAGATAGACGCCCTCTGCCTGACCTCGGTCTCGCTCACGCTGGCGATCGGCGAGCCGCTGCGGCAGATCCACGCCGGGCGGCTGAAACCGGCCAAGATCGACGTTCGGGTGCTGTTGCCCAGCCGGGACATCGACCTCGCCTTCCCGGCGCCGGTGGACGCCTCCGACGGCGGCCTGCTGCACCGGCGCTGGCTGGCCCAGCGCAACGCCCAGGGCCAGGTGCTGCGGCACAACCTGCTGGCACTGCGCACGACGCACGGCATCGACGTGCGCGTCTCCTTCCGTGCGCTGCCCTTCACCCCGCCGGTCAAGCTGTACCTGCTCAACGGTGTGGAGGCGCTGTTCGCGTACTACACGCTCACCCGCCGCGAGCGGGAGATCGACCACGAGCACCTCCAGCTGTACGACGCCGAGGGCACGCGGTCGATGCTGTTCGCCTTCGAGCAGGGCACGGAGCTGCGCGACGCGACCTTCGTGGAGCAGTCCCACCTGTGGTTCGACGCGCTGTGGGAGACGATCAGTTCGGAACTGGTGCTGACGTCGTAGGACCGGTCAGAGGACCGGACCCGCGAGGAGCACCGCGAGCAGCACGGCGCCGGCGGAGCTGACCGCCGGGCTCTTGGCCCTGATGCCCACGGACAGCAGCAGCAGGCCGACGATGCCGACGGCGCCGTACCTCCACTCGATGAGCTGTTCGAAGCCGACGACGAAGAGGGCGCAGAGAAGTGCGAGGGCTGGCATGGTGGTTCCCCCTTTCGGTGTGCCAACTTGACCAAGTTGGCAACCAACTTTGATTAAGTTGTCCCCACTTGGCCCCTACTCACAAACAACTTCGCGACAACTCCCCTAAGATGGAGCAGGGTTGTAGCGTTTGGTCGTGACCCAGGAGAACGTGGCAGTGAACGGCAGCAGAAGGTTCACGCCCCAGCAGATCGCCGACACCCTGCGCGAACGCATCCGCACCGGCGACCTGAAGGCGGGCGAGCGCCTGCCCACCCAGGCCGAGCTGGCCGAGGAGTTCGGGGTCGAGCGAGGTGCCGTGCGCCAGGCCCTGCGGGCACTCGCGGAGGACGGTCTGCTCAGCAACGTCAGCAAGGGCAGCCCGCCGAGGATCGCCGAGTCGGCCCCCGCCCACGACGAACCGCAGCCGACGATGGTGGGCCTTGCGCCCCGGCTGACCGAGGCGTTCTCCGCGCCGCACGTGCGCATCGACGCGGCCTGCCTGACCGCGCAGTCCCTCATCCCCGCCCTGGGCGAGCCGCTCCGTCAGATCCACGAGGGCCGCATCCGCCCCGACCGGATCGACGTGCGCATCCTGCTGCCCTCCCGGGACATCAACCTCGCCTTCCCGGTCTCCGTCGACGCCCACGGCGACGACGACGCCGTGCACCGGCGCTGGCTGGCGATGCGCAACGCCCAGGGCCAGGTCCTGCAGTACAACCTCCAGGCCCTGCGCTCCACCCACGACATCGACGTGCACGTCACCTTCCGGGCCCTGCCGTTCACCCCGCCGGCGAAGCTGTACCTGCTCAACGGGGCGGAGGCGCTGTACGCGTACTACATGATCGCGCGCCGCGAGGAGCCGACGGACAGCGGAACGCTCGAGATGTACGACACCCTCGGTTCCGAATCCCTGCTGTTCTCCTTCGAGAAGCGGGCCGGGCGGCGCGACGCCGCGTTCGTGGAGCAGTCCCAGAAGTGGTTCGACGCCCTCTGGGAAACCATCACCACGGACCTGACACTCTCCTAGTGACTTCTGAGACGACGACGCAGACCGAACAGACCACGAACGAGTCCGAGAAGCTACGGGAACTGATCGAAAGTGCCCGAGTGGTCCTCTGGGACTTCGACGGGCCGATCTGCCGCCTCTTCGCCGGGCACAAGGCGGAACTGGTGGCCGCCGAGCTGGTGGAGTGGCTGGCCGGACGGGGGCTGCACGGGCTGCTCGGCGACCCCGAGCGCGCCTCGCTGGACCCGCACGTGGTACTGCGCGCCGTGGACCGCCGGCACCCGGGCAGCGACCTGGTCACCGAACTGGAGGAACGTCTCACCCAGGAGGAACTGCGGGCCGCGACCTCCGCGCTGCCGACCGCCTACGCCGATCCCCTGATACGGACCTGGACGGCCGTCGGCTCCCGGCTGGCCATCACCACCAACAACTCCCCACGGGTGGTCCGCGCCTATCTCGAAGGCCGCGGCCTCACCGGCTGCTTCGCCCCCCACATCTACGGCCGCACCGCGGACCTGCACCTCCTCAAGCCCGACCCGCACTGCCTCAACCGGGCCCTGAACGCGATGGGCGCCGCCCCCTCGGCCGCCCTGATGATCGGCGACTCCCTCTCCGACCTCGACGCCGCGGCACGCGCCGGCGTCCCGTTCCTCGGCTACGCGCGTGACGAAGAGAAGGGCAAGCTTTTGCGGGAGGCCGGGGCCGGGTGCGTGGTCGCGTCGCTGGGACCGCTGCTGCGGACGCTGCGGGACCGGTGAGCGGCGGATACGTGGGCTCGGGTGCCACTTCCGGCCGCACAGCCACGCCGCCGGCGACGTCGGCAGGCCGACGCCCCAGAAGACCAACTGACTCAGGCCGTCGATCTGCACCACGCCCCCGAAGACCCGGATCGTCACGGCTGCCATCCCCCTCGGGCTTCCGGTGGTCGGTCAACCCCTCACGTCACCGGTCCCGACGGGGGCATGACGGCCTGGTTCGAGGCGGTCCGGGAGTTGCTCACCGACGAGGGCCCCGCCATGCGATAGCATCCGCGCAGCCGACTGAGCGACCGCTCGGATCCGTACGTAAGGGACGGCGACGAGCCGGTCCCGGCCGACTGGCACAGATGAGTGGCCGACCACCCGATGGGCTACTCCACTGCGCCTCGGGTCGTGCCGCCCGTCACTTGGGCATAACGTTTCCCCCGCCCCTCAGCTTTGCCGCTCTGCCCCTTTCTGCTCTGTTTCCAGTGTTCCTGCGTTTCCCGTTTCCCCTGTTTCCAGAGTTTCCGCGCGAATCGAACCCGGAGCGGCCAGTGGGCGCACCACCCGTCCCCCGCGGCACAGCCGGGGGACGCGTCGTCGGAGCCTGGCCGAACGCCGTCTGCCGCGCGTTCGTGGAGCATGCCGCCGAGACGGGTGAGGCGAGCGGCGGTTTCCACCACCAGAACTACGTGGCCCCGCTGACCGAGCCGGTGGCCCGCCTGCTCGGCCGGGAACCCGGGACCGCCGTGACGGTGCGGCTGCGGCGCACCGGCGCGCTGCCCGTGGTGTTCCGGACCTGGCAGAACGAGGCGGAGATCCTGCGGGCCATCAAGGGTGTCCTGCCCAACGTGCCCGAGTGCCTGGCCGAGGGAGACGGCTTCGCCATCCACAGCTATGTGGAAGGGGTCCCGCTCTCCAGCGTCTGCGGCGACGGGAAACCGGTCGACGGCCTGCTGATCAGGGCACTGGCGGGGCTGCTCGCCCAGACGGCCCAGGTGCGCAGCGTCGCCGCGCTGCCGGCCCTGCCGGCCCTGTGGCCCCGGAACTACACCGACAGCCAGGGCTTCCTGCAGACCCTGGCCCGCATGGCCGACCTGCAGATCCGCCAGCCCAACTGGTCCTGCTTCGGCGGCCTGTTCACCGCTCTCGGCATCCCCGAGGACGCCCTGACCCGGCTGGCCGAACGGGTCCCCGCGATGTCCCGCCGGCCCTACAGCCTGCTCCACGCCGACCTGCACCGCGACAACCTGATCATGCCGTACGGCGGTGACCCGCCGCTGGTCCGCGTCGACTGGGAGCTGGCCACCTACGGAGACCCGCTGCACGACCTCGCCACGCACCTGGTGCGGATGCGCTACCCGGACCACCAGTGGGACGAGGTCGTCGAGGCGTGGGTGCGCGCCATGCGCGAGGTCCGGCCCGCGGCCGCCAACGGCGTGGCCCGGGACCTGCGCCACTACGTCGCCTTCGAGCGGGCGCAGTCCGTGTACCCCGATGTGATGCGGGCGGCGAAGTCCCTGGAGGAGTCCTTCGACCAGAAGAGCCTGGACGAGGCCACGGCATGGGTCCAGCGCGCCCTGGAGGCGGGTGCGGAACCGCTGCGGCTGGCCCATGTGCCGGGGCGGCGGGAGATCGAGCGGATCCTGTTCCGCTGGCGCGCGTCCGTACGGCCCGGGGTCGGCCGGGGCACCGGTACGGGAGCGCCGGCCGGCGGCGGCCCCTGGCGCGGTCCGGTCACCCGGGCGATCGACTGGAAACCGGACCCGCGCGTCCCGGAACACGTCGACTTCCCCCACACCGCCGTCGCCGACGCCCTCCTCCTGGAGGGCGCGGCCCCGGCCGACCGGGTGTTCAAGGGCACCGCGCACCTCAACTCGGTGCTCCGGGTGCCCGGCACCCGGTTCCCGGTCGTGGTCCGCCGCAAGGTCGCGAACGTCACCCGGCGCGAGCGCAGTTTCCTCAGCGAGCACGCCGTGCTCAGAGCGATCGAGCGGTCCGGGGCCGCGGTCGCCGCGCCCCGGGTGCTGGCGCTGGGCGAGAGCCACTCGATGGACCTCTGCGGCATCCGGACGTACTCCGGGGACCGCTTCGCGATCCACACGTACGAGGGCCCGCGCGATCCCGGCCGCAAGCCGGACCACCCGGTCAACGGGCTGCTCCCGCACGAGGCGGACGGCCTGGTCGACCAGCTGGCCGCGCTCACCGAGGTCGACTACATCCAGATCGACCCGCTCGCGGGCCGGCTCGGCTTCTACGGCTGGCTCAGCGACCAGCTCGTGGCGCTGGTCGCCGGACTGCCCAAGGGCTCCCAGCAGCTGGCCCGCTTCCTCGGGCTGCCCGACGCGCTCCGGCTGCGCGAGATCCTCGCCCGCCACGACGTCACCGACCGCGCCCCCGCCCTGCTGCACGGCGACCTCAACCCCTGGAACCTGGTGCGCCGGGACGACGGACCGGCCCTGACCGTCATCGACTGGGAGATGGCCCTGGTCGGCGACCCGCTTTACGAGCTGGTCCGGCACATGCATCTGACCCCCACCCGGCCGGAGATCCGGGACCGCATGTTCCGTCGCTGGGAGAGCCGCCTGCCGGCGCGGTACACCCGCAACTGGCGGCAGGACTGGCGCGTGTACCGGTGGGTCGAGATCGTCCGCTCGGCCTACGTCGACCTCGACCGCCTGGTCACCGGTGCGAGCCTGGACGCCCCCAACGTGCGCCGCGCGGTGGACTCGTACGCGATGACCCTGGCGGCGGCCACCGCCTCCCTCGGCCTGTCCTCCCGGCGCCGGACCAACCCCTATCTGGCCCGCGCCCTGGCCTGGGCCACCCGCCCCGACGACCCTGCGTAGGCTCGCCCCATGGGTGAGATGGGCCTGCGTGAGCGCAAGAAGCAGCGGATGTACCAGGATGTGTCGGACATCGCCGTACGGCTGTTCCTGGAGCGTGGTTTCGACGCCGTGTCGGTCGCGGAGGTCGCCGCCGCGGCCGGTATCTCCAAGCCGACGCTCTTCCGGTACTTCCCGGCCAAGGAGGACCTGGTCCTGTACCGGATCGCGGACCACGAGACGGAGGCCGCACGGGTGGCCGCCGGGGCGGCCGGGCCGCTGGACGCGCTGCGCCGGAACTTCCTGGACGGGCTCGAGCGGTGCGATCCGGTCACCGGGCTGAACGACCACCCGGCCGTGCTCGCCTTCCACCGGCTGCTGTACGGCACTCCCGCCCTGGTGGCGCGGGTGTACGGGTATCTCGAACGGTCGGAGGCGGCGCTCGCCGAGGCGCTCGGGGGCGGCCTGGACGCCCGGCTCGCCGCCGGTCAGATCATCGCCGTGCAGCGGATCCTCGCGCACGAGAACTGGCGGCGGATCGCGGCGGGGGAGGGCGTGGAGGAGGTGCGGCCGGACGCGGTGCGGGCGGCCGAGCGGGCCTTCTCGCGGCTGGCGGCCGGGCTGCCGTGGCTCACGAACCAGGGTGAGACTCGGTAACATATTTAACTCAGTTACATTTTTCGCTACGGTGGAGCCATGACGTCACTCCACCCCGCTCTTGAGGACCTCGAAGCCACCCTCCGCGGCGAACGCGCCTACCACGACGCCTGCCGCACCGCCCTCGCCGCCATGGTCGACGGCGCCGCCGAGCAGGTCGTCACCGGCGAGGACGTCTCCGCCTCCGGCGCCGACGCCGAGGTGCTCGGATACCGGCTGCGCAGCCAGGCCAAGGCGCTGCGCGAACTGCCCGAGGGCCCGCTGTTCTTCGGGCGGCTGGACTTCGCCGAGGGGCACCCGGAGCACGGCGGGCAGAGCTACCACGTCGGCCGGGTGCGGATCACCGAGGACCCGGCCGCCCCGCCCCTCGTGGTCGACTGGCGGGCCCCGGTCTCCCGCGCCTTCTACCAGGCGAGCGCACGCCGGCCGCAGGGCGTCGAGGTCCGGCGCCGGTTCGGCTGGGCGCCGGGCAGCCGGGGTCACTCCGCCGACCTCACCGGGCTCGAGGACGAGCGCCTCGGCCGGGGCCAGTCCCAGGTCAGCGACATCGTCGCGCGGGAGATCGAGCGGCCCCGGGTCGGCCCGATGCGGGACATCGCGGCCACCATCCAGCCCGAGCAGGACGAGCTCGTGCGCGGCGACCTCACCGCCTCCGTGTGCGTCCAGGGCGCCCCGGGCACCGGCAAGACGGCCGTCGGCCTGCACCGCGCCGCCTACCTGCTCTACACCCACCCCAAGCGCATCCGGCGCTCCGGCCTGCTGATCCTCGGCCCCAACCGCACCTTCCTCACCTACATCGCCGAGGTGCTGCCCTCCCTCGGGGAGACCGGAGTCCGACAGGCCACCCTCCTGGACGAGATCGCCCGCCACCCGGTCACCGGCACCGACCCCGTCCCCACGGCCGCGGTCAAGCACGACGCCCGCATGGCCGAGGTGCTGCGCCGGGCGCTGTACGCACGCGTGTCCGCCACCGGCGTGGCCGAGATCGCCGTAGCGGACGGCTCCTACCGGTGGCGGGTCCGTGCGGACGAACTGGCCCGCATCGTCGAGGAGGTGCGCGCCGAGCAGCCGCCGTACGCGATCGGCCGCGAGCGGGTGCGCACCCGGGTCGTACGACGGCTGCAGGAGCAGGCCGAGCGGCGGGCCGGCCCACAGCCGAACGCCTGGGTGCGCCGGATCGAGCGGGCACGGGCGCTCACCGCCCGGCTCGACGCCGTATGGCCGAAGGTCCGGCCCGAGGAGGTGCTCGCCGAACTGCTCACCGACAGCGCGGTGCTGGCCCGGGCCGCCGACGGTCTGCTGGACTCCGGCGAGCGGGACGCCCTGCTCTGGCCCCGCCCGCCGCG
Organism: Streptomyces sp. NPDC007905; assembly: GCF_042959345.1. Classification (NCBI taxonomy): domain Bacteria; kingdom Bacillati; phylum Actinomycetota; class Actinomycetes; order Kitasatosporales; family Streptomycetaceae; genus Streptomyces; species Streptomyces sp. NPDC007905. The sequence goes on along the minus strand of NZ_JBIBKS010000031.1, from coordinate 21,360 downwards.
CTCGTACAAGTCCGCCCGCTGGTCGGCAGCCGACCTCGTCCTCCTCGACGAGCTGTCCGGGCTGATCGAGCACCCCGAGGGGCACGGCCACATCGTGGTGGACGAGGCGCAGGACCTCTCGCCCATGGAGTGCCGGGCGATCGCCCGGCGGGCCGCCTTCGGATCGCTGACCGTGCTCGGCGACCTCGCCCAGGGCACCACCCCGTGGGCGGCCCGCGACTGGGACGTCCAGCTGCGCCACCTCGGCAAGCCGGACGCGGCCGTGGTGCCGCTGACCATCGGGTTCCGGGTGCCCGCCGCCGTGGTCGAGCCGGCCAACCGGCTGCTGGCCCGGCTGGACGTGGCCGTACCGGCCGCGCGGTCGCTGCGGGCGGACGGCGAGCTGACCGTACGGCCGACCGATGACGTGCCCGGCACGACCGTGACGGCCGTACGGGAGGCGCTCGCCCACGAGGGGTCGATCGGAGTCGTGGCGGCCGACGCGGACGTGGCCCGCGTACGGGACGCGCTGACCGCGGCCGGCATCGAGACGGCCGGGCCGGAGGAACTGGGTGCCCGGGTGGCCGTGGTGCCCGCGAGCGTGGTCAAGGGCCTGGAGTACGACCACGTCGTCGCCGTGGAACCGGCCGCCGTCGTGGAGGCGGAGGAGCGGGGGGCGCACCGGCTGTACGTGGTGCTGACCCGTGCGGTGTCCCGCCTGGACGTCGTGCACGGGCGGCCGCTGCCGTTCTAGTGCTGTGACCGGAGGGTTCACCGGCTCGCGGCGCCCGGCACGGCACCTCGTCGCGTTGTCGCATCACCCGAGTACATCCTGTACGCGGGCGATGCTCCGCCTTGCGAGGCTCTCCCACTGCCTGGACGGCGTGGGAGGTGCCCCCGGCACCGGACGCCGCGAGCTTTCCGGCACACCTTTCCGGCAAACCCTTCCGACCTCAGCACCAGCGGCCGCCCGCGCCGCGTCAGCGGGCGTCCAGCACCGCCACCAACTGCTCCTCCTCGTACGTCAGATGGGACTCCAGTTCGGCCGTCAGCCGGTCCACCTCGGCGCGGGCGGCGGCCGGGTCGGGGTGCTCGCCGGAGACCGCCTGCCGCAGCTCCGCCACGAGGACGGAGATCCTCGTGTGCTCCTTGCGCAGCCGCTCCAGGGTGGGCGCGAGGTGCGGATGGCGGTCGGCGAGGAACGGGAAGAGGGCGGTGTCCTCGCCGGTGTGGTGGTTGTGGAGGCCCTGACAGAGGGTGAGGCAGTTGACGCGGAGCTGAGCGCCGAGCGTGGTGCCGCCGTCGGCCATCTCCGCGCGGATCAGCGCCAGTTCGCGCCGGAAGACGTCATGCACCAGCCGGATCGCCTCCCCGGGGGAGTCCGCGGCGATGTCCGGCGGGCCGCTCTGGGCGATCTCGTGCAGCGCGACGACGGGAATCATCCGGCCCGCCTTCTCCTGGTACGCCTGCCAGCCCGGGTCGGTCTCCACCGCCCGCGCGAAGGCCCGGTCGCGCTCCTCGCCCACGAGCGCCTCGGCACGGGCGCGGTAGGTGAACACCCCGCTCTCCACGGTCACTTCGGGGTGGACGAGCAGGTTGCGGTACCAGTCGGGGTGGCGGGGCGAGCCGCCGGCCGAGGCGATGACGAGGATCCGGCCACCGCCGTCGGGGAGATAGCCGACCGGGGTGGTGTGCGGGGTTCCGGTGCGGGCGCCGGTGGTGGTGAGCAGGATCAGGCGGGCGCCTTCGAAGAAGCCGCTCAGCCGGCCGTGCCGGGCGCGGAACTCATCGATGATCTTCTGGTTGAAGTCGTGGTGCACTCAATTCTTCTCTCTCTGCGGCTGGTTGCTTGCTTCGGTGCGCAGAGAAAGCGGCGGGCTCCTGGCCCGCGGGGGCCTCACTCAGAGGCCGGGCACCCGACTCGTTCACGGCCCGAGGCCGACCCGGCAGTCATGGCAGGAACGCTAGCGTCAGCGCCATGACTGACGCCACCGAGTTCCAGGACATCCCCACGACCGCCCTCGCCGACCTGCTCGGCCGCGACCAGGTCATGGACATCGGCATACGGCCGCTGTGGGACCCGATGCCACGGATCGCCGGGCCCGCGTTCACCGTGAGCTGCCCGCCCGGCGACAACCTGATGCTGCACGCGGCGATCCACCGCGCGCAGCCCGGCTCGGTGATCGTCGTGGAGTCGGGGGACCTGGACTGGGCGTTGGCCGGCGGAAACGTGTGTGCCGTCGCCCAACGGCGCGGCATCGCGGCCTTCGTCGCCGACGGCCTGATCCGCGACCTCGCCGAGGTCCGCGGGATGCGCTTCCCGGTCTTCGCCCGCGGTGTCATCCCGGTCCCGGGCGCCAAGAAGGCCGTGCGCCCGCTGAACAGGCCCGTGCGCTGCGCGGGCGTGCGCGTCGGGGCCGGGGACGTGGTGGTCGCCGACGAGGAGGGGGTGGTGGTGGTCCCGGACGGCCGCCGGGCGAAGGTCCTCGCCGACGCGCGCGCCAAGCTGGCCGAGGAGGCCGCCGAGACCCTCGACGCGTGGGAGGCGGCGCACCGGACCCGGATCGACATGATCCTCGCCGGGAACGGCTTCGAGGGCTGATCCTGGGGGTGATGCTGCTCTTCCTCGACGTCGACGGTCCGCTCATCCCCTTCGGGGCGGCGGACCGCGCCTACCCGGTGTACGACCGCGCTTCCGCCCTGGCCCCGGACACGGCCGGGCATCCCCTGCTCAGCCGCGTCGACCCGGCACTCGGCCGACGCCTCACGGCCCTGGGCTGCCGGCTGGTGTGGGCCACGACATGGATGGACGAGGCCAACGCCTGCCTGGCGCCCTGGCTGGGCCTGCCCCCGCTGCCGGTCGTGGAATGGCCGGACGAGGACGCGCCACCGGACCTCCTGCACTGGAAGACCCGCCCCCTGGTCGCCTGGACGGCCGGCCGCCCCTTCGTCTGGATCGACGACGAACTCACCGAGGCCGACCGCTCCTGGGTGGCCGTCCACCACCCCGGACCCGCCCTCCTGCACCGCGTGGACCACCGCTACGGCCTGACGGAGGCCGACTTCGGGACGGTGCGGGAATGGCTGGCCACGTACGGCCCGTGAGCAGCCCGCCCCGGGGCGGCGCCCCAGTCGGGCTCGCTCGCCCTGGGCCGCTGCTAACGTGTGATCGTGCCCGAATCAGACAAGGTGCGCCGTCGCTGAGAGCGGCGGCGCGAAACCCCGGTTCCAGCCGTCGCTCCTGACCCATGGCCAGGAGCGCCTTTGTGGCGCTCGGACTTCCCTTGTCCCGGAGCGCATCCGTGTTCGCCCTGTCTCCTCGCCGACGTCGGCGTGTCCTTGTCGCCGCCCTCATCTCCGATGCGGTGTTCCCCCTCGCCATCACCGGCGCGACGGCCGCCGTCCCCGAGGTGACCGCCAGACTGCCGGGCGGGGCCGCCCTCGGGCCGTGGATCGTCCTCGCCTACAACGGGCTCTTCGCCGCGGTGCTGCTGCTGGCGGGAGCGACGGCGGATCGCAGCGCCCGCACCCGCTTCTTCGCCGTCGGCAATCTCGTTGTCGCCGCCACCGGGGTCCTGTCCGCCCTCGCTCCGAACCTGCCGTCCCTGGTGGCACTGCGCGCGGTCGCCGGCATCGGGGCGGCGATGTGTGCCGCCGGTGGGTCGTCGATGGTCCTGGCCGTGTACCCGCCGGAGGAACGGCGTCGGGTGTACGGCTGCGCGGGGGCCGTGCTGGGCAGCGGTCTGGCGCTCGGACCGGTCGTCGCCCAGGCCCTCATGGCCGTCGGAGGCTGGCCCCTCGTCTTCGTCGTGCCGGGGGCCGTCGCCGCCCTCGCGGCCTTGACCACGCTCGGGCTTGAGGGGCTGCGCGGCCCCGAACCGTCCGAGGACTTCGACCGTGCCGGCGCCGTCCTGTTCGGGGTGACCGTCGCCGCCGCGGTGACCGCACTCGGGCTGGGCTTCGGGGGTGCCGTCCCGTGGTGGGGGCCGGCCGTACTCGTCCTCGTCGCGGCGGCCGGCGCCACCGGACTCGTCCGCGTGGAGCGGCGCGCGTCGGATCCCGCGATCCCCGTGGACCTGTTGCGGATCCCCGCCTATCGCGCCTACGCCGTGGCGACGGGCGCCTTCATGGGGATGCTCGTGGTGGGGTTGACCGTGCTCCCTCAGCTCGGCGCCGCCCGGCGCATGGGCCCGGGCGAGGAAGCGATCATGCTCAGCCTGCTGACCGTGCCGTCCACGGTCCTTCCGCTTCTCGCCGCGCGGCTCGCCCGCCGACTGGCCCGGCCGCTGGTGACCACAGCCCTGTTCGCCTGCGCCCTCACCGCGGTCGTCCTCCAGGTGACCAACCGTCCTGCGGCCCTTCTCGTCGCGGCCGGGGCCGTCGGGCTGTGTCTGGGACTGACCGAGGGCGTCCCGGACGGTCAGGCACTCAACCACGTGCCCTCCCGGCGCGGCGGGGCCGGCGCCGCGCTGTTCAGCACGACGCGGATGAGCCTGGAGACACTGACCCTGTCGGCTGCCAACGGGGTGATGGCAGCGCTCGGCCCCTCCTCCGGAATGGCGGTCGCCGGTGCCGTGTGCCTCACCGCCGCCCTCGTCGTCCAGCACGCCGTCCCCGCTCGCGACAGGGGCCGGGGAGTCCTGGCCCGGACACCGGGGGACACGTGAGGCCCCTGTGGCGAGCGGGTGAACCTCGTGCGTGGCGTGGCGCACTATTGCAAGCGGGTGCTTGCAATTGTTAGCGATGGTGCGGCAGGGTGGGGGTATGGCATCGCTCAACGTCGGCAATCTCGGTGAGTACCTGCGCGAGCAGCGGCGAAACGCCCAGCTGTCGCTGCGGCAGCTCGCCGACGCCGCCGGGGTGTCCAATCCGTACCTGAGCCAGATCGAGCGCGGGCTGCGCAAGCCGAGCGCGGAGGTGCTCCAGCAGGTCGCCAAGGCACTGCGCATCTCCGCCGAGACGCTGTATGTCCGCGCCGGGATCCTCGACGCCGAACGGGACCGGGACGAGGTCGAGACGCGCGCCGTCATACTCGCCGATCCCACGCTGAACGAGCGGCAGAAGCAGGTGCTGCTCCAGATCTACGAATCCTTCCGCAAGGAGAACGGATTCGGGGTCGGCGAACCGGCGGAGGACCTCGGTGAGGGGGCTGCGGAGGAACGGCCCAGCGACACCGACGTCCCGAGCGACACCGCCGTACGCGGCACCCGCACGGCCGGCGGCAGCGATGCCGGTCCGCGGCGGACGGCCGGATAGGCGGGACCTCACAAGGCAGCCGCCGGACGCCACACCGCGGACCATACGAACCCTCAGCCGAACGCGAATCCGGGAGGACCATCACCATGGCCATCACCGACGACCTGCGCAAGACCCTCAGCGACCCGACCCCGCTCTACTTCGCCGCAGGTACCGCCGACCTCGCCCTCCAGCAGGCCAAGAAGGTGCCCGCCCTGGTCGAGCAGCTGCGCGCCGAGGCCCCGGCCCGTATCGAGGCCGTGCGCAGCACCGACCCGAAGGCCGTGCAGGAGAAGGCCGCCGCTCGGGCCAAGGAGGCGCAGGCGACCCTGCAGACCAAGGTCAACGAGTTCATCGGCACCCTCGACGTCGACCTGAAGAAGCTCGGCGAGAGCGCCCAGGACCTCGCCCTGCGCGGCGTCGGCGTCGCCGCCGAGTACGCCGTCAAGGCGCGCGAGACCTATGAGAAGGTCGCCGAGCACGGCGAGCAGGCCGTGAAGACCTGGCGCGGCGAGGCCGCCGAGGAGATCGAGGACCTGGCGATCGCCGTCGAGGGCAAGCCCGAGCCGGGCGAGGTCAGGGTGGAGCCGAAGCCGGCCGAGGCCGACCCCGCCGCGATCAGGAAGGCCGCGGCGGCGAAGAAGGCCCCGGCCCCTCGCAAGGTCACGCCCACCGCCAAGAAGCCGACTCCGCCGGCCAAGTGACCGGAGAGCCACTGACGGGCCGGGCACCTTGGGGGTGCCCGGCCCGTTCTACGGGTAGCGTGACGGCGTACGGATCGGGAGACGGCGGGCGGTGGGCAGCATGCTGATGTTGGGCTTCGCGGGGTTCATGGGGATCTTGAAGATCGTCCTGATGGCCCTCGCCGCGTTCGGGCTGTTCGACGCCGCGTTCCGGCGCGAGGACGCCTTCCGCGCGGCCGACAAGCAGAACAAGGTGTTCTGGCTGATCGTCCTCGGCATCGCGCTCGTGGTCAGCTATCTGTTCTCGATCCTCGGCATCCTGCCGATCGTCGGCCTGGTGGCGAGCATCGTCTACATCGTGGACGTACGCCCCGCGCTCAAGCAGGTCTCCGGCGGCGGCTGGGGCCGCCGCCGCGGCGGAAGCAGCAGCGACGGTCCCTACGGGCCGTACAACGGCGGCCGCTGAGCCCCTGGCGCCCCGCCGGGAGCCTTACGACGTGCGGTCCAGCAGGACCACCGCGACGTCGTCCGTCAGCTCGCCGCCGTTGAGGTCGCGGACCTCGCTCACGGCGGCGCGCAGCAGATCCTCGCCGCGCAGGCCCTCGGCCAGCTGGCGGCGGATCATGTCCACCATCCCGTCCTGGCCGAGCCGCTCCCCGTCCGTGCCGATCCGGCCCTCGATCAGGCCGTCGGTGTAGAGCATCAGGCTCCACTCGGGCCCCAGCTCCACCTGCGTCCGCGGCCAGCGGGCGCCGGGGAGCAGGCCGAGGGCGGGGCCGTTGTTGTCGTACGGGAGGAGCTTCGGCGCGCGGCCGGGGCGGGCCATCAGCGGGGACGGGTGCCCGGCCAGGCAGAGTCCGGCCCGGCGGCCGTCGGGGGCTATGTCCACCGTGCACAGCGTCGCGAAGATCTCCTCGTCCGCGCGCTCGTGCTCCAGCACCTGCTGCAGCGTGCTCAGCAGCTCGTCCCCGCACAGCCCGGCCAGCGTCAGCGCCCGCCAGGCGATGCGCAGCTCCACGCCGAGCGCGGCCTCGTCCGGGCCGTGGCCGCAGACGTCGCCGATCATGGCGTGCACGGTGCCGTCCGGGGTGCGGACGGCGTCGTAGAAGTCGCCGCCGAGCAGGGCCCGGGACCGGCCGGGGCGGTAGCGGGCGGCGAAGCGCAGCGAGGAGCCCTCCAGCAGCGGCGTGGGCAGCAGCCCGCGCTCGAGCCGGCGGTTCTCCTGGGCGCGCAGCTTGCCCTCGGCGAGGCGGCGCTCGGCGGTGTCGGATCGCTTCCGCTCCACCGCGTAGCGGATGGCGCGGCTCAGCAGACGGCCGTCCAGCTCGTCCCGGAACAGATAGTCCTGGGCGCCCACGCGCACGGCCTCGGCGCCGCGCTCGGCGTCGCCGGAGGCGGTCAGCGCGAGCACGGCGTGCCGGGGCGCGAGCTGCAGCACGTGCCTGAGCACGGCCAGCTCGTCGGCGTCCTCGTCGGTGGCCCGGCCGGGCGCCGGGAGCGCGAGGTCCAGCAGGATGCAGTGGACGTCGTCGGTGAGCAGCCGCTCGGCCTCGGTGAGGTTGCGAGCGGTGCGGACGCGGATCGGCTTGCCGGAGGGGTCCAGCAGTTCGGGCACGATCGGCGGGCCCGCCGGATCGTCCTCGATCAGCAGCAGGGTGAGAGTGGCGGCGTTCGCGCCGCCGGCCGTGGCGCTCCGGTGAGCCTCTTCCTTGAGGGGGCCGCCAGGGGCGGCGGCCTGCGCCTGACCACTCTCCACGGCCGGGATCGCTCTCTGCCGCGGTACGGGTACGGGCATCTTCTTGGTTCCTTCCCTCCCCCCGAGGGCATGGTGGGGCGAGGGACCTCGACCCACCGACGGGTGACCATAGCGGTACTGCCCACCCCGATGGAATGGTGTGAGCCGCGCCGCTCCGGTGCAGGACGCTGTCATATGCCGCGATATGTACCGCAGTTGGACAGGTCGCCCAGGAAGCGGGGATGACGAAGCTCACGTACCACCCCGGTGTGCACGGGGGTTGGGCGTGCGGTGGGTCACACGGCAGCGAAAGCCACGACACGTGGGGGCCGTCACATGACCTGGCTCACGCGTCCGGCCGTACGACCCCCAGGATCGGCATCGAGCCCGCGCCCGCGACCGTCACCGTCCGTCCCGGCCGCGGGGCGTGGATGATCGCGCCGTCGCCGACGTACATCGCGACATGGCTGGCGTCGTCGAAGTAGATGATGAGGTCGCCGGGACGCATGTCCTTGATGTCGACGTGCTCGAGCTGCTTCCACTGCTCCTGCGAGGTGCGCGGGATGGGGTGGCCGGCGTCGGCCCAGGCGTGGGAGGTCAGGCCCGAGCAGTCGTAGGAGTCGGGGCCCTCGGCGCCCCACACGTAGGGCTTGCCCAGCTGGGCCGTGGCGAACTCGACCGCCTTCCTGCCCTGCTGGGAGGCCTTGCTGTCGATCTCCTTGAGGATGCCGGTGTCCAGCCACCGGGTCTGCGCCTTGTGGGCGGCCTCCTGTTCCAGCGCGGCGAGCCGCTCCTTCTCCTTCTTCTCCAGCCGGGACTCGAGCTCCTCGGCCTCCGCGATCTGCTGCTTGATCTTCTTCTGTGCGGCGGCCTTGGCCCTGCGGTTGGCGTCGAGCTTCTCCCACTGCGCGGAGGCGTCGTCGGCGTACCCCTGCAACTCCTTCTGGGTGCGGGTCATTTCGGCGATCAGCTTGGTGGTCGCCCGCTGGCCGTTGAGGACCGTGCCGGCCCCGTCGATGAACTGCTGCGGGTCGTCGCTGAGCAGGAACTGGGCCGTGGGCGGCAGTCCGCCGGAGCGGTACTGGGCCCGGGCCGCCGCGCCCGCCTGGTCCTTCAGCTTCTCCAGCTTCCGCTGTCCCGCGACGATCTTCTTCGCCAGCGCGACGATCCGGGCGGACTGCTCCTTCGTCCGCTCCTCGGCCGCGTTGTAGGAGTCGGTGGCCACGGCGGCGTCGTGGTAGAGCCGGTCGAGCTTCTCGCGGACCTTCTCAAGGTCCTTGCTCGGCGGGGGAGTCGGCGTCGCGCTCGGTGTCGCGCTCGTGCCGGGTGTGGGTTTCGGGGCGGCGAACGCCGTGCCGGGCGCCGCCAGCACGGTCACCGCGCAGACCACGGTGACGGCTGCCGTGAGCAGGCCGCGCTTGCCCGTACCCATACTCTCTCCCAAGCTGATTTACCGTCAGTAACTTACGGTGGCCTGAGGGATCGTGCCACGGACACGCGCAAAGCGACAGAGGTCGTCGGAAGTCGGATTTTCGCCCGGTCCTCACCGGGCTCCTTCCCCGCCCGCCCCGTCTGCCTCCCCGCCCCGCACGGACGCTTCCCCCTGCCCTCTGCGCCCATCTCCCCCCGGTCCCCGCCGGTTACGACGATCTCCTCGCCGATGTGACGAACGACGCACAGAGATCGTTCCCGGCGTCCGGCCCCGGCATGGCCCCCCGGAGCGCGCCGGTGGCGCGGGTCCGGCGCGATCCGATCCGCAGGAAACGCCCTGAGCCCCTCAGTGGGTGCGCGGTGCCAACGCGCCCCACGACACGGTCATTTCCCCCTGGCGCCAGCGCGTCGGCGAGTCCGTCACCGGCCAGTCGGTCCGCAGGGCCCGGACCGTGCGGATCCAGCGCTGACGGGCGCCGTAGGAGGCGTAGGGTGCGGCGGCCGCCCAGGCGCGGTCGAAGTCGCGCAGGAAGGCGTGGACCGGCTCGCCGGGCACATTGCGGTGGATCAGCGCCTTCGGCAGCCGCTCGGCGAGGTCCGAGGGGCGCTCCAGGGAGCCCAGCCGGGTCGCGAAGGTCACCGTCCGGGGCCCCTCCGGGCCGAGCGCCACCCACACGTGCCGACGCCCGATCTCGTCGCAGGTGCCCTCGACCAGCAGCCCGCCGCGCGAGCCGCCGCCCGCCGGTGCGAGCCGTGCGCACAGCCGCTCCCACACGGCGGCGACCTGGTCCTCGTCGTACTGGCGCAGCACGTTGGCGGCCCGGACGAGTGCGGGCCGCCCGGGTACCGGGATCTCGAAGCCGCCGTGCCGGAAGGCCAGCCCCGCGCGCTCGTACGGCCTGGCCGCCGCGACCCGCTCCGGCTCGATCTCGACGCCGACCACGCGGGCGCGGGGCGCGACGGTCCGCAGCCGGCCGAGCAGTTCGACGGCGGTCCACGGCGCCGCCCCGTATCCGAGGTCCACCGCCACCGGATTCTCGGCACGCCGCAGCTCGGCGCCGTGCGTGGCCGCGATCCAGCGGTCCATGCGGCGCAGCCGGTTGGGGTTGGTCGTCCCGCGCGTCACCGTTCCCACGGGGCGGGTCGTCGCGCGGGCTGTCATACGTACGAGGGTAGGGGGGCACTTGTCCGGCCACCTACCCGTGCTCGAACGATTGAGCGATAGTGGGTAATGGTTCGGTAAAGCCGCTTGATCGGGAAATGGAGTCGAACGCCCCGCTGTTGCACCCCCTTGGAGGGCGCGGTCGGTCCTCCGACAGGCATGCCCGCAGCGAGGAGGAACGGCACGTGAGCCAGTACGTCAGCAGGCTCGGGCGTCGCTCTCCGGCGGCCCCCCCGCGGCTCAGGCTGCACCGCAGGCCCCGCCGCGTGGCCATGCTCTCCGTGCACACCTCGCCGCTGCACCAGCCCGGCACCGGCGACGCCGGCGGCATGAACGTCTACATCGTGGAGCTCGCCCAGCGGCTGGCCGCGATCAACATCGAGGTCGAGATCTTCACCCGGGCCACGGCCGGCGGCCTCCAGCCCACCGTGCAGCTCGCCCCCGGTGTCCTCGTCCGGCACGTCGACGCCGGCCCCTACGAAGGCCTGGCCAAGGAGGACCTGCCCGCACAGCTGTGCGCCTTCACGCACGGCGTGATGCAGGCCTGGGCCGGCCACCGCCCGGGCTACTACGACCTCGTCCATTCCCACTACTGGCTCTCCGGCCACGTCGGCTGGCTCGCCGCCCAGCGCTGGGGCGTCCCGCTGGTGCACGCCATGCACACCATGGCCAAGGTGAAGAACGCCAACCTGGCCGACGGCGACACCCCCGAGCCCGCCGCCCGGGTCATCGGCGAGACCCAGATCGTCGCCGCCGCCGACCGGCTCATCGCCAACACCGCCGAGGAAGCCGACGAACTCGTCCGGCACTACGCGGCCGACCCCGCCAAGGTCGCCGTGGTCCACCCGGGCGTGAACCTCGACCGCTTCCGCCCCGCCGACGGCCGCGCCGCCGCCCGGGCCCGCCTCGACCTGCCCCAGGACGCCTTGGTCCCGGTCTTCGCGGGCCGCATACAGCCCCTGAAGGCCCCCGACATCCTGCTCCGGGCGGTCGCCGTCCTGCTGGACGAGCGCCCGGAGCTGCGCTCCCGGATCGTCGTGCCCGTCGTCGGCGGGCCCAGCGGCAGCGGCCTCGCCAAGCCCGAGGGCCTGCAGAAGCTCGCCGCCCGGCTCGGTGTCGCCGACGTCGTACGGTTCTGCCCGCCGGTCGGCCAGGAGCAGCTGGCGGACTGGTTCCGGGCGGCCTCCGTGCTCGTCATGCCGTCCTACAGCGAGTCCTTCGGCCTGGTCGCGATAGAGGCACAGGCGACCGGTACACCGGTGCTCGCGGCCGCGGTCGGCGGCCTTCCGGTGGCCGTGCGCGACGGCGTCACCGGCTTCCTCGTAGGCGGCCACAACCCGGTCGAGTACGCGGGCGTGCTGCGCCGTTTCGCCGACGAGCCGTCCCTGTCGGCGGGCATGGGCGCGGCCGCCGCCCGGCACGCGCAGTCCTTCGGCTGGGACACCGCGGCGGCCGCCACGGCGGACGTGTACACGGCCGCGACCCAGTCCCACCGCCGTCGCGTACGCTCCCAGCATGGGTGATGTGGAGAAGGCCGCACAGGTCATCGAGGGCGTGCTGAAGGACACCGAACTGGAGTGGGAGAGCCCGGAGCGCGGGAACTACGTCGTCAAGCTTCCCGGCACCCGCAAGCTCACCACGACGGTCTCCCTCCTCGTGGGCCGCCACACCCTCTCCCTGAACGCCTTCGTCATCCGCCACCCCGACGAGAACGAGGCGGGCGTCCACCGCTGGCTGCTGGAGCGCAATCTCAAGCTGTTCGGCGTGAGTTACGCCGTCGACCACCTCGGTGACATCTACGTCACCGCCCGCCTGCCCCTCGCCGCCGTCACCGCCGAGGAGACCGACCGTCTGCTCGGCCAGGTGCTGGAGGCGGCGGACGGCGCCTTCAACACGCTGCTGGAGCTGGGCTTCGCCTCCGCGATCCGCAAGGAGCACGCGTGGCGGGTGTCCCGCGGCGAGTCGACGCGGAACCTGGACGCGTTCAAGCATCTGATCGAGCGCCCGACCGACTGACCGCCCCACCGTACCGGGCTTCTCCTTCGCGACCTCTTCCCCGCCCCGGGGCGCCGTGGCATGCTCACCGCCGACGTACTCCTGAACAACGTTCATATGCATGAATATGAAGGAGTGGCTGGACATGAACCACGGGCACGTCAGCAGACGGACACTCCTCGCCGGCGCCACCGCCGTGGCCCTGGCCGCGGCAACCGGGACGGCGGCTGCGGAGCCGATCGAAGTCCCTTCCCTGTGGCGGGAGTTCACCCGCACCCCGTTCACCCACCCGCAGGTGCCGTACGTCGGCCGGGCGGGCCACCGCGCCGGATCCCGCCGCTTCGAGCGCCCCCGCACCCTCGTCGACGTCACCGACTTCGGCGCCGTACCCGACGGCACCACGGACTGCGCCTCCGCGATCAACCGTGCCATCGCCGCCGCCGGAAGGGCCGGCGGTGGCACGGTCACCATCCCGCCCGGCACCTTCCGCATCGACGACGTGATCCGCATCGCCGACTCCGGCGTCGTCCTGCGCGGCGCCGGCAGCGGCCGTACCACCCTGTACGCCACGAAGAACCTCACCGAGCTGATCGGCGTCTACGGCTCCCGTTACGGCGGCGACAAGTCGTCCTGGTCATGGGCCGGAGGCCTGATCTGGCTCGCGCCGAGGGCCCGTTGGGACTCCTTGGTGGCGGCGATCCGGTCCAGCGCCTGGCCCTTCGAGGGCTGGACCGGCAACAGGCGGGACGAGTGGACGACCCTCACGACGGTCGAGCCGGCCCGCCAGGGCTCCTGGACGGTGACCGTGACCGACGCGGACCGCCTGGAACCCGGCCGGCTGGTCCTGCTCCGCCTCGCCGACGACCCGGCCCACACCCTTCTGCAGCACATGGCGGGCGGCGGCCCCGGCCCGGCGTCGTACTACTGGGACGACAAGACCAAGCTGACCTCGTACGTCCCCTACGAATGGCCCGTCCGCATCACCCGTGTCCGCGGCCACCGCGTCACCCTCGAACGCCCGCTCCCGCTCGACATACGCCCGGAGTGGGACCCGCGACTGACCACGCACGTCGAGGAGTTGACCGGCTCGGGTGTCGAGGGCCTGACCCTGGAGGCGGTGCAGACCCCGCAGTCCCCGCACCTCCTCGACAAGGGCTACAACGGGGTCGTCCTCCAGTGCGCCTACGACTGCTGGGTGGACGACGTCACGGTCCGGCACGTCGACAACGGCTTCGGCCTGGTCGCCGCCTCCGCCTGCACCCTGCGCCGCACCCGCGTCGCCGGCCGCGGCTCCCACCACCCGTACTTCTGCCGCGAGGGCTCCCACGACAACCTGATCGAGGACTTCACGATCGAGCAGCGCACGGTCCCGGCGCCCCCCGGCACCCAGCTGCACGGCATCAACGTGGAGGGCCTGTCCTCCCACAACGTCTGGTCACGCGGCGAGATGCGGATGGGCACCTTCGACTCGCACCGCGGCCTGCCCTTCGCCAACGTGCGCACCGACATCACCGTGAACAACGACGGGCGCCACGGCGGAGACGCCGGCGCCGGCCCGCTCTTCGGCGCACGCTTCACCCACTGGAACATCAGGGTCACCAACGGCCGCGCGGGCCTGATGAAGATCGACGGCCTGGCGCCGTACTCGGCGACGGTCGGCCTCGACGAGGTACGGGAGTTCGACCAGATCGACGTCCCCGACTTCACCGGCGACCTGCACTCCCGCCTGGAGCTGTACGGCACCACGGATGTCGTGCGCCCGCGCAACCTCCACGACGCTCAGCGCGCACTGAGCCGATAGCGCCCCGGAGTGACCCCCACCAGCTTCTTGAAGTGCCGCGTCAGATGGGACTGGTCGCAGAACCCGGCCGCCGCCGCCACCTCACCCGGCGCCAGCCCGTCCAGCAGCAGCCGGCGGGCGCGGCCGACGCGGCGGGACATCAGGTACTGGTGCGGGGCGATGCCGTAAGCGGTGCTGAACGCCCGTACCAGATGGGCGGGATGGGCGTGCAGCACCCGCGCGGCCTCCGCGAGGGCGAGCCCCTCGGTGACGTGCTCGTCGAGCAGCTCGCGCAGCGAACGGGCGAGGGCCGGGCCGGGACGGCGGGTGTCGGCGGCGCGCCGCCGCAGATGCTCCCGCAACCGTTCCCCGACGAGGGCCAGCCTGCTCTCCGCCTCCAGCTCGTCACCGGGCTGCCCGAGCGCGCCGTGCAACTGCCCGACCCGCAGCCGCAGCACGGGATCCCTGAGGTCGGGCCCGTCGACGGCCGGACCGATCAGCTCGTCCCCGAGGTGGCTGCTGTCGAGATAGAGGACCCGCTTGCGGAAACCGTGCGCGGTGGCGGGGGAGCCGTTGTGCGGAACGTGCGGCGGAAGCAGCGAGACGGTGTCGTGCGGGGTCCCGTGCGCATGCCGGTCCAGGTCGTACCGTACGGCCCCGTCGTCGACGATGAGCAGGGTCCAGGCGTCGTGGACGTGCATCGGATAGGCGTACTCGGTGAAATGGGCGTGGAAGACCTCCACGACGCCCGGGATGGGCGGGCGCCAGGCGGAGACTTCCGGCTGAGCAACGGCGGCCACGCAAAAAACGTACAAGACGGGGCCGTACGACGGTCGGCAGTCTCACCCCATGAACACCGAGCTGATCCGTTTCGACACCAAGATCGCCGTACTGCTCCGCGAGGACCTGGAGCCCTGGCAGCGCCTGAATGCGACGGCGTTCCTGGTCAGCGGCCTGGGCAGCCAGGTACCCGAGGTGATCGGCGACCCGTACGAGGACGCGGACGGCGTCGCCCACCTGCCGATGTTCCGCCAGCCGGTCCTGGTCCTCGAGGGGACGAAGGAGACCCTGAAGGCGGCCCACGGCAAGGCGTTGAGCCGCGCCCTGCCCCGCGCTGTCTTCACCGCCGACCTGTTCACCACGGGCAACGACCGCGACAACCGTGCGGCGGTCCGGGCCGTACCGACGGCGGAGCTGGACCTGGTGGGGCTGGCGGTGTACGGACCGCGCAACGGGGTGGACAAGGTGCTGAAGGGGGCGCGGATGCATCCGTGAGCCTGCCTGGCGGCCGGTCCCGGTGGCCGCACAGCCTTCGGAGAGGGGGCACGGCTCGAGCGGCGCGTCCGGCAGCTCGGTCCGGGTCCACCACAGGTGCCCCGAGGGGCGGCCGCGCAGGATCCGGCAGACCCGCCGGCCGTCGTCCGCCCCGGTGCGGACGAATCCCCCCGTGGCCGGTGTCGGCCCCGCACGACGGGGCCGTCCGCTGTCTGGTTCACGGACGTGTCGGCCCCGCACGACGGGCCCGCCCGCTGCCCGCTCACGGTGCTCGTCAGGCCGTCCGGACCTCGGGCTCGGCGCCGGTCTCGGCCGCAACCGGCGCGGCCGTCGTCGGCTCCTGCGGAAGCCGCCGCATGAGCACGCCGTACCCGAGCCCGGCCACTGTCCCCACGACCGCGCACATCGCCCACAGCCACCGCGCCCCGAACCGGTCGATGACGGCGCCGGACATCAGCGGGGCGACCAGGGCGGCCACGGACCACGACAGGGTGTACATGCCCTGGTAGCGCCCGCGCCCGTGGACGGGAGACAGCCGGACGACGAGCCCGGTCTGTGTCGGCGCGTTGACGATCTCGGCGAGCGTCCACACGCACACGGTGAGCGTGAAGACGCCGACCGAGCCGGCGAAGGCGGTGAGCCCGAAGCCGTACCCCGCGAGGAGGGACGACAGGACCAGCAGCCTGCGCGGATCGCGATGCTCGATGAAGCGGGTGACGGGGATCTGCAGGGCGACGATCAGGATGCCGTTCACGGCGATGGCCAGGCCGTAGTCGGCGGGCGAGAACCCGGCGCGGCCCATGGCCACCGGCAGTCCGACCGAGCCCTGCTGGAAGACGAGGGCGACGAGGAAGGACAGCCCGACGACGGCCATGTACCGCCCGTCGCGCAGCACCGTACCGAGTCCGACGTCGCCCTCCGCGTGCTTGGCCGTGGGCGTGGGCCGCGACTCGGACAGCTTGAGGAAGACCACGACCGCGCAGGCCAGGGTCATCGCGGCCTCGATCAGGAACCCGGCGCGATAGCTGAACTCGGCGATGAATCCGGCGCCCATGGAGGAGACGGCGAAGCCGAGGTTGATGGCCCAGTAGTTGAGCGAGAAGGCCCGCACCCGGTCCTGAGGCCGGACGATGTCGGCCATCATCGCCTGCACGGCGGGCCGGGAGGCATTGGAGGCCATGCCGACGAGGAAGGCGACGGCGGCGATGGCGACCGGGTCGTGCATGAAGCCGAGCAGCGCGACGGAGCCGGCGGTGGCGGTCTGCGCGATCAGCAGGGTGGGCCGCCTGCCGAGCCGGTCGGCCATCACCCCGCCCCCCAGCGAGGAGACCACTCCGCCGAGCCCGTGCAGGGAGGCGACGAGGCCCGCGTACGAGGCCGAGTAGCCGCGGTCGAGGGTGAGGTACAGCGCCATGAAGGTGGCGACGAAGGCACCCAGCCGGTTGACGAGGGTGCTGGTCCACAGCCACCAGAACTCGCGGGGGAGCCCGGAGACGGTCTCCCGGGCGGCACGTCTGAGACGGGCGACGGACATGGCAGGACCCCCACGGATGCACGGTGACGTAAGCGGCTCAAGCGGCATGCGCAACTTACAAGCGCGGGGTGGGCCATGGCCACTCAATTAACGGATGCCGTCAACTGTCCGGCTGCTGGGCAGGGCGCTCGGGGGGCCGAATGCGTGGATTACGCTCTGAGGCATGGCCGACGCACCGTACAAGCTGATCCTCCTCCGCCACGGCGAGAGCGAGTGGAACGCGAAGAACCTGTTCACCGGCTGGGTGGACGTCAACCTGAACGAGAAGGGCGAGAAGGAGGCGGTCCGCGGCGGTGAGCTGCTCAAGGACGCCGGCCTGCTCCCCGACGTGGTCCACACGTCCCTCCAGAAGCGCGCGATCCGCACCGCGCAGCTGGCCCTCGAGGCCGCCGACCGCCACTGGATCCCGGTCCACCGCAGCTGGCGCCTGAACGAGCGCCACTACGGCGCCCTGCAGGGCAAGGACAAGGCGGCGACGCTGGCCGAGTTCGGCGAGGAGCAGTTCATGCTCTGGCGCCGCTCGTACGACACCCCGCCGCCCCCGCTCCCGGACGACTCCGAGTTCTCCCAGGCGAACGACCCCCGCTACGCCACGATCCCGCCGGAGCTTCGCCCGCGCACGGAGTGCCTCAAGGACGTCGTCATCCGCATGCTCCCGTACTGGTACGACGGCATCGTCCCCGACCTCCTGACCGGCCGCACGGTCCTCGTCGCCGCCCACGGCAACAGCCTGCGCGCGCTGGTCAAGCACCTGGACGGCATCTCGGACGCCGACATCGCGGGCCTGAACATCCCGACCGGCATCCCCCTCTACTACGAGCTGGACGCCGACTTCAAGCCGGTCACCCCCGGCGGCAAGTACCTCGACCCGGAGGCGGCCGCGGCGGCGATCGAGGCGGTCAAGAACCAGGGCAAGAAGAAGTAACGCACCACCAGCAAGCCCCCGACCTGCTATTTCTTGGCAGGTCGGGGGCTTTTTGGTGGGGCTGGGCCGTCTGTGGGCCGTCAGGTGCTTGGTCGGGCCGTCAGATGCGTCGGCGCGAGCGGCGGATGCGGATGTCGAGGGCGATCAGCAGGGCCGTGGGGATGGCGACTCCGACGGGGGCGTGAGCCCAGAGAGCGAGGGTGCCGCCAGCCGTGCCGACGAGCGCCATCGGCAGATCGCGAGGATGGATGTCGACGGTGACGCCGTTGCGTGGGACCATAGGGCCTCCATGTGTGATCGGTTCCTGGCTAGGGTTTCCGAGCGCAGAAATGGAAGCGAATGCCGCCCCGGACCGGGCGGCATTCGCATGCTGCGGAAACTTTCCCATAGTCGTCACGTGTGAATCAAACGTCCAGCTAGGCGCCACCTTGTCCGTTTTGATGGACGGATTGTCCACGGACGTGGACAGCCGGAGCGCTCCGAAAACCTTGGAAAACTTCCCAAACTTTCCACTCTTTTCAGGAGCCGTCTCGTGACTCCCCGCCGCTCCTGTCGCCTCCCTCTCCAGGGGCGTCGCCACCGTTGTTGCGCGCTGCCCGGGGCCCTGCTCCTGGTGAGAGGCGGGGATCTGGTTAGTCGCTGAGCGGCGCCGATCGGCTTTACGGTTTCGTCTCAGAGGCATTGCTTGTTCGGTATTACGGGTTAGGGATTACGGGTTAGGGATTACTGGTTCGGCATTACGGATTCTTTATCTGATCTGCGAGCGCATTGCTCGTCTCGTAGGTGCCCGCGATCGCCTTCCGGGTACGCTCCTGGCTGGACGGCATGAGGTGCGCGTACACCCGCAGCGTCAGCCCTGGATCCGAGTGGCCGAGGTACTCGGCGAGGGCCTTGATGTTCTCCCCGGCGTCCAGGAGCACCGACGCGTAGAAGTGTCGGAGCGCGTGCATGCCGTTCTCGCGGGACTCGGCGTGCGGCTGGCCACGCTCGGGGGCCGGGATCACCCCGGCGCCGGCCAGCGCCCGCTTCCACGCCTCCTCGTTGAGCGACGTGCGCCAGACATGACCCCCACGCGGGCCGGTGAAGATCAGCCGCTTGGTCACCGGGGGACCGTCCGCGACCTTCCACGGCAACGTGATCTCGACCGGCGGGAACTCCTTCATGTGCGCCCGGAGGGCGTCAGCGACCGGCCCGGGGAGCGGGACGTCCCGCAGCTTGCCGCCCTTCGGCGGGGCGAACACGGCCTTGCTGCGGCTCAGCTTGAGCTGCTGGACCACGTGAAGCGTGTCCGACTCGAAGTCGATCGCGTCTACAGCCACGCCCAGAATCTCGCCCTGGCGGAGCCCACACCCACCGCCCAGATCGACCATCGCCCGGAAGCGCTCGGGCATGGCCGCGCGTACGGCGAAGACCCGTTCCGGCGTCCACGGCATGACGCGCTTGGTGTCGACGGTCGGCGGCCGGACCGAGCGAGCCGCGCACGGGTTACGGGGGAGATGCCCGTCATCCACGGCCGCGCTCAACGCGGCACGCACGTTGGAGTAGATCGTCCGGGCATACGAGCCCCGGATGCCGTTCTCCTGAAGCTGCCGCACCCAGTCACGGATGTGGGCGGGTTGGAAGGACCCAAGAGGGCGCGTACCCAGGTACGGGAACGCATGGAGCCGAAGCTGCGACTCCATCGAAGCCTGGGTGTTCGGGTCAGCACCCTGGGTCCCCACCCAGCGTTCGGTGTACTGCTGGAAGGTGATCCGGGCCGCGCGCGGGTCGATGTACTGCCCGCGTGCCATGTCCGCCTCGATGTGGGCGAGCCACTGGTCGGCAAGCCGCTTCTGCCGGTCGGGAAAGCTCTTGGCCTTCTCCGTACCGTCCGGACCGACGTAGCGCGCCCGGTAGCGAAGTCCAGAGCCGTAACGCTCGCTCTTGACCTTGTGGACCTTGCCGTCCGGACCCGTCTCGCTCTTGTACCAGCGGTCTTGGATGTGTCCGGCCATCAGGCGGCAGCCCCTTCCATCAGGGACTCGACCCACACCCGGACGTCATCGGGGTCGTAGCGCAGGTGCCGGCCGACCCGGAAGCCGCGGGGACCGGTGCGCTTCCGGCGCCACTGGTAGACCGTCTCGATCGGCACGCCCAGGAGTTCGGCGACATCCAGAGGCGTGAGGTACCGCCGTGGAAGGGGCCGCGGCTCGTCGGGAACCTGCGCCACGGTCAGGCGCCGCTCAGCCATGGGTTGGTTCTCCTTCTGTTCCGGGGGCGGGTTCGAGGGATGCGGTGAGCCAGGCTTCGGCGGAGGACAGGCCGGTTCCGGCGAAGACCCAATGCGCGACGATGAGGGTCGTGTCCGTCTCGCCCTCGATGGCTGCTGCGGCTTGGGCGCGGCGCCACTCGGCGCGGGCGGTGCGGAGGGCGCCGAGGGTGGTGGAGTAGCGGCGGGACTTGGTGGAGAAGTGGCCGCGGAAGCCGAGTATGTGGGCCCAGGCCCGGAGCCGGAGTTCTTCCAGCTCCTTGCGGGCCCCGAGCGTCCAGGCCGTTCGGATCAGCCGGCGGGCGTGGTCGCTGACGTCGAGTTGGGCGAGTTCGGCGAGGAACTTCAGCGGGCGGTCGAGAGCTCCCGTCGCGGTCTCGGCGCCCTTGGTGGCGTACTTGGCGATGTACGAGGCGACGGCCCGCTCGGTCAGCTCCTGGCCGCCGTCGAAGTCGGCGGAACGGATCGTGCGGACGTCGAGCTGACGGCCGAAGGCGAAGGAGTGCGAGCGGCCGTCGATGACCGGGCCGTCCACGCAGACGTGAGCGGCGGCGGCGCCGATGGCGTCGGTGAGCAGTTCGGCGGTTGCCCAGGCCGGAGGCGGGGTGTCGCCGCCTTCGGGGCCGTCGATGCGGATGACGGCGTGGAAGTGGACGGCTCCGCGCTTCTGGTACTCGGCGACCTTGGCGAAGGAGACCCGGGCGTGCTGGCGGAACGCGCGCTGTGAGAGTCCGGCGCGCTTGGCGACCTCGCGGCGCAGGTAGGTGGAGAAGCGCCGCCAGAGCGGACCGGCGTGGGCGTTCCAGAGGACGGCGGCCTCGTAGTCGTAGGTGTCCGGGTCGAGCGGGGTACCGAGTGCGGCTTCGTCCTGATCGTGGTGGACGCCGCAGCGGCAACGGCGGACCGAACCGGCCTGGCCGGTGGGGCGGTTGTGGACAGGGCCGAAGCTCGGGGCGGTGAAGGTGGCGAAGACCCGGGGGTGCGCGGCAATGCGTTCCGGGACGCCCTTGCCGCCGCGCAGGCCGGAAGTGATCAGGTGGAAGGTGTCGCGGCGGTAGACCTCGGCACAGGCTTCGCAGCGGGTCGCGCGGCGGTTGTTGCAGCGGACCAGGAGGGGGTCTGTCCAATCAACGGCTGATCTTGGTTGTTGAGGGTCAGTGGCTGGTGGGGGTGAGTCGGCCCTCGAAGGCGATCTGGAACGCGTTCAGTGGTGCTTTCCAGCGCATCGTCCAGCGGCGTCGTCCCTTCCCGGTCGGGTCCAGGCTCATCAGCGCCATGTAGACGCACTTCAACGCGGCGGCTTCCGAGGGGAAGTGACCGCGGGCCCGAACAGCCTTGCGGATGCGGGCGTTCACGCTCTCAATCGCATTCGTCGAGC